>NZ_JBHLWL010000061.1:29478-75506 GCF_042432965.1 Paracerasibacillus soli | reverse complement strand
AGGAATGGCTAAAAAACGAATCAACTGATGAATAATTATTTATTTTAGGGTGGTTCAAAATTTAATTGCGAAGTGGCTCACTTTTCACTTGCGAAATACATGACTCTGGTAAAGGATTTGTTTTTCCATTTTTCTTATAGAATAGGCTTCTCTTACCCGAAGAGCGTGAGTATGTCATTCGTAAAACAAGTTCATTTCCATTTAACAATCTGGCGTACCTATCGTTATTTGGAACATTACTAAAAGTTAATTCTATTCTTGTATGGCTAGCATTCGAATATTGATGTGCTCCTGAATGAAAATGAGGTTCTTCTTCTATGTAATTAAAAAAGGCATTTAGTGCCCTCAATACTGCAGATTTTCCTGAATTGTTTTTCCCAACCAGCGCAGTTATTTTATCATGATTAATGTGACATTTATTGATAGAACGAAAATTTTCAATACTAGTTCGTATAAGTTTCATCTTTCTCAATACCTCGCTATCATTATTTATTCTCTTATTTTCCACTCATTAAGCTTATAAGTTTTTTTAGCTATTAATAAGATTTGTACTTCTTTTCATTTTCACTTTGAGTAAGTAGTCCTATTACAATGATACCAGCGCTGACAGCTTGTCACAAGACAGTGACTTACAGATAACTGGAAATGTCATTAGGAAAAAGTAATATATCTAAGCTATAAAACTTGTAATTTTGTAACTCCTCTTCGCAAACCGCAGCAGATCGACTAAAAAGAGGATTACAAGTTGTAATTTCACTTGTAATCCTCACACATATGGTTTGTAATTTTTCTAGTAACCTCTTTCTTTGTAATCCTCGCAAACCCTATGATGACGGTATTTACAGGTATTGAATTACAAGATACCATGCTCATACCTAGTAGATTTAAAAACTGTTTCTAGAAAAATTGAACCCCCGCTCTTCTAATAACTCTTGATTTACATGAATAGCACGCTGACTACGCTTTTTATGCCTTACGACTTTATAATCAACTATATTTCCTTGATTCTTTTGCTGAATCGTTAACTGTTGCTTCATCCAAGCTTCCCTAATTTGTTTAGCGTCAGATCCTAATTTCTGTTTCACATAGTTTACAGTCAAAAATAAGCCCTCTTTATTCACGATGGCATGGGTGCCATTGGTCGGTTCGTATTCATCAAAAATATGGCTTCTGTTGGCGTCTAGCTCTTCCAGAATTTCAATCAATACATTTTTCGGCCGATCTGCATGACTATTCTCTGCACAGATGGTGAAGAAGAGTTCCGGGAAGTCATTGACTGGCATGTCCATTCCTTCGTCATTAAAAAGATCGTTCAAGACTTCAGCAACAAATACGATTTACCCTATATAATCTATTATCCTTAGTGAAAAAAGGGTCTGGAATTCCAAACCCCTTCACTTCTTCTCTAAACATTTCATGCGCCATCAATCACAACGCCCCCTAAACTGCGACGTTGCGATTATAACTTCCATGCGATAAAATGGAATTGAACAATTTTGTGTTAGCCCATTTAACTCATTGCCGTGAGTTAAGGGGCTTTTTTGTGCTTCTGCATTGGTTTCAACCCTTCCTCCGATACTTCAAAATATCTCTCCCATTATGCTTTAACTCCTCGTAATAGCGATCTAAATAACGATCAACGTCTTTTTTGTGGAACATATAGCATTTCCCCTTTTTTAACGTTGGAAAGTCTGGGTCACTCAGGAAAACTTTCGAGATTGTCGGCCAGGACAAGCTAAGGTATTTTTCCAACTGTCTGGCATCCATGAAATACACATCCTCTTCCAATTCCAGTGAGCGAATATGCTCGTCCACTTTTTCTAAAACTAGTTGATTGATTGCCTCTTCATTGATTTCCATGATTCTCATTAAGCTCACCTCCCCTCTGCTGTCATTAAGCAATAGTCTCAAATACTATGAAACTTTAATGACCAAGTTGACCACATTTTACAATAGAGTTTTTTATAAAGCAACCAAAAAGTTTACTGTAAACTCAACTTTTTCCGGTGATATTTAGACAATCGTATAAAGCCTATATAACCGCATGATATCAGTAAACTACATGTAGTTTTGTAGTTTATAATAAACTTATTAGTTTCCGTTATATAAACTTTGATATCCAACAAAACATATTGTAATATGGTAGCTACACACATCATTTTTCAAAGGATGAATCGAGATGAAATCATTAGGGGAAATAGTACGTCAAAGAAGATTAGGTAAGAACTTAACTCTCGATCAACTGGCTATACTCATTGATTCATCAAAGTCCTACCTGTCCAAGCTTGAAAATAACCATATCGAAAAGCCGAAACCAAGCACTCTACGTAAGATTGCTAAACAGTTGGATATGGAATATAACGAGCTGGTCATGCACAGCAACTATGTAGACAAGGACACGATGAGTTGGAAACTGCCCTCTGCTACTTACTATGAGATAGATTCCATTTTAGAGGATAAGAAAAATATCATTATGGTGCAGGGGAAAATATTAGAGAAAGGAGAAAGAGAGAAATTATTGAAGATGGTTCAATTACTTTTTGATCTGGAGTAAGTTCGGCAGTTCTCTTCTTTGATATTCGTTTTCTGTGAACAGCAAACGTCATGAAGGAGATAAAAGAGAATGGCTTATATTAACCAAGATAAGTCGTCATGGTACTTTGTCGTTTCTAATGGGAAAGATCCAATTACAAACAAACCACGACAAATTAAACGAAGAGGATTTAAAACACGAGAAGAGGCAGAGTTGGCAGCGTTGGAGATTGAGCTGCAAATTAAACGAGGTGAGTACTTTCAAGGGGAGAACATGAAGTTCCAGGCGTTATATGAGGAATGGATAGAGTCTTATCCTTTTACTAGAAAAAAAGCTCCACGAGAAACCGTAAAAGCTCTGCCAACATTTATTAAGCGTGTGGGCACAGACACCCATTCAAAAAATTTCAAAACAAGTGTACAGGCAGTATATGAATTCTCTAGTATCTAAATATATGTATAACACGAGGGAAGGCATCCATATCGTCGCTAAAATGATATTCGATTATGCGATTGAAATGGATTATATCAACAAAAATCCAACGGACAACTATAAACTGCCTAAGAACCTTGAATACGAAGAAAACGAAGAAAAACTCGTTTTTCTAGAAAAGGAAGAACTAAAGGTTTTCTTGAAAATTGCAAAAGATGAAGGCTTACCGAACGACTATGAATTCTTCAGTCTTCTCGCTTATTCCGGCATGCGAATAGGAGAAGTCATTTCACTTCAGTGGAAGGATCTAGACTTTCAGAATTCTTCTCTTTCAATTACGAAGACCGACTATAACCCTAGTAACAATAAGCGCGAATTTGAGTTGCAAACACCTAAAACAAGGAGCTCCATGAGAAAGATACTGATCGATTTGACCATCATGAAGTTATTAAAGGAACTAAAGGATAAGCAAAACGAATTTATTAAGAAAAATAAACGCTTATATAAGACCAGGGTTTCATTTTTACATGTTCAGAAGGCTATCCGTGTACAATTAAGCAATTTTCCAACCGTCTGCAACGTCTGCTAGCAAAAATGCCCGACTTATGTAAGCACATCACACCACACTCGTTCCGGCATACACACGCTTCATTATTAATCGAAGCGACTGTCAATATGAAAGTCATTTCCCATAGGCTCGGACATTCTTCAGTAGCGACCACGGACGAAATTTACGGACATCTGACTAGAGGATTAGAAAAAGAGGCCTCAATGAGAGACCTCCATATTTAGAGTGATTTTATCGGCGCTTATGACCAATAAAATGACCACGGTATGAAGAGAAGTGCTCTAACCCTTGGTATATCAAGGGCTTAGAGTTTTCCTTACATCATGCCGCCCATAAAGCCAATTAGTTCTCCCAATAAAAAGCTCCACATTATCCACCGGTCAAAAACTACCACACAAAGCATCTATCCCACAACATCCAAAAGCCACATAAAATTAGTAAAATAAAAAGAAAATCGGATAGAAAGCAGCAATATATAAGTCCCATCCCCAATCATAAATTACCCAAATAAAAAAAGAAGCAATGTTTACCCAACGGATAATCATTACTCCCAAATCTCAATATAATTACTTCGTTAAATCAATTTTCTTACTTACAAAATATATGATAAATCCACCGACGGTCATAGATAATAATTCACCCACACCTACGATAAACCATGTATAGAAAAATGGTAAATCTAAAAGAATATGCAGCTGACCGGCAACGGTAAACATCGATATTGCAAAGATTACAGCAGTTACTGCCATCTTCTCAATATGGTTTTTCATATTCTTTGTCACTGCACGGCATAAAACTAACACTAGGAATGTCGCAATCCCACCAATTGGAACATCAAGTGCCCATGTTGGTGACATAAAATTAGCAAAAACTACTCCTAACGTGACAGCTACAACATAACGTTTATGATACAGTGCTAAGTAATTAAACATCTCCGAAAGTCGTAGTTGAATCGCACCGAAGCTTATGACCGCTAACATAACGGTAACGACAAAGTAAAGTGCTGCTACTAGCGATACTTTTGTCAACTCATGAACAGAAGTTCGCGAAGGATGACTTGAAACAGATTTATTCATTTTTATTCTCCTTTGTAAAATAGCTATCCCGCTATTTTAGTAATAACTACGACCAAAGAAGACTAAGTGCCGTAGTGCAAGCTCTGTTTTGCCTGCCTGCATATTGTATCACAAGTTTTTCCACCTTGTATACTTTCTATTTTACAATCCAACCACCATCAAGCGGTAAGACCGCACCATGCATGTAACTTGCTGCCTCACTTGCTATAAAAAGCGTTAGATCTGCTACTTCCCTTGGCTGTGCCCATCTGCCAGCTGGAGTTTCAGCGGCAACCCATTTTGCCATTTCGCCATCTCCCGCGAAATCTGCTTGATTCATCGGTGTTTGAATCGCACCGGGAGCGATTGCATTCGCACGTATACCTTTACGACTATAATCATACGTGAGCTGTTTGGTATACCCAATAATTGCATGCTTTGAAGCCGTATAGGCCGCTCCACCACCACCGGCAACAAGACCTGCAATAGAGGCGATGTTCACGATGACACCATTTTGTTTCTCAAGCATATGTGGAAGCACTTTATTTGTTACAAAGTACATTCCCTTCACATTTGTATTCATCACTTTATCCCATAGCGCTTCATCCGTATCAAGTGTCGTTGCATAACCATCTAAAATCCCTGCAGTGTTTAGCAAAATATTTATTTCTGAAAATGTCGTAATTGCCTTTGCAACTGCTTCCTTGACAATATGCTTGTCTGCCACACTACCAACAACATAATAAAAGCGATGCTTATATTGCTGCGCAAGTTCACGCAATCCTTGCTCGTCTATATCAAGTGCAAATACATTTGCGCCATTTTCTAAAAAAGCCATCGCCTGTGCATGACCAATACCTGAAGCAGCTCCCGCTATAAATACTGTCTTCCCTTTATACTCTGGAAAATTCATTTTCATCCTCCAACCTTGTTGTTTCACAAAAAAAGGAAAGTAACGATACTTTCCTTTTTTCATCTATCATATTTAAAAAATCTCTTACTCCACTACCTTCCAGTCCTCAGCTAAAATATCACAAACTGTTGGAGTGAACATGGTATATCCTTCCCCTACAACGTTAATTAAAAAGTAAGGATTTAACTTTTCGTTATCATGTGTGCTTTCTTCTACTAATTTAATATACAACTCAGCACCAGCCCAACCCTCACGAATAACCTTTTTTCCTTCTTTTAATAAAGGTAAAACTTTTTCAAATGTCATATAGACTCAACCTTTCGTTTTAAAAAATAAAACAATCTGCTAAGAAAATAGTAGCGGGATTTTTAAAGAAAGGCAATCAGAAGGCTATTGAACAACAAACTTTCCAATACAAACCATCTATTATCCATTTGACTACAATCCCGTACACACCGTTACAATCTATAACGTTACCACTCACTTCTATTCCAGGGTATTATTTGTTACTAATTTCTAGGTTGATACACGCCTGCTACAGCACGCGTTGTAATTGCAAGCCGATTCCAGCTATTAATCGTGTTAATCGCATAAACAAGATCAACAAAGTCCTTTTCAGCAAAATGTTTACGTACTTCACGATATAATTCATCTGATATATGATTGGTTGAAATTTGTGTAACTGCCTCTGTTAGTGCTAAAGCTGCACGTTCCTTTTCGGTATAAAAATCAGTTTCACGCCATGCATTTAATGCATAAAGCCGTTGCTCTGTTTCACCGTTTGCTCGTGCGTCCTTTGTATGCATGTCCAAACAAAAAGCACAGCCATTTATTTGTGATGCTCGTGTTTTAACGAGTTCTAATAAGGTTGATTCAAGATTGGTGGATTTTATATACTTTTCAAAGTCCATCATAATTTTTGCGGCCTGTGGTGCAACTTTATAATAATCTATACGTGCTTCCATGAAAATCCCTCCAATTAACTTATTGCAAATCCATTATAATACTAGCCATATGGCATACAAAATATAGTGCCTATATGCTACTTACAGAACCCCCAAAATATCTATTGCTTTTTAACCGCAATATACAGTTCTTATTTACCTTCTTAGACATACATTGATGATGGGATTTTAAAAACTTAGGGGGTAATAAGATGAAGGTTTTACGACTTGGCCATGCCATGTACCAGTTAACGAGTAAAGAAGGCAACAACTATGTAATTGATCCATTTATTGATTTAAATCCAGGATTTCCTCAACAATTAAATCATAAGGAGTTTTTTCAAGCGATTGATTGTGTGTTTTTAACACATGGGCACTTTGATCATACGAGTGGTCTTGCAAAAGTAGTGGAGCATAAGCCAGATATAATGATTGTTGCCCAATATGAACTAGCCTTAATCCTCCTTGGGCAAGGAATTAAAAATGTATTGCCTATCAATTTAGGTGGTTCGGTTTCATTTGATGATGTTACAGTTACGATGGTACAAGCGAGACACTCGTCTTCTTACAATGAAACGAATGGGACACCTGTATATGCTGGGGAATCAGCTGGATATGTCTTTGATTTTGTAAATGATTATACCCTTTACCACTCCGGTGATACAGCATTAATGTCTGATATGAAGTTGATTCAGGATATGTATGAACCTGATATTGCCATATTATCGTCATCGGGGCACTTTACCATGGGGCCGAAAGAAGCTGCATATGCAGTGAAAAATTTATTAGAAGTTAAATATGTTATCCCAAGCCATACTTTTCCAACGAGTAAAACTGCCACATCACCAGAATCATTGAAAGATCTACTGAAGGCCTTTCCAGTCGTGGAACATATGATTGATAAAGATAAGGAATTACAAGCATTATTAAAAGATTATCCACATACCACAGTTACAACGATAGGATTTGGAGAAGAAAGGACTTTTATAGGGGTCTGACCCCATCGGTTTTGCATGCATGGATAAAAATCCCATAGGTTGATAAAATGAACATTTTTATTTACAGAAATAAAAAAGCTCCTTTGTAGAAGAAATCTTCTACAAAGGAGCAACCAATGAATAAAAGTAGAGGTCATAAACAGTTATAAGTCAATGTTTATAGGGGAGTTGCTTCGCAAAAAGTCCCGAACAGCCCCTTTACTTCACAAGTCCGTTTGTGAGAATTCAATCTTTGCCTTTTTCTTCAAGTAGTTCTACTATCTTTCCATTTGTTTTATTTAGCCTTCTTAACTGAACTTCTATCGCAATAAGCGTCACTACCACCATAATCACAAAAATAAATCCCATTCAAAACTCCTCGCTTTCAAGGGTCTGACCCCCTATCCTAGACTTTCAACAAGCAGGTATATCCCGGTGAATAGTAAGATAATATATGTAAATATGCGAAAGGCTTGTTCGCTAATTCGTTTAAATAAAAGCTGGCCTACATACAAACCTACGAAAACTAGTGGCAAAGCAATCCCACTTGAAATCCAAACTGTTTGATTTGTCCCAACAACAATCACTTGAATGATAAAACTTATCAAGTAAATAAACAAATAAAATGCTAAAGTTGTCCCGCGTAACTTTTCCTTTTGCGTCTCCGTTCCCGAAAAATATAATAATATCGGCGGTCCAGGCATCCCAATACTAGTTGTTAAAGCACCTGATAAACCTCCAACAATGCCATCTCTTCCTCTACTGCGTTTGACTCGGAATCTCATCATGAGCATACATGTTAAACCTAAAATAATAATACTTACTCCTAATTTCAATTTACTTATATCTAATAATAAAAAGACCATGAGACCAATCGGTAATCCCATTATGCTACCAACTAAGAATCTCTTTAATATGCCAAAATCAATATCTTTGGTAATTTTTCTTATTAAGGCACTTGAAATGACGAGTGATAAAAGAAGATTAATCTGGATTGCTTCAAATGGCTCAAATAGTAGGAGCAAAAATGGTGTCGCTAAAATAGAAAAACCAAATCCTGTACTCGTTTGCAGTATGGAAGCGACTAAAATAATGATGAAGAAAAGTAATATATCCATGGAGAACCTACTTTCAAAAAATCTGGCTACATTTCATATGATACACTGCGGCCATTGTATCATATTTCACCCATGTAACTATATGAAAAAAATAAGATTTTTCATTTTAGTACGCATAATTTTGATATTTAAAATGTGATTTGAATATCCACTCCCATATTCCTGTACAAATCAGCTATTACATAACCCCCACAGCAACAACATCCTTTACAAATTAGCTATTGCATAACTTTCACAGCAACAAACCATCCTTTTTTCGAGTCGAACATCACATCACAAATTGACCAAGATAGGTCTCTATCTTTCGTTGTCTTTTATAAAATATGCTCCGCAGCAATTTGAAAAATCAATGCTACTGTCACCATTCTTAATACCGGTTTCACATATGCAGGTTTTAACTTTTCAGCTATCCGTACACCAATCTGTGCTCCTGCAAGGGATCCCAACATTAGTGCTAATGTTACTGCCCACATTACTTTTCCAGTGGCAATATACGTAATCGCCGCTCCAAAACAACTTGAAAACGTGGCGAGGCGCATCATTCCTACCGCACGAATATAGGCGATATTTAGGTAATTAAACAAATAAAGCATTAACGTCCCTTGCCCCGGGCCAAATAGTCCATCATATATTCCAATACTATAAAGCCCTAATACACTGCCCTTGCTAAACTTTAAGCGCTCTTTACCAGCAAAATTATCTTTTCCTAAAAATGATACGATAAATGCAATAAAAAGTAGTGCAATTGCCATCACATACATATGCTCTGCCGTAATCCGTGATGCAATAAAACCTCCACTCACGCCACCGCCAATACTTACAGGGACAATCCAATATGATTCTTTTATAGATATTTCCCCCTTTTTAAGCAGATAATAAAAGCTTGAGAAGGAACTCACTGTATTTGATACTTTATTTGCCCCAATAGCTGAGTGAACAGGTATTCCCATAAACAGCATAGCCGGTAAATTAATGAGCCCTCCGCCTCCAGCCAATGTCCCTAGCGTTGTCGAAGTAATACCAATTATAAATAAAATAATATATTCCATTATGGCCACTCCCTTTTGTCATCTACATTTAGTATAACGAGAAAGGTTATATAAATAAAATATATATTTTTTATATAAATGCATAACTAATATTTATATACCCATATTAAAATAACCCCTTATACATACGCCTAACAGTGATAATTGCACATTTACCTACCGTAAAAATTCGCAGTTAAAACTTTTTCCAAATGTAACCGTTTCATTAATTCGCATGACTATATCCTTTATTCTGAACGTGTTAAAATGAAGGAAAGTTACTTCTACATGAGGTAATGTATATTTTCCGAAGTGCTGATGAAACTATACTGGAAAAGGAGTGAAAATGATGAATCAAAATCATTTTGAAAGAATCAAAAACGATAAAGGGTTTATTGCTGCACTAGACCAGAGTGGTGGTAGTACTCCAAAAGCTTTGGCGGAATACGGTGTACAAGAAAGTGCCTATAAAAACGAAGAAGAAATGTTCGATTTAGTCCATGAAATGCGGACAAGAATTATTACTTCACCTGCATTTGATTCGAAGTATATTTTAGGTGCTATTCTTTTTGAACAAACAATGGATCGTAAAATTGAAGATATGTATACAGCTGATTATTTAGCTGATAAAAAAGGTATTGTGCCATTTCTAAAAGTTGATAAAGGTCTTGCTGAAGAAGCAAACGGCGTACAACTGATGAAGCCAATGCCAGAACTTGATAGTTTATTAAAACGTGCAAATGAACGCCATATTTTTGGTACAAAAATGCGCTCCGTAATTAAAGAACCAAATGAAGAAGGAATTAAAGCTGTTGTTGATCAACAATTCGAAGTTGGTAAGCAAATTATCGCAGCAGGACTTGTTCCAATCATTGAACCAGAAGTTGATATTCACAGCCCAGAAAAGGAAAAATGTGAAGCTTTACTAAAAGCAGAAATTCATCGTCATCTCGATAACTTAAGTGAAGATGAAAACGTCATGTTAAAAGTAACAATTCCTACAGAAGCAAACTTATACAAAGAATTAATTGACCATCCAAGAGTCGTACGTGTTGTTGCACTATCCGGTGGCTATTCTGCAGATGTTGCTAACGAAAAATTAAAAGAAAACAATGGCCTTATTGCAAGTTTCTCTCGCGCATTAAGCCAAGATTTAAATGCTAATCAAACAGATGAGGAATTTAACACTGTACTTGAAAAAGCAGTAAAATCAATCTATGAGGCTTCTATCTAATTCACAAAGCCTATCATATATTCGCATGTATGACAAAAAGTAGTTCATTTTTGAAGTGATCCTTTCTTTCCTTCAAGGTGAACTACTTTTTTACTTTCTCGTATATTTTTAAGTGATATGGATTAATTTTGGCCACACATATGCCGTTTCACAGAGGGAATGATTAAAAGACGGGGGTCCATGAGGGATAATACAGCATCTAACTAGTTACATACATGAACAGGAAATCTGTTACATGCTGTACGTTGCATTATGAGATTTTCTTTAAACTTTGCTCCACTTTTCCAATGATTTTTTCATAAGGCGTTTTTAATACAATTGATAGTTCTCTAAATAATATATCTTGAATGGATTCTAAAATATCTCCATCTTGCACGGATAATTTTTTTCCTTCCATTTCAATTTCATGCTTTTTTCTTAATAAAGTATTGGCTACATTGGCAATATCGCTACGAATTCCACTACGTAAAATATCATGATACACTTTGGAACGTAATTGAGGTCTTTCTATCCAATCCGTACCTTCCGAATCGAATGACTCTAAAATATTTGCCGCCTCATCCTTATCCATTAAGTTTTGGATCATTTTCTTACTATTATCTACAGGAGTACTAATTGTCAATTGATTGTCATTTTCAATTGGACTTAATACGTAGTATGCTCTCGTAACTCCCGCATAAGTCTTTTCACTAATATCATCTACCTTACATATCCCATGTCCTGAATAGATGACCAAATCATCAATCTTATACATTTTATTAGCTCCTTTAGACTATATTGTCAACTTAGTTGACTATATGTCAATTTTATACTATTTTCCACTATGTTGTCAACCTAGTTGATATTATTCCCTAATTTCTATATATTAATTACAGATTATGTTATAGGGGGTCAGACCCCACCTTCAAGGAGTGAAAAGAATGCATGCTGACTTCAATCTGATTGATTTGATAAGTGAGCGCCATGTTCAATTACGCAAATTAACCGAGAGCTTGTGGAATGATCATAGTAATATTTATATTTCTAATTCGGAATGGTTTATTTTAGCAAAAGTCTATCAAAAAGAACAAACAACTATTTCATATGTTACAAGACAACTTGATATTTCCCGACAAGCAACACATAAGTTCATAAAAAGTCTGGCGGAAAAAGGGTTAGTAATCATCGACAGTCTAAAAGATAATAAAAAAGAAAAATGTATTCAATTAACAGAGTTAGGGCAGCAATATTTAGAGAAAAATAAATCACTAAAAAATGAAATTGAAGATAAAATCAAAGAGGAAATTGGAACTGAAAAGCTAGATACGTTGAAAGTAATCTTAAACTCTGATTGGGGAATGGAGTCATAATCACTTTCCATTGCTTTTCTTCAATCCTTGCATCTAGGACGATTATAATGCGTTGTAATATAAGCTTCATCATATTTTAATATAACTTTAAGTTTCAAACAGCAGTTATCCGTGAATACACTATATGAATCCTTTTGTTTTACAAAACGTCAAAGGAGTGGAAAGCGGATGAATGAATATCGTCATATCTTAGTAGCATTTGATGGGTCTGATGACAGTAAGAGCGCTTTGGAAACAGCGGAATATATAGCGAAGTTTAGCGATGCTCACTTAACAGTAGCCTATGTTCATGAACCTTCAACTGATGCGTTTGCTCATGCAATCACCGCTCAACCCGGTAACACAAATTATTATCAATCACCACTTACTGGTGACCTTGTTCCAACACCAGATGCAAATCTTGGACAGTCCGATACAAACCAACAGGACTATACACCAGATCATGTTATTTCCAAAGCACGGGTACAGCTCTCTCATATAGTAGAGGCAGACTACGAAATCCTAACAGGCAAACCTGCAAATGAAATTACCGATTTTGCTAAAGGAAAAGATATCGATCTGATCATCATCGGAAATCGTGGTCTAAATGGTATAAAGGAATTCGTCCTAGGTAGTGTAAGTAAGAAGGTTGTTGACGAGGCAACGTGTCCAGTATTAGTTGTAAAATAGCGTAAGGCTGGGACAAAACCAAAGTGTCAGATCCCTCAACTACTACATTCCATATGTAATGAGCCTTTTCCTAGTTATAGTAGTTGGATGAGGGGGGTCAGACCCCTATAAGAGAGACCTTTTTTAAGTGTCTTTCTTATAGGGTACATTTTATTTGTCCCGGCCCCCTTTTTATTTTTATGTAAATGGTGAGGAGCAATCAGCAAAGTTACTGTAGAACACGTTTTAGTTTTGTTGTATAAATTTTATAATCCTCTTCGGAAAACAACGTCATCACAACTTTTCCAAATGCGTGATCACGCAAAAAGTCTACGATTGTTTTCATGGCAATTTCTGCTGCTAAATCAACTGGAAAGCGATAAACTCCCGTTGATATGGAAGGAAAGGAAATACTAGATAAGCCGTTATCAACCGCAATTTTTAATGCATTTTTATAGCAATTTGCTAATAACATTTCCTTGTTTTCCACATCTGTATACCATATTGGTCCTACGGTATGAATAACATACTTAGCTGATAAATGATATCCCTTTGATATAACAGCTTCGCCCACAGCCAAGTATTCTCCGTTTAATTGTTCCTGACGTATTTGTTTGCACGCCTCCAACAGTTCTGCACCAGCCGCTTCGTGTATTGCACCATCTACACCACCACCGCCCATTAGCAATCCATTCGCAGCATTCACTATTGCATCCGTCGTTTGCTTTGTGATATCACCCATTTTCAATTCTAGCTCGTTGCCATGTATTGAAACCTTCAAAATGGTCGCCCCCTTCAAATCCATCTTTTTCATATATATCTCTTCACTACTCCATCTACATTCATTGTAAGTTACATTTACCAACACGTGAAGCAATATACAACGCAGGTATATCGTAGGCCAATTAAAAAATCTTAATAAAAAAGGGAAAGAAAAAGGGTTAACCTTTTAACTTTCCATTTACTACTGTATGTTTCCTTTCCAGTTATTCATTCCGCCGACCATATCCTCTACTTTATACCCTAATGCTTCCAGTATTCCACACGCTGCTTTACTACGGTTACCTGATTGGCAAACCATAATATAGTTCTTATCTTTGTCTAATTCATCCTTTCGTAGAGCGAGCGTCCCTAAAGGAATGTGTATCGCACCAGGTATTTTCCCACTCATTACTTCCGCACTTTCCCGAACATCAATTATTTCTACTTTCTCACCATTTTCAATACGATTCCTTACTTCCTCTGGTGTAACCTGTTTAGCCATGCGCACAATCTCTCCTTAATGCCAAGCGCTCATACCGCCTCTTACATTATAAATTTGCTGAAAACCTTGTTTTTTGAGAAGTTTTGCTGCCTGTTTACTTCTCATGCCACTTTGGCAAATTACAACTATCTCTTTTTCTTTATCTAATTTATTTATTTGTTGTCCTGCCAAATTTGCAAGGGGAATATTTTTAAAACGTGCTTGGTGATTTGCTTTATATTCACCAGGTGTACGTACATCAATAAATTGAATATCTTTATCTTTTAGTTTATCCTTCGCCTCTTGTATTGTAATATTCGTAACACCCTTTGTTGGGAGAAACCGAAGAATCACAAATAAGGCAATAATGATTACAAAAATTAGTTGCATAATATCCATTTTCACATCCCTTTCTTCAACTCACCCTTATACCTATATGGGTATATTTCACAATAAAAAGAGTGAGGCTTGCAATAAGGGGGTCTGACCCCTTATGTCGCGGCCTCATTATCTACTTTTTACTAATAGGTTAACTGCCTCTTTTACAAGTTCCTCGGTACTTTCGCCTTTTTCTACATTTTCTCTTACACATTGTTCCAAGTTCATGCTCACTATTAGACCAATCGTCCGATCAATTGCATTACGTGAAGCTGATAATTGTGTAATCACATCGCGGCACTCTTTATTTTGTTCAATCATATTCAAAACACCTTTTATTTGGCCATCGATTCGCTTTAACCGATTCACAACCGATTTATCGTAATTCATCTGTCCATCCCCTTTCGACCTTAAGCACTACTAAAAGTTTACTTAAAATGATATGCTGTTACAATTTTATTTCTACCCAATTGTAGATCTTGATAATACTCATACAAATTAATCCCCAAATAAGAACCAGAAATATTGTACACATTGTCATAGCCCATATTTTGTAAAGCCATCACCATATTATAACTTCTTTGCCCGGAACGACAATGAATATATACAGGTTGGTCTGTTGGAATTTCATCTAATCTTTGTCTAAATTCGCTCAATGGAATATTCACTGCCGTTTTCAAATGTCCAACAGCATATTCACCTTTTTCTCGCGCGTCGATAATAAAAGCATTGTCCTCTACTAATTCACGCACTTGGGAGACTTTTACTTTTTTATATCTTCCGTGAAGTAAATTAAGTGCAACTAATGCTGCGTGGTTGACCACATCTTTTGCCGTTCCTAACATTGGCGAATATGTTAACTCGAGGTCTTTTAAGTCTTCCAACGTCCCATTCATCGTAATCATCGTTGCAATGACGTCGATTCGTTTATCTACATTCCCTTTTCCAATCGCTTGGGCACCTAAAATTTTACCAGTTGGATATTCATACACAAGTTTAAAATGCATTGGATTACTATTTGGCATTAAACCTACTTTATCCCCTGGCATAATGTAAACATAGTCCACATTCATACCTGCTTGTTCTGCTGTACGAACATTTAATCCTGTTGAAGCTGCATTTAAATCAAATAAATGGATTGACGAGGAACCAATGACACCATTATTTCTACTTTGAATGCCATACATATGGTCTGCCGCTGCTCTTGCTTGCTTTTGAGCAGGTCCCGCTAATGATAATCGTGTTGGTTTGTGTAAGAGACGATGGTATACTTCAATCGCATCCCCAACCGCATAAATATTTTGATCGCTTGTGACGTAGTTATGATCTACTTTAATTGCACCAGTTTCGCCAATTTCTAGGCCCGCTTCTTGTGCTAAATTAATTTCAGGTTTTACGCCTATCGCCAATACGACTGCCTGTGCTTCTATTTTTCTACCAGATTGCGTTTCAACATACGTGTCGCCAATCTTCTCCAACCCATCATTTACAATTAAGTTTACGCCATGATCAACCATTTCCTTATGCATAATTTGTGCCATATCGTAATCAAATGGAGTCATTACTTGATTTGCAAATTCTACTAATGACACATTATATCCTGCAAGTTTTAAGTTCTCTGCTACCTCTACACCGATAAACCCGCCACCAACAACAGCGATATCGTTTATTCCCTTTTGGTTTACGAAAGCGTGTATTCGCTCAATATCCACGACATTTCGAACTGTAAAAACATGTGGCTTATCGACGCCGTCAAAAGGAGGACGGACTGGTGTCGCTCCCGGTGAAAGAACTAGTTTGTCATACTTCTCCTCATACACATTATTCGTCAAGACCTCCTTAACCGTAATTGTTTTCTTATCTCGATTAATTTTAACAACTTCTTGGTGCACTCTCGCTTCAATATTGTAGCGATTTTTAAATATATCGGGGTTCATTAATACGAGTTGCTCACTATTTTCTACAATACCGCTTAAATGATACGGCAATGAACAGTTTGAGAAAGATACATGTGGGCCTTTTTCAAACATGATAATCTCCGCATGTTCATCCAGTCTTCTAACCCGGGCCGCAACAGATGCTCCTCCAGCAACGCCACCGATAATTAATATTTTCCTTCCCATGATCACCGCTCCTCTTATATTATGTTTAGGCATTATTTTTCCACCTATTGTTTCCTAATTGATTTGTAAATTATTAAGCCTGTTACCCGTTACTTTGCACTATAGGCGGACGCTTTCCGCGGGCACAGCCTCACCCTCCGTCCAAGAGCTAAGTCCCAATGATTCTAAATCGAAAGGAGGTTGATCTCTTACTTATTTATTTCTATTTCACCTTGCCAAGCTGACATGCCACCAGTCATATTTGTTACATCATAACCTTGACTTATCATATACTCACAAGCTGCAGTACTCCTCCCTCCAGAATGGCATACTACATAGTAATGTTGCTGCTTATCCATTTTAGCTAATTCATTCGGTATATCGCCGAGAGGTATATGTTTTGCTCCTGGGATTTTCCCTTGGGCAACTTCCTCATCTTCCCGAACATCAATAATATGGATCTCGGCTCCATTCGTTATCTTTTCTTCAAGCTCTTTTGGTAAAATTGTCTTCATACATATTAGCTCCTTTAATTATCCGTTTATTTATATTAACTTACCCCAGTGGGTATATAAAAACTAAAAAAAATATATTCTATCATGATATGCTTATTTTAGATTGGCCTCGCCACATTACCCAAGGGGGTATCCCTCAATATGTGTTCATTATATACCCCCCTAGGTAAAAAATCAAGGGAGAAATTTTATCATTGTAAAGATATTACGCGGGAAGAATAAAAGTAACATAAGGAATCATGAGAGATTTTCACACTAGGCAATAATAAAGTGCATATAACTTATGAAATGTAAAATAGGGATATTTCCAATTTAACGGCAATTCCGCTATAGTTTAAGATAAAGGTAATTGAAGGGAGTGGGGATCGATATGAGATGTGGTGCGAAATGTTTTATTGTCAACTTGGAATTGCGCGATAGGAAGAAAACTACCTCCGTCATCGTAAGAAGTCCCGCTGAAGCAAGAAAAAGTATTCGTAAAAAATATGGATCTGATGTGGAAATTCTTTCAGTTATTGAAAAGAGGCAATAAGCGTACCCATTTATGCACGGAAAAATATAAAAATAACATTTTTTCAAAATGAGTTATTTTACACTTGTTAGATGAATGGATTAGCATGCGATTTTGGAATCTAGCATTATTTGGAGAAAAATTCAATACGAGGCCTAAAAAAAACCGCTTGGATATGCATAGATTGCTAAGCGGTTTCAAGATATAATTATTATGAAGCACTTTGTTTGATAGAAGTTGTTTGTTTCCTATTTTCACTTATCAGTATAATAGTTGTTATCAAGTAAATGGCACACAGCCCAAAAGGCAAGATTGTATATACATGTTCCATCAGAGCAAAACCTACGAGCGATGAAAAAGCGATAACTGCGACTGGTAGAAATATATAGGCTTTACTATTATATAATGCATGAAAAGGAAGAAAGTGAGCACCAGTTAATATCGCAATAAAAAATGGCAGCCACTCAATCTGTTCCATAAAGATTAAAATCAATATCGGTGCAAATAGAATCTGCATGGCCCCTAAAACACCACTCATATTAGATAGTGGGTTATCTTGTGCAAAAATATCAATTTTACAAAGACTTGCTACAAATATACTGAGAGGAAAAATCATTCCTGCTCCAATTAAATAAAATAGTCCTAATAAGTTGATGTGCATGTCAATAAAACCGAGTACCCCCATTAGTAACCAATATGCTGTTCCAACATAAATCATCGTAACTCCCTTTTTTGTACGCCCAATTAGATCTTCTTTAGCTTCGATTACATTTAATTTTTCCTCATTCGTATTGGTCATCCTCTCTTTCACCCTCCTTGTTCATCTTGTAAATAATAATCATAAAATCAGTATAGCATAAATTAATCATAAAGAGACATCATTCTGAAAATTGCACTTCATGTTCTGTTATGCGATAACAGGCGAAATATGATTATCATTTGAGTACCTTGCTATAAGGGGGGAAATACTTCACCAAACGAATATCCGCAATCTTCCATTATAACAAGTGTCACTAGCTTTGGTTGGAGATAGTTTATAGAATAAAGTGGAACTCCAATCAGTAGGTCTTTCCCCACTTCCCCTATCGATTGTTCACGGAACGGAATCGGGATTTTATCGGCTGTTGCCCCTCCCATTCTCATTCGTTGCCTAATGGAAGAAGGAGTCTACAGCCAAATAGCCCATATTACATTTCCCTACTAATATGGATGTTCTTTCACCGCAGCCTTTAACCATTTTGCTGTCACTGTTTCGGCATATAACATTTCTTCTGGTGTGCCTTCAAATATAATCTGTCCACCTTTTTTCCCTCCACCAGGACCTAACTCAATTACCCAATCGCTCGCTGCTATAAAATCCAAATGATGTTCAATAATGAAAACGGAATTACCTTTGTTTACAAGGTTTTGAAATACGTCTAAAAGTTTTCCGCTATCCTTTGTATGCAGTCCTAAAGATGGCTCGTCTAACAAGTAGATTTGCCCCTCCTTTTGTAAGTGGCTTGCAAGTTTTAGACGTTGCACCTCTCCTCCACTTAAAGAGCTTGTCGTCTGTCCTAACGTTAAATATCCTAAACCAACGTCTTGCAGTTTCTGAACGCTCTGCAAAATTTTAGGCATTTTAAAATAAGCCGTCGCTTCATCTATTGTTAAATCTAACAATTGTACGATATTTTTATCCCCATATCGATATGACAATGCTTCATCTGAATATCGCGAACCGCCACATGCTTCACACCGAATTGTCACAGGATCTGCAAATGCTACATCTGGTTTTGTTACGCCTTTTCCTTTACAGATAGGACATGCGCCAAGGGAATTAAAGCTGAACAAACCCGCTCGTTTTCCTGTTTCCTTGGAAAATATCGCACGAATATCATCCATTATTCCCATATATGTGGCAAGTGTCGAACGACTCGAGACTCCTATACTACCTTGCCCAACCATGATGGTTTCAGGATAATTCTTCGCAAATGCATCTAACATAAGAGAACTTTTACCTGAACCGGATACACCACATATAGAAACGAAAACATGTTTGGGTATATGGATGCTTATATTTTTCAAGTTGTGATGATTTGCGCCTTTTATTGTAAAATAACTTTTTATTGCCCGTGGTTTTTTGTTTATTTTTAGCTTATGGTCTAGAGATGCTGCAGTTGGCGTGTCTTTTAATGTATCTAATTTACCTTGATAGATAACCTTCCCCCCATTTATACCTGCCCCTGGTCCCATCTCAATAATTTCGTCCGCTGCTTTTATTACGGATAGATCGTGTTCGATTACAATGACGGTATTATGTTGTGCTTTTATATCTTTTAACATTTCTACGAGCATATCCACTTCTTCTGGATGAAGCCCTGCACTTGGTTCGTCGAAAATATATGTAATATTGTTGAGGCTACCTCCTAAATGACGGGCTATTTTCACTCTTTGTGCTTCACCACCAGAAAGGGTACTCATTTTTCTTGAAAGGCTAAGATAACCCAATCCCAATTTATTGAGCAGTTTTATCTGTGGAATTACCTGTCGAGCGATAGATTCTCCCATCGGATCCTGTATGTTTGTAAGTTCTTCCGACAGTTCTATAAGTTCTAATTGCTCATAGTCTGCAATATTGAAATGATTTATTTTGCAAGCCAATACTTTCGGATTCAGACCAGATCCTTGGCAGGTTGCACAAAATGAACGGGTTGCTACGGCTAAGACATCATCTTGAGAAACTTCTTTTAGTTTGGAAATATCTCTATTGATATAGAGACGTGTAAATCTTGGCAATAAGCCATCCCACTCATGTGGCTGTGGTCCGTTTTTTGTGTGAAATGGTGCATAGACCTTTTCACCTTCTGGGGGACCATACAATAATAGGCGGAGCTTTTCTTTGGGGTAATCTTTGATAGGTAGATCCGGATCAAATAGTCCGCCGGTCATCATCCATCTGCCTTGCCAACCTGAGGGAGAAAGTGGCTTAAATTTTACTGCATAATTCCGAAGTGACTTGTCAAAGTCGATTATTTTATGGCGGTCAGGCGTCACGACTTCTCCAAATCCACTACATTCCGGGCATCTACCAAAGGAGCTTTGACTCGAAAAGTCCGTTGCAGAACCGATTGTTGGCTTTCCTATTCGTGAAAATAAAAGTCTAATAAGTGGCTGGATATCCATATAAGTACCTACAGTTGAGCGAGAATTGCTCCCTATTGGTCTTTGCTCTACTACAACGACTGGACTTAAGTTCTGCATCAAGTCTGCGTGTGGCCTTTCGTACCTTGGCATTTGATTTCGAACATAAAGCGGATAATTGAACGTCATTTGCCTTCTACTTTCTGTTGCGAGTGTATCAAAAACAACAGAGCTTTTCCCCGATCCAGAAAGCCCAGTGAAAACAGTAATTTTTTCCTTCTGGATGTTTACATCAATATCTTTTAAATTATTTTCTTTCATTCCTCTTAAAATGATTTCATCTTTCATTTCTGACATTTTATCATCCTTTCTCGCATAGGTTTACGAAGCTTATGCGGGAGATGTAGCATTCATTATATCAATTAACCGCTTGTTTATCCCTCATTCGGTTATCATTGGCTTCATTTTCGTAGCAGCTGATACGTTCTATATTGGTTAGTTCCGTTTTCTAATTTATAAAAACGCCCATAAAAATAGAGCGTATTTCTGATAAACATTGAAAATACGCTCTACTATTATTTACTTTTATATCAAAACACGTAAATTTATTCAGCCAAATTAAGCACTGTTATTTTTTCACGTGTCATTGATTCGATACTCTTCTTAATTCCTTGTACTCCCATTCCAGATCCTTTCACACCGATAAATGGGAAATGGTCAGGTCCTCGCTCCGTACGACCATTAATTTGAACTGAACCGACTTCAATTTTATTTGCAATCGCAAATGCTTTATTAATGTCTTTTGTAAAAATACTTGCTTGCAGTCCATATTCAGATTCATTCGTTATGCTAACTGCTTCTTCATCTGATGTCACGCGGATGATTGGTAACACAGGTCCAAATGGTTCCTCCCATGCTACTTGCATGTCTCCTGTAACATGATCTAGAAGTGTAGGATAGATGAGGTTTTCCTCCCGTTTGTTTCCTGTTATCAATGTAGCACCTTTTTCAATGGCATCTGTAATTAAACCTTGAACAAAATCAGCTGACTTTGTATCAATTAAAGGTACAACGGTACTATTGTCTTCCGGTGAACCTACAGCTAATTTATCTATTTCTTCCTTCAACATGCTTACGAGTTCGTCCGCTACTTTTTCGTGTACTAAGACACGCTTAATTGCTGTACAGCGTTGGCCTGAATAAGAAAAGGCACCACTAATAATTTGCTTGACAGCTTCATCTAAGTCAGCATCTTCCCGAACAATTCCAGGATCCTTTCCACCAAGTTCAAGCACTAACGGAACTTTTGTAGCCGTTTTGGCTAAATGATTACCTGTCTCTGTTCCACCAGTAAAGGAAATCATATTGATACCTTTATGCTCAACAATATAATCACCAATGTCAGAACCCTTACCTGTCACTAAGTTTACAAGACCTTTTGGCAAGCCTGCTTTACTTAGTGCTTCTATCATTTTCGTACCACTTAGCGCACCTTGTGTAGCAGGTTTGAAGACGACAGCATTTCCTGCCATCAATGCTGGTGCTATTTTAGCAGCAGATAAGTTTACCGGATAATTGAACGGAGAGATCGCTAACACGACACCTAGTGGAACTCGCTCGACAATTGCAATTTTCGACTTAGAGCCGCCTGGAAAACTGTCCCCTCTCATGCTTTCTCCTTGGGTATGTTCTGCTTCTTCTATCGTATATCGAATGAAGTCGGCAGTACGCACGACTTCTTTCTTCGCATCGTTATAAGCTTTCCCTACTTCTTTCATAATGACTTCCGCAATTTCATCTTGCATATGCACTAATTCATCAGCCCATTTATATAAATAGCTACCACGTTCCTGTAGGGAAACATCCGCCCACTTCGCTTGTGCTTCATGTGCATATTGAATAGCTTCGTCCACTTCCGCCTTTGTAACGGCTTGTACCTCTCCAATCACCTGATGAAGATATGGAGACTTAATAGCAATAGTATGACCAGATTCGCTATTTTTCCACTCTCCGTTGATATAAAACTTATGCACTCCTGATGTCATTTCATGAGATGTCATTTTTATTTCTCCTTCCATGAAAAACATATTATCTCACCTATCGTGAACTCACGATAGGAACGAAGCCAATCTATCTTATACAAGCATCTATGTATCAATATTACAATTGGCTTCTTTTTACAAAATAGTAAATAAAACTTTTGTTTTTCATATCATATACTTTACTTTTTTGATAAACAATGTTCAACTTCTATGTTTGGTGAGCGGTTACATTTTCCATATTTTCATATTGAAGCAAGGACATATCGGTGCGCGTTACCATCTGACATATTTATCCCTAATATAAACCTAATTGTCTCTTATCTTTCCCATCTAAAATTGAAATAACCTCCAATCTTCCGTTGATTAGAGGTTATTTCATCACTTATGCTTATTTCATATATATTTCAACTAGCGCTAGACATCTATCTTTAGTCATTTCCGCCTGTATACTCGTGTATTCGTAGGTCTCTCATGATCCGCCTTGATTTTTCTTTATTGCTGATTCTGCCGCAAGACCTTTATCCTTGACCCATTCACGCTGTTCATTCCTTAACTGATCCATTTTATCAGTAGAAAGTTGACTTTTTAATATGCCCTATTTTAAGCAGATCTTCCCATTTGCTATAGAAGTTACCCAACACCTCATCCATGTCCATCTACATACCATCTGTAAATTTTCCCTTGAAGTACTTCATATATTAGATACAACTTCATGAAATCTCTCTATGTAATCCTTCTTTCCATTCTCTACGAAAAGGAAAAAGCATAGACTGCCAATTTGGCGTCTATGCTTCTTGTAAACTACCTGTTTTCATTAATCCGAGAGCCTGCGACGTATCCTCATTAATTTCACGGAAAAGTTCTGGTTCTTCTCCAAGTGAAATGCCATAAGAAGGAACCATCTCTCTTATCTTTTCTTCCCATTCATCTATATGTTCCGGGAAACATTTCTCTAAAACTTCTAACATGACATGAACTGCTGTGGAAGCACCCGGTGATGCGCCAAGTAATGCAGCAACTGAGCCGTCCTCACTACTGACAACTTCTGTACCAAACTGTAGTGTTCCATAACCAGTTTCTGTATCTTTAATTACTTGTACTCGCTGACCTGCCACAACAATATCCCAATCCTCGGCTTTCGCATTTGGAACAAACTGACGCAGTTCTTCTATACGTTTTTCATTTGATAGTAGTACCTGTTGGATGAGATATTTTGTTAGTTTCATTTCCTTTGCGCCTGCCGCCAACATCGTAAGCATATTATTTGGCTTTACCGAACTAATTAAGTCGAAGTTTGAACCCGTTTTCAAAAACTTCGGCGTAAATCCAGCAAACGGACCAAACAATAATGATTTTTTATTATTAATATATCTTGTATCCAGATGTGGCACAGACATTGGTGGTGCGCCTACCGCGGCTTTACCATACACTTTTGCATGATGGCGCTCTACAATTTCTGGCTTGTTACAAACTAGGAATAATCCGCTTACAGGGAATCCCCCAATATGTTTTGACTCAGGAATTCCTGTTTTTTGTAATAACGGCAGACTTCCGCCACCTGCACCGATAAAGAGAAATTTTGCGGTATGATGGGAGATTCTACCGCTTTCAACATGCATCACTTCAACCTTCCACAAGCCATCATACGTACGCTTAATATCTAGGACCTGATGTTTGTAGTTTAATTCAACATTTTGGCTCTCTAAATGGTCAAACAACATACGTGTTAGTGCCCCAAAATTAACATCTGTTCCAGAGTCAATTTTAGTTGCTGCTATTGGTTCATTTGTTTTACGATCTTCCATAATAAGTGGAATCCATTCTTTCAGTTTCTCTGGGTCATCTGAAAATTCCATTCCCTGAAAAAACAGACTCGTTGAAAGTGCTTCCATACGTCTTTTTAAAAATGCTACATTATCTTGCCCTTGCACGAGACTCATATGTGGTAATGGCATAATAAATTCTTCTGGATTACGTATCAAATTATTTTTT
Organism: Paracerasibacillus soli; assembly: GCF_042432965.1. Classification (NCBI taxonomy): domain Bacteria; kingdom Bacillati; phylum Bacillota; class Bacilli; order Caryophanales; family Bacillaceae; genus Paracerasibacillus; species Paracerasibacillus soli. The sequence continues at coordinate 50,801 of NZ_JBHLWL010000061.1, read as the reverse complement.
ATTAGATAAGACCAGAACTGTTTAGATTTGTGGAATTGCTCATTAATTGTAGTTGCCTTCGTAATATCTATCGAGCCATCCGAACCCTCTGGTGTATAATTCAGTTCACATAATGCAGCATGCCCTGTACCCGCATTATTCCATTCATTTGAACTCTCTTCACCAGCACTTGCTAATTTCTCAAACACCTTAATCTTCCACTCAGGTGCTAACTCCTGCAAAAGCGCTCCTAAAGTAGCACTCATAATCCCCGCACCGATCAAAATAACATCGGTATTCACTTGTTTGTCACTCATCTCTACCATATCCCTTAACCCATTAATTTACAAAAAAGATGTGCCGTTTCCACCTTACATATTTATGTAAAAAAAGGAATGAGCCACATCTCTCTCAAACTATTATAACCCAAAACCCAAAGAACCGCCCTCTCATTCGACGTGAAAGTGAAACATGGGGACGGTTCTCATGTTTCATGAGCAAGAGCATGAAACATGAGAACCGTCCCTCTGTGTCATGATTTTACTCTCCAAAAATACCCTTCATTTCTTTTTCAGTTACTGCACGGAAAAATAATGTTTCGTTAGTAGTCCAAAAGGATAAGTCAAAGCCAGTAGTCGCTGTACGAAAGTCTCCCTTTAGCTTAGTTTGCATCCCGTCTACTACAGTATAGAACTCCACCATATGCCCATCTGTTATCCCATTCAGTTCATATGTTTTTTCTTCGTATGATTTATGGTTATCTTTCGTGGCCATAAGTAGTGTAGCCGTTACATCCCCTTCAAGATTGGCTTCATCGACTTTTATGAGCAACTGTAACGACTTATCATCATTCGTATAATAATATCCGTACACATTATTAAATTCAGAGAAAAATTTACGTAAACGACTTTTCTCCTTTTCCTCATTTTGATCAATAGCAATTTGCAATGCTTCATGTATTGTCATTTCATATTCAGCAAGTTTTTCTTTGTTTACTGCCCTATATAACTTACTATCTTCTTCTCCTTGCTTGTGTATCAGGAGATTCTCTTCAGACAATGTGGCAACATACGTCACGATTTTTCCACCCTCGTTTGTCTGCCATTCATATCCTGTATCAGTAAATTCACCAGTTAACGGGGACTGTTTTTCTTCAATATGCGGTAGATCCCTGACATCTTCATCTTCTATTAATACATGCTGATAAAAGGTGCCCTTTACTTTTCCATTCCGACTTGTTAATTCAAACCAGTAAAGTATACCGTCTTCACTATATACAAACGCATCTGATTTGTTTAAAGGATCTGATTGATTTTTCACTTCATATATTACCCACCAACACACTATGCCAATAAGCAGTCCGCCCAGTGCAATTAGCTTCCACCTTTTACGTATCCCCATTGTCCTTTTCCCCTCAACCACATATTTTTACAACAAAATTAAAATTGGGCCCTTACCATTTTATTTAACTAACCCCTATTTAATACCCACATTTTTGTGAAACATGGGGACGGTTCTCCCGTTTCACGCAGGTAAAAGTGAGACATCAGAATGATGTGACCCTCATAAGTTGGAGTTTATATTAAGCAGCTAATTGGCTGATGTGTAGACGATATTGTATCGGACTCATACCAGCCAGTTTTTGCTTTTATTCGTTTGTTATTATAGTAATTGATATATCTTTCAATTTTGGCTTTTAGTTCTTCAAATGAACATTGTGCTTCTCCATGATACATCTCTTGTTTTAGTAAACCAAAAAAGTTTTCCATTGGTGAATTATCTAAACAGTTTCCTTTTCTTGACATGCTTTGAAAAACCTTATTATTTTTAAGTGTCTTTACCCATTTTTTATGTTGGTAATGCCATCCTTGGTCAGAGTGGATAGTGGTTCTATACTTTGTATCTTTTACTATTTCAATAGCTTCCTTCAAGGGGCCCATCGCAAGTTCTAAATTTGGGCGCTTACTTATCCCAAATGAAATAATTTCTCCATTAAACATATCTAAAATCGGATTTAAATATAATTTAATTCCATCAGAACATTTAAATTCCGTGATATCTGTTGTTAATTTTTGATGAGGCACATTTGTTTGAAAGCGGCGGCTTATACGGTTTTTCGCAACCTTCCCAACTGAGCCTTTATAAGAACTGTATTTACGTGTTTTTCTCCAGAATTTATTCCCTTTAAGTCCGAGTTTCCTCATAAGACGCTGAACCTTCTTATGATTCACTTTATGACCCTGATTTCTCAATTCTAGACAAATACGACGGTAGCCATAATTTCCGTTATTTTCATTGAATATGGATTGGATAAGCTCTTCTAGTGTCTGATCTGGGTTCGCTTTTCTCATCATTTTTATATGATAATGATAGGAAGATTCAGGAATACCCACTACGCATAAAACATCTTTTAATTTGAATGCTTCTTTGAGTTCGAATGATAACGCTGCTTGTGCTTTTCGAGATAGCCTTCCGGATCCATCTGAAAAGCTCGCAACTTTTTTAGATATTCTACTTCTAAACGTAAGAGTTCATTTTCTCTTTCTAATTTTTGTTGGTATGTTATTTCATTTTCTTTTCCTTTTTTGTTTTGTTTATTCTTTGATGTATCTGGCATAGTAGACCATCCTTTCGATCCATTCAGAGCTCCAGCACCACCCTCACGAAAAGCTTTCTTCCATGAAGATATTATAGTGGTATTTTTCAATCCAAAGTGAAGGGCTGTTTCCATCTCTGAAGAACCAGTTCTCTCTATAAATTTTAATACATCAAGTTTCAATTGAACAGAATAAGTTTCGTTATGCTTCTTACTTTTAAGTCCTTCCACACCATACTTCTCATATAATTTAATCCATCTATCCACCTGTGATTTTGATTGTATACCATGCTTCTTAGCTAAACGTCTAACCCCTAGGCTACCTTCTTGATACTCTTTTACTACCTTTAACTTTAAACTGTCACTGTATTTCTTGACCAAAATAAACACCCCAAAAGTTAATTATTTTCACTCTAACTATTGGGGTGCACTACATTCTCGTGTGTCATTATCACCCATAACATGGTGAAGATATTTCGAACTTACATATTTTTATCGGCTTCGTTATGCTAAAATTCTAATTAATAGTTAAATTAACGATATATGGAGGTGTTATCCATGAGGCCTACATTAACAAAAGAGATAAGCGTGCAAAGATTCCAAGACTTCTATTGGTTAAAAGAAGAATTACAATCATTTTGTAGGGGAAATGGCATAAGCGCTACAGGATCTAAAATAGAGATTACGGAGAGAATTGAAACGTTTCTACGAACGGGAGAGATCATAAAACCCATTAGAAAAACAAGAATGAATAAAAAGGCGGAGCCACAAGGAGAATTAAGTCTTGATACAATCATTACGGAAAACCACCGATGTAGTCAACGTGTGCGAGCATTTTTTAAGACAGTAATCCCAAATTTTCACTTTTCTACCTACATTCAAAACTATATTAAAAGTAATGTTGGGAAAACATATCGTGATGTAGTAAATGCTTGGTATGAGGAGGAGATAAGAAAGAAGAATCCATTTTATAAGACGGAGATTGCACCACAATTTGAATACAATCAATTTATCCGGGACTTTTTTGCAGACCCGAAAAATAAAGGTAAAAGTCGTGACGAGGCAATTGCAGCTTGGAATATTGTCAAGAAATTGCCGGGAAGCAATAAATATAAAGCAGTCAAATAGGAACAATAAGATTTTCTGGATTAAATGATACGCTTACTCGAATTATCCAATGAAAGAGCAAGCTGAATATGGTGTGTATCATATTCGGCCTTGTTTATATTCATTACGAGTATAAGGCTGCGATTGTGAGACGGTTCTTTTTCTATGAGTGAAACAAAAGAACCGTCCCGCTGTTTCATACTATTTATTATTGCCAATAATTATTTGCTGCAGCAACTGTTTGATAATGTATGGCAACAACTTGTGACGCTAACGTAAGGCTATCCGCATCTTCTTCATATTTCGGCCTTAGTTTTTCTCTAACATCAGCAGATGGTTGCGTATAACCGATAGCCTTCCTAGCTAATAAAATGGCTAGTTCGTATCCCTCCTGTGGTGTTTTAGTTTTTAAACTTGGTAGCCAATCGCTCATCTTTTCATTCTCCTTTTCTCAATTTCTGTTAAGCTAATATTATATTTAGCAAATAATATTTTTTTAATCATATTTTGCAAAAGAATTTACAGTATACATGAGCAAATCATCAATATCAATTTGAAACAAGAGAACCGTCCCTATGTTTCATCCACGTTTTGTATGCAACTTTTTTAACGTGGGAGGCATCTATAGTGTAGGGGTAGTAAAAGGAGGGGGTCGTATTTGCATCTTGTCAGCAGGTTAAGAGAAAAAGAGGAAGAAGCACTCATACAATTAATGAATGTATATGGCGACTATTTATTACGAACGGCTGTGTTGTTAGTTAATGATCATCAGACAGCCGAGGAATTGGTGCAGGACACGTTTATTATAGCGTTTGAAAAAATAAATCAACTAGAAGATGTAACGAAAATGAAAGGTTGGTTAACCGCAATTATAATTAATGCTTGTCGCGCTAAAATGAGGAAGTGGAGTTGGAAAAACATTTTTCCCCGTATGGATATTGTGAATCATGCTGAAAAAGGTGATAGTACAGATGATCCAGAGGAAATTGTTTTACAGCTTTTTCAACATCAACATTTAAGTGAATTGATTCAGCAATTAGATTATAAATACCGTGAAGTGATTACGTTATTTTACTTCAACGATATGAAAATCAACGACATTTCCAAGCAAATAAAAATAAATGAAAACACAGTGAAATCTAGACTAACACGAGGTAGAGTATTATTAAAAGCTTTGTTGGAAAAGGGGGAAGTTAACTATGAGCGAACAGAGCAGAAAAATAAACAAACAGCTCCATGAAGAATTAAGAAATATAAAGTTTACAAAACAGGAAAAAGTACTCCAGCGAACCCATCCAACAACATTTAAACATAAATTAATCTCATTATGGAATAAGGAAATTGAAATCTCATTTTTGCCAATCGTTGCAGTTTGCTTATTATCGCTAGTGTTAATTGGAACAAAAGATATGATAGATAAAAATCCTGAACAGATGAATCGTGATAAACAACATGGATTAATAGAAATTGGAGGGTATGTATACTGGAAAGATACGCTTGAAAAAAGAGGGGTGCAATATGAAAATTAAATTAAAAGTAAAGCATCTCATTACAATAATTGTCAGTATGGTTCTATTGGTACCATTATTTACATTTATAATCAACCCACAATTGAACTTCTATTTAGCAAAGAAGGGACTCGATAAAGGAAATGTAGCGGCTAAAACTAAAGTGCTTGAAGGACTTGAAACAGATAGGTTAGGTGACTTTCAAAAGTGGGAGACAATTCAACGATACATGCTTGAAGGTTTAGGGAAGGGTAATTATGATATTTTAATAGGACCAACATTTACACAATATTCCCAGGATTCAGATATGCCATTTACGTTGGACGAAAAACTTCCATACATAAAAAAGTATATTGAAGAAGGTCCTGTAGATCGTTATTTATTAACTGCGACTAGACAACTAGTGTCTTATTATCTTGCAAATGGGAATATAGAAAAGGCAGACGAAGTAATGTTTCGTGCGATTGAACGTGCAAAGAAGTCTTATATGTACGAGGAGTTCCAGATGGAACAAGCACAAATGAAAATAAATCAGAAGAAATTTGCTGAGGCAGCTGATTTACTCGAACAATTCAGTGAAAGAAATCTGAACAATGATTATTTTGGAGTCCAAATTGCCCAAAAGCAGGCTGAACTTTTGCTGCGTGAAGGGAAATTAAAAGAAGCATATAATAAAGTCCAACAAACACTTCGGCAATATGAAGAAAAGGTGGAGAGAGGAGATTCTAATATTTCCTCGGCAAATTCATATGTCTATGAACACTTGACTAACATGGAAAAAGGCTTACAAAAAGTGGTTTCAAGTGGAGAGAAAGCTTTAAGGACAATTCATGGGAAATTAGTTCGAAGTGATGGCACACCACTTCGAAATGTTGGTGTTTTTTTACAGGATGCGAATGCAGTGAATTTAGGTGTGAGGGAATTTGAACCATACTACCACATAACGAATAAAAATGGCGAATTTCGTTTTGACGGTGTTATTCCGGGTAGTTATCAAATTATTCTAGCCCTTGCATTTGATCAAATAGATGGCTGGACTTGGCCAGTTAATATGGACGATTGGATTGATGTAACTGAAAATACAGATATTACTTATAATATTACCTTGGAAAAACTGATAGATATTCAATCTCCAGTAAATCAAGAAGAAATTACGGATAAGTCTATTCATTTTTCATGGGATAAAGTAGAGGGAGCGGCATATTATGAGCTTTCCTTAGGTATCGATGTAGATGGGGGATCGATGAGTTCGGTGTTTCAGTCACATATTACAGACCATGAAATAACCATTCCTGTTGAGAAACTATATGGCCAGCGATTTGGTGTTGTGTTTTCCGGGGATGAGGAAACAATAGACCCAAAGTCTTTGTTAGCATTTGCGAATCCTGACAATCGTTTCTCTTGGTCTGTTCAGGCATATCGTAAAAACGGGGAACTTATTACTAAAAGTGATGGTTATCGTCTAAATGAAAATACAATTGGTAATTTGCCGTTTTTCTATTTAAAACAGCGTGAATTAACGAAAGCAGATCGACTCTTGCTTGATAAAAAGTTAGATAAGGCCTTGGCAGCTTATAAAGAAAGTGTAAGGCAAGACTCGAACGATATGCATAGTTTACGTATGATTCCACGGTTACTAGGTTTTAATGAGATAGAAGACAGTTTTCGTTGGAATGAGGAAGCCCTTCCGTATTTGCAGGCCCTAGCAGAAAAGACAAATAATACCCAAGATTTATATGAACTTATTGATTATTATTATGAGCAACAAGAGTGGGAGGCTTTTCATTCCTGGTTTGATCGCTATAAAAAGGCAGTCCGCGGGAACTTGAACGAATATGAATGGAGTATCTACGGTGCTGCTCTTATGAAACAAGGGAAGTTAACTGAAGCAAGAGATATTTTTGAAGAGGTGATGGAACGAGATAATAGTCATCGCTTTGTCGGGGCATGGTTAGCAGTACAATTGTATTTAAGTGATTCGTATAAACGTCCACTTGAAATTGCTGAAAAATATCCAGAAAGAAAAGTTGGTGAGTCCTTTTCAGATTGGTTGTCATTGGTCACTAATTTAAAAGAAGAAAGTACCGGGCAGACAGCCTATCACGAGCACCTACAAGACGTATTGGATTTATTTTTTGAAAGTAAAGAACAGGAACTTGAAAACTGGTTAAAAACAACAAATTATCGGGCGATGAAACAATTTATTCTTGCATTGCAAAAAGTTGACTGATAGACATGTATGAAACAAGAGGACGGTTCTTGTGCTTCAAACGAAGCGCGAGAACCGTCCCAACGTTGCACCATTTATCCTTTTTTCACGGCTTCTGTCATTTGGCTCCATATGGATCCTTCTGCTTCTTTTCCGCCTTCAATTCTGGCAAGTGCCATTTTTACTTGCATACGGACTTCAAATTCAGGGTCATCCATTGCTTTCCTTAATGCTGAAATCGCTGTCTCATCACCAACTTCATATAAAAACATTGCAGCACGCCAGCGGACAATTCTGCTTTTATCTGACAATGTTTGAATCATTTCTGGAATGGCTTCTTTAAAACCTAAATCCGAAAGACAGTCACCTGCTGTTCGGCGTACAGTTACTGCTTTATCTCTTAATGCTTTATACAAATATGGCAATACTTCTGGTTCCTCAATCATGCCGAGATAGGCTGTTGCTAGTCGCCTTAAAGAAGAACGTTCGTCATCTAGTGCCTTATCAAGTACAGGTAGATCTGCCAAGGTCGGATCCATTCGATCTAGAGCGGCATAACGGACTTTCCAATCTGGATGATCTAACATTTCAAGTGTTACTTTCTTGCCACTTCTCTTTTCTGATAATGTCGCATCACCTGTTTTTGCTAGTTCAACCAGTTCTGTCAATCTCTCTTCATCGTAACTAGCGGATAGCTCATCAACAATAACCGCGCCAATTTCTTCTAGCTTACCGTAGCGTGGGCTCTGCTCGACCCATTTTCTTTCAGCTAACATATTGTCTGTTGCAAGGGATGCCTCCATTACTGCGTTCATAAATCGCTCTGGTAAGCCGAAACGCTGTTCTATATCCCCTTCGTTCAATTTTACTTGAACGGGGATGTTACGAAACATTTGGATGAATACTTGAATTTCACCAAAGTGATCTGTCATGACAGACGTGGGATTTTCATGAACATGATTCGTAAAACTTTCTGCTGTACCAAGTACATTCCGAACCTCGGGTAAAATTTCCTCCCAAGGAGTCCGTGCATGTCGCTCCAAGGCAATAAAATCTAAAACGTGATAAATTCCTTTTACTCCATTTATTTTAAATAAATCCTGAATATATGTAGGGGCTCCGGTTAAGTCATCTTCTAATTTATAGTTCTCTGTTTGATGTTGAGGTAATGTTTCATCTAAATTAATCTTCATCGAAACAGGGCTTGGAGTTGGTTCTATTGAAACAATTTTCACTTTCCATTCCTCCTCGATTATATTATGTCTTATTCTAGCAAATCTGATCGAGGAAGCCAATTCGTGCGTGTTATGTCATGATGATATAAGACTAGCCATGACAATAATTCATAACTAGATTGCTTAATAAAATTCTTCATCCTCAATCGATAAGTGATAAAGATTTTCTAAAATTGTGGTTCGCAATTCTACAAGTTCCTCATATTCATAGAAAAATTTGATCTTTTGATATTTCATCTCTGGCTGTGCTCCTATACTACTATGTGAGTGGACAAAGAAAGCGAACGTATCCGCGATGTCTTCTGGTGGAGAGGTTCCTTGGTAGCTATTAAAGAAGCGCTCTTCATGTGTAAAGAAAAATTCCTCATATTCCTTTTGATTATCCCAGTCAATTTTTTGATATTGTTCATAGATATCAGCCCAAAAACGTTGAAAGTACTGAAATAAATAACTATCTTCATAGGAACAACGCCCATTATGGTAATAAGTTTTGCAACTCTCCTTATCTTGTTTTAATTGTTCTTCACTGGGTTCTTCTTCTAGGAAAAGCTCCTCATTTATTTTAGTTTGCGTTTCGTTTAACGTAAAAATATGTCCATATTCATGTAAAAAGGAGTAGCGGAGATAAGGTTTATAACTGAGAAGTTGATGTGAAAATAATAAAGTCATAGCTTCCACTTCATCTTCTTTTACTCCTACTGCAAGTACAAGATCATCACCAGTGTCGGTCCAATAGATATATTTTAAGTGTTCACGATATTCCTTTGGGATTAAATTTGAAAAGATATGCCAGTATTCATCGACTATTTTTTTACCACGATCGTGATTGGAATTGTTGTGAGGATACGGATCATCATACTTATGAAAGTAATCCGTTTCTTGGAGTTCGCTTAACTGATCATCTTCATCAATTTCAACATAAAAGACATCGTGCCAATGGCTCTGTTCACGTTGAAAAGGGAAATAAAATTCAACCTTTTCTTCATTTAGATACCAAACGAGATGTTTTTCAAAAACTTCTTGAAAGCAGTCCCCCCTTTCAATGATTTCATCAATAGTGAGACATTGCTTCCCATCATATTCATATTTACCAAATGGTCCTGTTGGGATGATTGGCTTAGAATCGGTTATTTCTGTTTCATTGTCTGAGGTAGATGTATGGTCAGAAGTTATGACATCCTTTTTATTCCTAACTTCTATCATGTGAAAAATAAAAAAGGCTAAAAGGATAAAACCAATCAATATCATTAGTATCCTTTTAATCACTGTTTACCACCTTTCACTTTATGTGTTGTTAAACATATACGCATCATAGATGAAAAGGATTCATACTTTTTTATTTGTCGTTCAGATGTAGGGGAAAATAAGTAGAAGATGAATAGGTACACATATCATGTAGAGTCTAAAGGAGATGGATAAAGTAAAAAAGGATATAGGTGGTTAAAAGATGGTATACCGTGAACAAATACCAATTGATAAAGGAATCGACAATAGTTTAAAGCTTTTAATGGAAGGTTACCAATACATACCTAAACGTAGAAGAAAGTTTAATTCGGATATATTTGAAACACGCATTTTAGGAGGCCAAAGGACAGTTTGTATGGCTGGTGCAGATGCTGCTGAAATCTTTTATGATAATGAAAAGTTTAACAGACATGGCGTAGCCCCGAAGCGAATTCGTGAGACAATTTTTGGAGAAAAATCTGTACAAACATTAGATGGCTGCAAACACGTACATCGCAAAAAACTACTTATGAAGTTCATGTCGTCTGAAAACTTACAAAGGATAGTAAAGATAGTGGCGAATGAGTGGACACATGCGATGGTTATATGGCAGCAACAGGACGATGTCGTTTTATTTGAGGAGATGAAGAAATTACTGACGATAGCAGCTTGTGAATGGGCGGGGGTTCCGTTAGCCAAGCATGAAGTAAATATGCGCTCCCAACAATTAGCCTCATTGTTTAAATCCGCTGCTGCTGTGGGACCACGACATTGGCGAGGTCGGCGCTCACGAAATCAACTGGAAATGTGGCTTGTAACAATGGTTGAACAGATTCGCAATCATCAACTAATCGTAGATGAAGAAAAACCATTATATCATATTGTTTGGCATAAGGATTTGGACGGAAACCTACTCAATCCAAGGGTCGCTGCTGTAGAAGTAATCAATTTACTACGCCCGATTGTGGCAATTAGTGTGTATATAACCTTTAGTGCACATGCTTTATACCATTTTCCAAGAGAAGAGGAGAATGTGAGTAGTGGAGAAGAAGGTTATATGGAACTATTTGTTCAGGAAGTGAGAAGATTTTATCCATTCTTCCCATATGCAGTTGCCCGAGTACGAGAGGATTTTTTATGGAGTGGACACGATTTCAAAAAAGGGAATTTAGTTTTACTTGATATTTATGGAACAAATCGTCATCCTGATTTATGGTTACGACCTAATGAGTTTGATCCAAGCCGATTTGAAAATTGGCAAGGAGGATTATTTGATCTCATCCCACAAGGAGGAGGTAATTTTATAAAGGATCATCGCTGTCCTGGTGAATGGTTGACGATTGAAGTAATGAAAGTTAGTTTAAACATGCTTGTTAATAAAATGGATTACAAAGTGCCGAAGCAAAACTTACAGTACAGTTTGGTCAAAATACCAAGTATTCCAAAGAGTGGGTTTATCATGCGTCATGTAAGAAAGAAATAGGATTCACTTGTGGAATTAGACCCCGGTGCTAATTTATTCAAAATGAAACAGGAGAACCGTCCCCATTATTCACTCGTGATGCACCGGGACAATCGTCTAATGAATAGCATACTGTGTAGATAATGAATATTGGGGGAAGTAGTATGCAAATTCATGTAGTAAAACGTGGTGAGGTATTATGGAGGATTGCGCAACAATATGGGGCTGATTTCAATCAGGTTGTGTTAGCAAATGATATCCGTGACCCGAATGTACTTGTAGTTGGACAATCGCTTATCATTCCAAATCCCAATCGTGAATATGTTGTGCAGGCTGGAGATCAATTGTGGCAAATTGCGAGTAGATACGGTGTAACAGTTGAGGAACTTGCTAGGGTTAACAATATAACGAGTCCTGCGCTACTATTTGTCGGGGATGTATTAATCATTCCATCTGTTACACACGTTGTGCAAGCTGGTGAAACATTATGGCAAATTGCCCGGCAATATGATGTGGATGTAAATCGAATTATACAAGCGAACCATTTAGTAAATCCTTCACAACTTACAATTGGTCAACATTTGCACATCCCGCTTGTGTCTAGACCAGTTAAAGAAGTGAATGCGTACACAACACAAATTAATCAGGCTGGAGCAGCGGAAGTTACCGCATTGGGTAGGAACTTTACGTATTTATCTTTGTTTATGCATGCGGTAAGAGAAGACGGTACAGTTACGGCCTTACAAGATGCACCTGTACTAGAGGCAGCAAAAGCCCAAGATGTAGCACCACTTTTTGTCATTACAAACTTTAAGGAAAATAACTTTAGTTCAGATTTAGCTGCAACAATTTTAAGAAATCCAGCATTGCAAGAAAAGCTATTAACGAATATTGTAAATAAAATGCAAGAAAAAGGATATCGTGGGTTAAATATTGACTTTGAATATGTATATCCAGAAGACCGGGAAAATTATAATGCATTTCTACGCCGTGTTGTTGCAAAGTTAAGGCCATTAGGATTTAGTGTTTCAACGGCACTTGCACCAAAGGAATCAGCTGACCAAAAAGGACTTCTTTATGAAGCGCATGATTATCCAGTTCATGGGGAACTTGTAGATTTTGTCATCCTCATGACGTATGAGTGGGGATGGGCAGGTGGCCAACCGTGGGCAATCGCGCCAATCAATAAGGTGCGTGATGTGCTTGATTATGCGGTAACTGCAATCCCGTCAGAGAAGATCATGATGGGTGCACCGCTTTATGGTCGTGATTGGAAAATCCCATGGCAACAAGGTACAATTGCGCGAACAGTCGGACCTCAGGAGGCTGTTAATTTAGCAGCAGAGCATCAAGTTGCAATTGAATATAATGATACGTATCAATCTCCATTTTTTAGATATACAGATTCAAGTGGGCAACGTCACGAAGTATGGTTTGAAGATGCACGTAGTATGCAAGCAAAATATGATCTTGTAAAAGAATACGGGCTTCGTGGTGTAAGTTTTTGGGTGTTAGGAAGTCCATTCCCACAAAATTGGCCAATATTGCAGCATAATTTTAAAGTGAGGAAAAAGTAAAAAACCAAATAAAAAGATGCCTTGTTTAAAGTTAATAACATAAGGCATCTTTTTATTTGGCATACATTTAGTAAATGGTACGCTTCTGGGCAATAGTAGTATTGAACGAATCATTACTTTTCACAAATTTAGTTGCTGTAGAACCCCATTTCAGAATATGGAGGAGAATAACACTTACTCCTAGCTTCATAGAACTATTCACATTATCCGCCCGACGATAATACTTTTTTAATTGCCTTTTCATGGGCTTCTACCGTTTTATCAATGTCTTGTTGCGTATGTGAAATGGACATGGAATAACGGTTGCCTGGCTTTATATAGATGCCCTGATGTAGTAATTCCATATCTATCTTCATTCTTAAATCATGATTAGTTCCCCATAAATCACGATAATTTCTAATAGGATTTTTAGAAAATATGAGATTAAATATACTACCCATTCCGCATGTGTGCATTGGAATCTGGTAAGTGGTATATAATTTTTCCAAGGCGGTTCTAAGATGATTTGTCTTAGCAAATAAAACCTCCATGACGCCATTTTCCTCAAGTAACGAAATAGTTGCTAACCCAGCTGCAAGGACAACTGGATGCCCGTTATAAGTGCCACTATGAAAGACAACATCTGTTTTCTTCCGACTAGATTGACCGAAAGAAAAGACATCACTTTCATCTGTTGGCGCACATAACATCATCATTTCTTTAGATCCTCCTAAAGCCCCAATTGGATAACCGCCACCTAAGACCTTTCCGAGTGCTGTTAGATCTGGCTTCACACCGTAAACACTTTGGGCTCCACCAAGATGAACACGAAACCCTGTCTTTACTTCATCAAAAATTAATACAATATTTAATTCTTCGGTGATTTCCCGGAGTCCTTCGATAAATTCCTGCTCTGCACGGATAAATCCTCCTTGCACAGGTTCTATAATAACAGCGGCCAATTCTGATGCGTATTTTCGAAGAAGGTTTTTCGTTGATTGTAAATCATTAAAAGGTAAAACAAGCGTTTGTTTGAGTTCGTGCTCTGGAATGCCACTCGATTCTGGGAGTGCTATTGGTTCATATTTACTTCCAGCATCATCTAGTTCAGGATTCACACTTACAAGTACATGATTGAATCCACCATGATAATGCCCCTCGAATTTGCCAATTTTATCTTTACCCGTATAGGCACGAGCTAAACGTATTGCTAAGAGAGTGGCTTCTAATCCCGAATTTGTATAGCGAACCATATCAATGCCTGGATATAAATCTACTAATTTCTTTGCCAAAGTTAATTCAAGCTCGTGTGGTGTACCAAAAACGGTTGTTCCGGTTTGGTCTAATTGCTCCTTTACTGCATTAGTTACAGCTTGGTGGCCGTGTCCCGTTATAAGAGCTCCGTAACATAATAAATAGTCAATATATTCCTGTCCATCTACGTCTATTAATTTGCTACCTTTTGCACATTTCATAAAAATGGGATGCGGAGAAAAATGCTTAATATTTGCTGTAACTCCTCCAGGTATCCATTCTTTGGCTTGCTGGAATAATTGAAAGGATTGAACTTTTGATCCTTGCGCATAAGAAATATGAGATGGCATTATTTTTATCTCCCCTTTGTGTTACTTATCATTACTTACAGTATATGCAGGGGGGGAAATAAATGCAATAAATATTTCAAATTAAACCTAAAATGTAGCGTTTATTTCACGGGGTTATTATTTTTATAAAATACGCCGTATTCATCCCATACGTGCTCTAATTTCTCAAGTCGTTTGTTAATCGCATCTTGTTGTTGATGTCCAATGTACGCAATAAGTGCATTAATAAGGCTTAAAGGAGCGACAAAGGAATCAAAAAAGGAAGGCATTTTACTTGATGCGATTAAAGATACAGTTGCATATTGTGTAATCGGGGATAGTAAACTATCTGTAATCGCAATGACTTTAACATCGCGCTTTTTAGCATGTGAGACGATATCTATCGTTCTTTTCGTATAGCGGGCAAAACTAATTCCTATTATGACATCTTCATGTGAGACTTGATACATCTGCTCAAAGGCCAGTTCACTAGAATCGATTAATTTACTTTTACCAGTAATTATTTCTAAATAATATTGTAAAAATACACCTAAAGATACGGCGCTTCTATTAGCAATGATATAGACATTTTTAGCGTTCATGATAAGCTGGGCTGCTTTTTTCATATCTGCTACAGCCAAGGTCTCCATTGTTGCTTGAATATTGGCCATATCATCTTCAAAAACTTCGTAAATACTTTTCTCCGCCTCACTATATACTGAACGAGACATTTGCAACCGTTCAACCGTATTTAATTGCTTTTCTACGGAATCGTACATTGCTTGTTGAAATTCATTATAGCCCGAAAAGCCAAGAAACGTAGCAAAACGAACAATAGTTGCTTCGCTTACTTTTGAAAGCTTTGCTAACTTCCCAACTGTAAGAAATGGGGCAGAGTGTTGGTTTTCTAATATGTAAGAGGCAATTTTTGTTTGGGCCTTGCTCATGCGTGGAACTTGTTCTCCAATATGTTGAAACACATTTTGTCCCATTTTTAGTTCACCCCGTTTTGACTTAAAATCGTTTGTCTGAGCAAATTTTCAAATTTAATCCGATTTTCATCTGTAAAAGGTTTTGGACCTTTTGTGCGCTTACCAGCCCTGCGTGCCATTGCACTTGCATGACGTGTTTGTAACAGTCGATCAATATTTTCATTTGTATAAGCAAAACCAACATGATGAAGCACGGCACAACCTTTTGCTAAACCCAAGGAGGCGAGTCCATAATCTTGTGTAATGATGAGGTCCCCCTCTTTTGCTAGTTGCACAATGCGATAGTCTGCAGCATCAGCTCCTGTATCGACATAAATTGTTTCAACACCAGCTATATCTTCATCATGGGAAAAATGACTAAAGCTTTTAACAAGCTTGACAGGAACTTTATATACTTTTGCAACGTTAATTACAATATCTTTCACCGGACAAGCATCAGCATCTACTAGTATATTCAAAAGAAATTCTCCTTTACAAAACGGTTCTCTCTCTATCTAATCGGAAGAGATTTTTTTTGTCAAATTTATTTCCTGAAAGTTTTAAAGAAAAAATATGGTAAATATTTTGTTGACAATTATATATATATTATATATAGTACATTACAACAGTAATGCACTATATCACATGATGTGGGGGAGGTGCCGGATTGAAGCTAGATGTGGATAGTATCAAACCAATTTATATACAGATAGCAGAATGGATTGAAAATAAAATTTTAGAAGGAACCTTTCAACAAGACGAAAAGGTTTTTTCGCAGTATCAATTAGCGGAGAAGTTTAATATTAACCCAGCGACAGCAGCAAAAGGACTGCATATGCTTTCAGAGGAGGACATTTTGTATACGAAACGGGGTCTCGGTAAGTTTGTAAAAGAAGGAGCAAAGGAGCGGATTCGAGATAAACGAATTAATGAAACGTTAGTTGGTTTAATTCACGATTTGGTGAAAGAGGCACGCTATTTAAATGTAAGTGATCAACAATTAATGAACATGATTAAATCTGCAAGTAATCAAGAGGGGGAGTAGGTAAGGATGGACGTTATATCATGTACGCAAGTTTCGAAATCTTATGCGAATCAACACGCATTGAATCAGTTAACATTTTCTATAAAAGAAGATACTATAACAGGTTTGATTGGTCGAAATGGTGCTGGAAAGACAACGTTATTAAAAACCCTTGCAGGTTATATTCATGCAACAATGGGGGATGTCCAAGTATTTTCTAAAAATCCATTTAATAGCTTACTCGTTTCAGCAAATTTGGTTTATGTTGATGATCAAATGAGTTTTCAATCGTCTTTAACATTAAAAGAACTGCTACATCAAGGTGAGGTTTTTTATGAAAATTGGGATATGGATTTTGCGATGCGATTGTTTAAATATTTTTCCTTTCATCCAGATGACATACATGAGAATTTATCGAAAGGGAAAAAAAGTACATTTAATATGATCTTTGGCGTAGCTTCCCGTTGTCCACTTACGATTTTTGATGAACCGACAACAGGAATGGACGCTGCGGTAAGGAAGGACTTTTATCGTGTGCTATTACGTGATTATATCGCCTATCCACGAACGATAATTATTTCGAGCCATTATCTAGATGAAATAGAAAATCTACTTGAAAATGTTTTATTGCTAGAGCAAGGAAAGAAAATACTTCATATGCCTGTTGATGAACTAAAAGAGTATGCAATTGAAGTAAGCGGGAATCGTGCACATGTTACACAATGGGCTAATGGATTAGAAATCATTACTGAAACCGGCATCGAAGAGGATAGTATGACGATTGTTGTGCAGAACAATTTAAAAAAAGAAAAACGGATACAGGGAGAGAAACTTGGATTTGAACTAAAACCTGTAGCTCCGAGTAACTTGTGTCTTTACTTGACAGATAAGGCGAGGGGAGGAATTGATGATGTCCTTAACTACCGTTAATTTCTTTGAAGTTGTGAAAAAACAGTATGTATTTAAGATGAAGTCTTATCGAAGTTTATTCACTTCATTAATCATCACACAGCTTATCGGTATTTTATTTTCGATGGGCGGTGGGGGCTCGATGGGTATTGGTGGTGGAGATTTTTACGTAAATATTTCCTTTTTGTCTGCTGATATTGTCATTGCCTTTACAATGCTAGCTGTCTTTACATATGGTATTCAATTAACGACAAAGGCATACAGGTATGATGATTTTACATTTGTAACAAATCGAATGAGTGCATGTATAGCGAATATCTTTTTCCTTTTAAGTATGAGTGTATTTGGAGCAATTACTGCAATATTATCCGGAAATTTAATCAAAGTCATTGCGTATTTTATGGAGGATTCAGTAGTTGATATACGTTCATCTATTACAATCATGCAATATGTATTTGGTGTAGTTAGTACGATTCTTTTAATCTTTTTATTTAGTACCTTTGGCTATTTTATTGGCGCTATGGTACAACGCCATAAATTATTTATGTTTGTAATTCCAACAGTAATTATTGGGGTAATAGTATTTTTTTCAAAATGGGAAATCCAGTTAGTCGTTGAATTTGGAAAGTTCTTCTTCCAGGAAACATTGTTTAGTTTGTTCGTATTAAAAGTGGGGGTTACAAGTTTACTTTTATTTGCAGTATCTTTCTGGGCGATGAATCGACTGGAGGTGCGAGAATAGATGTCAGATATTTTTATCCAACTGCTATATTTATTCATCATCTTAAGTATTATCATTGGAATAGTAATACTATTCACAGGTAAAATCTTAAAACTAAAAAAGTTACGTCATAAAAATATTGGAATTATTACTTATGTTGCGATATTACTTATTGCCACGATTATTACCCCGTTTTTGCCGGAGAAATTGCACAATAATCAAATAAAAGTAATGAAAGAGCCAATCTCGAATTCTGAAATGAGTTTATACGAGCTTGCTCACAAAGGGAACTTTTCTACAGTAGCTGAAAAATATTTAATAAAATCATGGAGCTTTCCAATCAGTAATGAACGCGTAAAGTTAACTTTTAGTGGGGATTCATATATTAATTATGATATTGGGATAAGTAAAACAGATAAAGTGGAAGTAAGATATTATCGTACACCAATTATAATAAATGGTCACATAGAAGTTTCGATTTCGGAAGATGTGTCTATCTCTCATGTATTAATGAAAGATAATAACCTACAGATCCAAAATCCAAATGAACAGACTATTTCAATTGTGGGAATGACTAATGAGTTTCCTTTTACACCGTATAGTTTTAAAGAAACATTAGATAAAGAGGGAGTAACGGAGGAATTTACGGTTGACGACGATGATACAAGTTTTTTAGGGGGGACATCTGTAAGTGGCGGAGACAGTCTAATGTACATTTTAGTTCCTAAAAATGTCTCAATTGATTTGGATGAAGAGGAATTTGAATGAGACTTAAGATAATCTACTAAATAAACGCTTGCTAGCTGTTGAACTGCACCCTAATTGTTGGACACAATCTAACATTAGAGGTGCTTTATATATGCATGGACATATAACAGCTTAGAGTAAGGTATCTGTGACATTCTTAAACTTTCCAGTATGAATGTACGGAAATTGTTTGGCACATACGCACAGAAATTTTTAATCAATAAAATAAAATAGACCATCCCTCTCGGGCATAATTTCCGTTAATCGCCAAATACTAAAACAAATGCTATATCGAAAGGGCGATTGAAATGGATCATTTGAAAATACTTGGTATTAAATTTGCGGCAATTTTTATTACAGTTCTATCATTATTTGGGATCTTTAATCATGCATCGCTAATGAGTTTATTTTGGATGGGGGTTATTACGACCGTTGTATCCTACCTTATTGGTGATATGATCATTTTAAGAAGGTTTGGTAATATTGCAGCAACAATTGCGGACTTCGGCCTCGTTTTTCTCACATTATGGTTCTTATCAGCAACGTTTATTGGGACAGCACATCATATTTTACCGATATCTTTTTTATCAGCTTTCTTTATTACTTGTGTGGAGATGTTTGTACATGGGTATATTCGTAACCACCTTTCAGAAACGGAACGCAACGACCGCGGTACATTCAGTCAATTCCAGACAGAACTTGGGGAGGAACATGATGTTGAAGAAGAAAAGTGATTTATTTCATTGAAAAATAGGGTTGGGACAATAAGGGTCTGACCCCCCTCGTCAACTACTATGACCAGTAAAAAACTAATTGTTTCATACTAAATGTAGTAGTTGAGGGGTCTGACACTTTGGTTTTGTCCCTGTACCATCTTAAAATCCTACACGACCGATGTTCTCTTCATCCAAATCCCAATCTTGTTTCTTTGTCTTTCGCTGATTTTCAAGTAAATCATCCACAATTTTCTCAATTTGAATTTCCTGATCATAATGCCATTGTAAGGCAATGGACATGTATACTTCATTTAATTGAGAGATAGATAAGCCCTTCGTCTTTTTCACTAATAACTCCATTTGATTCATGTCTAGAAACTTTTCTAATCCTTTATTGTGTAAATAGCTTTTACGTAAATCATCATTTGGCTGCTTAATTTCATATGCACGGTCAAAACGCCCTGCACGGTTAATTAAGGCAGGATCAATTTTTTCAGGATAGTTTGTTGTTCCAATTAAAAAGATACCTTCTTTTGAAGTTGCTCCATCTAGTGCATTTA
This sequence comes from Paracerasibacillus soli, assembly GCF_042432965.1. NCBI lineage: Bacteria > Bacillati > Bacillota > Bacilli > Caryophanales > Bacillaceae > Paracerasibacillus > Paracerasibacillus soli. Next base: position 30,694 of record NZ_JBHLWL010000061.1, on the reverse strand, counting down.
AAAACGCAGAACGAGCATAGTCAGGCATGGATTCGATATCTTCAATAACGAGAACCATAGGTGCCATTTTTGTTACAGTAGAAAATACTTCTTGAATGGAATAACTAGATGTATTTTCGGTTATTTGCCAATAGACAGTAGGTGCGGCAACACTGCCTGCAATTGATTTCACTAATGTTGTTTTGCCATTTCCTGGGCTACCATATAATAAAATCCCACGTTTATACGGGATATCATATTCTCTAAAAAATGCTCCACTTTTTAAGAAGAACTCATCAATGGAGCGGAATATATCTGTTTTGATGTTTTCTTCCAATAATACATCTTCACGGTGAATTTGTTGTGTGATTTTTTCACGAGTTTTTATTAATCCATCATCCGTGTCTGTAAAGACTGAAATCCCCTTTAACATCGCTTGACGTTGTTTTTCTAATAAATAGTTCAAAAATTTTAATAGGCTTTGGTCGTCACTTGCAAATAAGAAATTTTCCTCGAAATCTTCATGGCTTTGATAGATTGGCATCTTTACTAATGCGACGTCAAACTTTGGAAAATAAAAGATATTATTTTCAATTGATGGTTGGACCGTATAGTTTTCCACGACTGTATAACGAAATGTTGCGACACTGACATTATCATAAATACTACATATATGTACGATATCGGAGTCGTTTTGCATGATCATCTGTTCAGCAGCTTCAAATACTTGGTCCATCTCCATGTCCGATTGATAGAGTTTGAAATGCAAACCGGTTTGTTCTTGTAATATGTTTTTAACTTTTTGTACAGCTGTTGCATAATCATTATAATGTGGATTTGCTTCTTTGTTTAAATGGTGTGATTGAAAAATAGCTTGTTTTTGTTTCATAAAAGTACCTCTTTACTTTAGTATTAGAAAGTGTTTTTGAAAATACATTGTTTCATAACAATAGAACCAAACTGTCTCGTAACGTGCTAGGTTGTTTTCCGCTACGGACCGTTGCTTTCCGCGGGCAACGCTTCAACTTCCGACGTACAGGAAGTACTAGTGCAGGTGTTGCAACAGGACGTTGCGAAATTAACCTGCCTTGCCCCAACACTGGGGTATGCCGACGTTGGCCGCAAAGGCCTTATTTAGTCGGCCCTCCTTAAATTTTTTCCTGTGGGGTTTCCGACGCACAGGACGTGCTAGCGCAGGCGTTACCACAGGACGTGGTGAACTTAGCCCTGCGTTCAC
>NZ_JBHLWL010000061.1:16208-29323 GCF_042432965.1 Paracerasibacillus soli | reverse complement strand
CCTCCGCTCCAAACAACCGCCGTGATTATGCGAGTCAATCTTTGTAAGTCTTATTACGAAAAACTACACTACGGGGAATAGATTTTCAGCTCTTAACTATACCATTCAATAAACTAGTAAAAAATCAGCTCTGGATAAAGATACCTACACCAGCGGAGGAAAAACACGGAGACTCGAAAAAGATAAAACGTCTTTTCCTCGTACGATGTCATGCTGCCGAAGCGTTCCTTGTCCTGCGGGAGGTCGGCTAAAATCGGTCACGTCCTGTCGCTACGCCTTCATGACCAACGTCCTGTTGGCCCGAGGCTCATCAGCCGCCCGCGGAAAGCGCAGTGTTTTTCCGGAGCGATATTAGTGAGGTAAGTTTTCACTACTGAACAGTTTGGGTCAACGCTGAATGAGACGATGATGCGAAAGGGATATCAAAGGATATTGTTGTTAATAGTCGTTATCATATCATATTAAAATGTTGGTGAATATATATTTTAGGCAAAAAAGGTGAGTTGCTTAGAATGCAACTCATCCTATTTTATGATAATTTATTTTTCTTTAATTCATATGTTCCATGTTCATCACCAAAATAACGGTTATAGCGAATTTTAAACTTCCCATAGAGATATTGGACTAATACTTTTAAGATTGCATATCCCGGAATACCTAAGATTACGCCGATAAGTCCGAATAAATTACCTGCGACAAGTAAGACAATCATAATTGTGAGCGGATGGATTTTCATTGTCCGTCCCATAATATTTGGTGAAATTAAATGTCCTTCTAAAAATTGTACAGCCGCCCAAACAATTGCTAGTTTAACTAACATGAATGGTGAATGAACAATTGCAATAATGATAGCCGGTGAAATGGCTATTATTGGGCCAAGATATGGTACAACGCTTGTTACGGATGCGGTAATTGCTAAAATGATGGCATAATCAAGACCGATAATAAGATAACCGATATATAAGAGAATACCAATACATAATGCAACAATAATTTGTCCGCGAATATAGGAACCAACTTGGACATCCATGTTTTTTAAAATATGATCTGCATCTTTACGAAATTTAGGTGGCAGTAGGCGTAAACAATATTGTTTAAACTTTGCACTATCTTTTAATAGGAAGAATAGAATAAACGGAAATGTAAATATCGCGATAAAAACATGTGTAAGTGTGTTCGCTACATTCCGGATACCTTCTAATGCGCCACCAACATAAGCACCAATTTTACTAGAAATATCAGATAGGTTTGCGACAACCCAGTCATACCCCTCGTCATAGTAAGGCCCAAATATGGATTGATCAATCCAACCACGGAAATTTTCACTCATCTGCTGGACGAAAACTGGAAAATTAACAATTAAGTCATTTATTTGTGTTTCGATTGTTGGGGCTACAAGCATCGTAATACTAGTAATAATTCCTGCGATACCAAGAATGATGATGAGGATCCCCCAAATGCGCTTAATACGTGCCTTCTCAAGTAAGTTAACAATAGGATTTATTAAGTAATAAGCAATAAAAGCTAGTATAGTAGGCGCTGCAACTGTCGATAATATTACAATAAAAGGATGGAAAATGAATGATATTTTATTATATATATAAATAACAATCCCTAATAGAATAAGTACGAGTAATCCAAAAACTAAATTTCGACCACCGAGGAATTGCATAAATTGGGTTTCAAGTTTACTTTTCATATGTCTCTCCTTCACTCCGAATACAAATACTAGTGTTATTAGTATTATAGATGAAAAGAAAAAAAATAACCATGCTAAATCACACTAACTTTGCAGAATATAAAAACAAATGAAAAAGGCCCCCTCAGGGACCCTTGGTTATGCGCGATTCAGTTTATGTTTATCTTTGGAAAATAAATTGTCATAAATTGAAATGACAGCCGTGACTAATGATAGAGCAACCAAAATACCTCCGACAGTTGCATTGTGTACAACAGATACCTTTTCAACCACAAGTCCACCTATAAAGGAACCAAATGCGATTCCGAAATGGAGTGATGAATTACTTAAGCTCTGCTGAATATCCGATGTCTCAGGAGAGGCCTCAATGAGATAACTTTGCATTGCTGGTGAAATAGCCCAACTCATCACGCCCCAAATAACCATTACAAATAAAAATAGTGAAAGTGAAAATGTGATATATGGAATAATAAATAATGCACATATAAAGGTAATGATAACAGAGATAATCGTTCGTTTATGTCCGAAAATATCTGCAAGTGTGCCGCCAATTCCGCCGCCACTTACTGCTGCAATACCAAATATTAAATAGATTGTACTAACCCATGTACCAGAAACACCCATAACTGATTTCAAAAAAGGTGTTAAATATGCGTAAAGTGTCGTATGGCCAGCTAAAAATAAAAACGTTGTAAAATGCGCAAAGGTAATTTTACGCCCCTTTAATGTAGCAAGCTGTGCTTTTAGTGGGATGGATGGCTTTGGTTCTACTCGATCCATAAAGAAAAACACCCCTATAATGGATAGAATAGTAAGGAAGCTGATTAAAATAAATGGCGCACGCCAACCAAATGAGTTTCCTAAAACTAAACCGAGCGGAACCCCTAATACAAGCGAGCCACTAACCCCCATTGAGACAAGGCCGATTGCTCGTCCACGATATTTAGGACTAACTAAAGTAGGAGCCATCACCAAGCATAAAATAATTAATAGCGCTCCACTTAGCGCTGAAATAACGCGACCAATAAATACCGCCTGATATGTCGTGCTTAAGACGGTAACAATATTACCAACTAGAAAGATAAATAAGGAAATAAGTGTTAGCTTTTTCCGTTCTATGTTCGCTGTAAGAACAAGTAGCATTGGTCCAGCAATAGCGAATACTAATGAAAAAATCGTAATCAAAAATCCTGCTACACCAATCGTTACATGTAGATCAGCTGCAACTAAGTCTAAGATTCCACCAATAATAAGTTCTACCATACCTACTATAAATGAAACAATCATTAAAAAATATACTCGTTTATCCATTATATGACGCCTTTCTAAATATATAAGAATGTATAAAAGTGAACTGGTTGTAAGATCCCGATATCAATAATCCGTGGAGCTCTAGACAGGATAAGTTGGAGAATCAATAAGAACCAGTAAAATCCATGTTTGCTCATGTCTGAACAACCTTAACTAATTGATGCTTTACTTTATATTGTATTTAGTTGCAGTAGTTTAATTCTACTACACATATTGGCTTTAGATGAAGTTACATAAGTAACAATTAAATACCTTCATGATTAATTTCTATCATCTGTAAGATATTTCAAACCTATACAAGTTTAAACGTATTTTCATGTAAATACAAGTAGTTATGTTAACTTGTATCGGTTGTGTTCAGCACAATCTATTTTACAGGGAAGGAACGATGGAAAGGAAAAAATAAAATATATCTGCTATACTAAATATATTACGATAACATGAAAAAGCCCGGATAGTTTTCTTGAAAAAACCCAAACCTATGTTTCCAAAAGGAGGAGCAATCAGTGAATCTAGAAAAAGAAGCGATGCAAGTCCTAAAACTAACGAGTAGGACGTTTTATATACCGATTAAATTACTGAAAAGTACATTGCGAGAAACAGTTGCTTCTGCTTACTTATGTATGCGAGCTGTCGATGAAATTGAGGACCATATTACATTAAACCCAGATGTAAAGCAGACATTATTAAGAAGAACGAGTGAGCTTCTTTTGGCTGGTCGTCATTTTAATAAAGAGTCGTATCAAGCATTAATTAAGCCGCATGAAGCAGAATTACCAGAAGTAACAAAACGCCTAGGAGATTGGATTGACTTTTGTCCGGATGGAATAGTAGACCGTGTAACAGAATCTACTAGTATCATGGCAAATGGCATGGCCGAGTGGGTAGAAAAGAATTGGCAAGTAGAAACAAAGGAAGATCTCGATAATTATACGTATTATGTTGCAGGGTTAGTCGGTGTGATGCTTTCCGATATTTGGAATTGGTATGATGGCACAGAAACAAATCATGAGTTAGCTATTGGTTATGGAAGAGGATTGCAAGCCGTAAACGTATTGCGAAATAAAGATGAAGATGCAGAACGGGGCGTACGTTTTTTCCCGAACAATTGGACGCGCGCTGATATGTTTGCATATGCTGAAGAAAACTTAGCGCAAGCTGATGAATATATAAAAGATATAAAGACAAAAAATATATTACTATTTTGTAAAATTCCATTAGCGTTAGCGAAAAAGACATTGGCTGTATTGAAAAAGGGACAAGAGAAAATGTCGCGTACAGATGTAGAAGAAACGGTTGAGCAAATTTTAAATGAATAGCAGCGAAAAAAGAACATGAGGACCGATTTCATCTTGGGTAGATGAAATTGGCCCTTTTTTCATGCCAAAATAAGCATATAACGGTCGGCAGAATTTCTTTATGCTTCTGCATGATTATAAGGAGTGTAGTAGTAAATTCTATTTTTTATGCATAAGCACTAGATTTTAATAAATTTACTTAATAAAGCACGTAAGCCTAAAAGGATGAGCGCAATAGAGAAAACAATGATGGTGAGGACCCCAATAACGTGAAAAAAGGCTACAATTCCTGCATTAATAAATCCAACTGGTTCAATGAGTGTTAAGGCAAAACCCGCAAGAATACTTGCCAAATATAATAATGGCAATTGATTCATGTTGCATCCCTCCTTACTACTTTTAGTATATGAAGGAGGGAGAAACTTGCATGGGTGAACCAATAGTCGTAAAGCAATACATGCTATCCTACTAAGCCCAAATTAAAAACATTGGAAGGATACGATTCGGTTCAAATCTATTCCAAAATAAACCCATCTATTTCGTGACCAACGGAATCCTGCAACCGAGTTTCTTCCAACAAAGGTTGGGAAGAACCAAAACGAATCTCTGTTTAGCCAAATATATGTGAAGCGAAAACGGCAACCTCTAATTGCGCCAGAATCTATGGCAAATGCCTGATGTGTTGGTTGTTGTGGTGTAAAATTAGGCGGTGGTGTAGTAGGCGCCACAGCTGTTCCTCCTGGCTGACTTGGATGCGGCCCCCCTGGTTGACCATGTTGGGGTCCACCCGGCTGCCCTGGAAAGCTCGGTTGTCCTGGCCACGTTCCTCCAGGATGTGGTCCACCCGTATGACCTTGCCCAGGCCAAGGTCCACCCGGAAATCCACCCGGCTGACCATGTCCTGGAAATCCTGTTTGCTGACCAGGAAAGGACTGTCCTCCAGGAGTTAACCAATTCAATACGCGCTCTTGATTAGGATCCATTTCATCCTGCATGTTATCATTTTCATGATGGTTCATGAACGTCTGATGTGTATCCCCTGCTTGCGGTGGTGATGGGTACTGCCCATGATTGTAATTCATATTATTGTAATCCATATGCGATGTTTCATTATAATTCATCGATATTCCCCCTTAAAATGTCTTCTATTCACTATATGGTTGATTTGTCTAGAAAGGGAATGAAATAGTGAAGAATGGGCGGTCTAATGCCCGTTTTTATTAAAAGGACCACTCAATAATGTTGATTATTAATAAAATGATTGACTCTAACGTTACGTGATAGCTTATTGTTATTTTTGAAAGGAGGGAATTTCTTTGAAAGTGAAAGAAGTGGCAGAACTTGTTGGTATTAGCGTCAGGACACTGCATCATTATGATGAAATTGGTTTATTAATACCAAGAAAGCAAGAAATGACGGGTTATCGATTTTATACAGATGATGATTTGGAAAAGCTGCAGCAAATTTTATTTTATAGAGAGCTTGGATTTTCTCTCAAAAAAATTAAGGAAATCATAACGAGTCCAAATTTTAATCGTGAAGAAGCGTATACGACACAATTAAGGATGTTAAATAAAAAGCGACATCAACTAAACCAAATGATTGCTACTTTAGAAAAAACAATCCAACATATGAAAGGAGAAATTACGATGTCAAATAAGGATAAATTCTTAGGGTTTGACTTTAGTCATAACCCATATGAAGAGGAAGCACGTGAGCGTTGGGGGGATAAGGCAATAGATGAATCAAATAAAAGATTAGGTGAAATGTCCCAAGAAGAGAAGAAAGGTTTAGCACAGGATATGGAAAGCATATTTATAGAATTAGCAAAAATTCGCCATCTATCGCCAGAAGCGAAAGAGGCGCAAGCGACTATTCATGAATGGTATCAATATTTATCTAAAATTAATGATTATTCGTTGGATGCATTTAAAGGACTTGGAGAAATGTATGTTGCTGATGAACGTTTTACTAAGAATATCGATAAATTCGGAGAAGGACTTGCCAAGTTTATGTGTGAAGCAATGACAATTTATGTTGAGAAGCAGCGCTAAACCTTTCTACATTATTATAAAATCATGGAAATGTTAGCAAGCGTCGGACAAATTATAGGCTAAGGGACGGAGTGGGTTTTTGAAATTATCCAAGTTCCTTAGCTTATTTGTTTTTTCATTGGTTTAGCTGATTTTAAAAACCGTCAAAACTCTCCCATCATGTCGTTTAAAATTTGTGCTTATAAACGATATAAGTTCATGTATTGGCTACGAAAAATCTAATAAGTAAATCGTAAAACTCTTCCCTTTTTTGATATAATAAAATGAATTGAAATAAAGGAAGAGGATAATTATGTCATTATTAAAGATAGAAAATATAGAAAAGCGAACAGATGGTGCATTATTATTTCCGAGTTTTTCTTTAACATTAGATAAGAAAGGTGTCACCGCTATTTATTCTAGTTTGAATGTACGTAAAGTCCTACTTCAGATGTTGATGGGGAATGATTCATTAGGCAACGGGCAAATCACTATCCAGGGGATACATGCGTTTGCAGGTGAAAAATTTAATCGAAGGATTGCAGTATTTTTATTAGATGAAGGAGTGTATGAGCGTTTAACAGTAAAAGCATATTTTAAGTTTTTCCAAAGCATATATGAATCTAGCTATTCGGTGAAGGAAATGCTTCAGTTAACGCAATTAGTTACGAAACAAAATATTGCCATTAAAAATTTGACTGAATCAGAAAGAAGAAGGGTACATTTTGGGAGAGTTTTATTTCATGATAAGGCAGCAGTATACATATTTGAAGAACCAGAATTAAATATAGATATTGAAACAAAGCGAATTTTTATTCATATTGTAGCGCGATTACAAGAGAAGGATAAAGGAGTCGTCATCCTGACAGGTAACATGGAAAGTGCTATTACTTCTGCGGTAAATGTTTACCGTTTGGATGAAAATGGTTTACAAAAAATAGAAACGAGTACCGATATAGAAGAAGAGAAAAAGGAAGAAGTCGTGGAATCTGAGAAAAAGGATCATACATTTCAGTTTCATAAAGTTCCAACTAAAGTAAATGATAAAATTGTTTTATTTGATCCACTTGAAATTGATTACATAGAAAGTGTAGATGGACAAACTTTATTACATATTAAAGGAGAAACATTTCCGACAAACTTCACATTAAATGAATTGGAAAATAGACTAACCCATTTTGGCTTTTTCCGATGTCATCGTTCATATATCGTAAATTTACAAAAAGTAAGAGAAGTTATTACATGGACACGTAATAGTTTTAGTTTGCGTTTAGAAGATGTTTCTAAATCAGAAATCCCATTATCCAAGACAAAAATGGGGCAATTAAAGGGAATGTTAGGCCTGTAAAACACTCCATTCATCCCTTTTATTACTCTTTTCATCAAAAATATACTGTTTTTCAGTTTATTTTCCTCTATCTTATATGTAGATGCAAACGACAGGAGGAAAGTAATGTTGGAAAATATTATTGAAGTAAATCAGTTAGAAAAGGTGTTTGGTAATCAGACTGCGTTAGATGAAGTGAACTTTCAAGTAGCAAAAGGAGAAATTTTTGGATTTTTAGGTCCGAGTGGATCTGGAAAAACGACGACAATTAAAATATTAACAGGCCAATTAGCCCCAACATCCGGTGAAGCGAATATTTTTGGTGTATCAACATCAATATTAAAAAAGGGAGAATATCGAAAAAGGATAGGTGTACTAACAGATAATAGTGGATTATACACGCGATTATCCATTTATGATAATTTGAAATTATATTGTAATTTATACGGTGTACCAATAACTCGTATTCAAGAAGTTTTAAATATGGTCAATTTGGAACAAGAGCAAAAGAAAATTGTTTCCAAACTCTCAAAAGGGATGTTACAACGGGTAACGCTAGCTCGGACTTTGTTACATGAACCGGATTTACTGTTTTTAGATGAACCGACATCAGCATTGGATCCTGTGAATTCTCAACATATTCATGAAGGTTTAAAACGGCTAAATGAAAAGGGGACGACGATATTTTTAACGACACATGATATGGCGGAAGCGGAGTTATTATGCAATCGTGTTGCCTTTTTACACCAGGGGGAAATTCAATTACAAGACGAGCCAAAAGTTTTACGCAGACAATTTTCCGATTCTACTGTCACAGTTTTATTAAAGAACGGGGAACAACTGCGTTTGGCAAGTGATAATAGTGGAGCAGATACAATCTATCAATATATGAAAAATAATGAAATCGTATCGATTCATTCAAATGAGCCAACACTTGGGGATATTTTTGTAGAAATTACGGGGAGGAAATTAGTATGACTTTTTCAGCAAAAAGAATGTATGCTATTTTTGAAAAGGATTTAAAGGACTTATCGAAAAATTTATATGTATCTACCACTTTTTTGCTCCCGGTTGTTTTAGCTTTCTTTTATCGGAAAATGGATGTGTTGACTTTAGGTTCGCAATATTTGATTATTAATTTAGTATTTGTTTCTATCACATTTTTCATTCAGTGTGCAGTTATTGCAGAGGAAAAAGAGAAAAATACATTGCGGGGATTAATGCTCTCACCTGCATCTTTACCTGAAATATTAAGTGGAAAAAGCCTAGTTAGTTTATTGCTTACAACGATTACGTTATTGTTATGTATTACAGTGTTGGACTATAAGCCTGCGAATATTGCTTTAGTTGTACTCGCATTTTTTATATCAAGCTTATTTTATATTGCATTGGGGACACTAGTTGGATTGCTGTCCAGAACAGTGATTGAGGCATCTGTTTTTATGCTACCAGTTATGGTTGTGTTTGCATTTGGTCCACTTATGGAATCTGTCATGGAAAACTATCCAATGCTTAGATTTTTAAATTACTTTCCGGGCACCCAATTAATGGAGATAGCGAGTAAGGTACAAGACGGGGCTGGATTTACTGCAGTTAGCTTACATTTTGGTTGGATTCTAGCGTGGTTTGTAGGTACTGCGATATTGACTGTATTTGTTTATCGAAAAAGGGAAATGGATTCGTAAATTATTTTCATGGAAAAACGAGTAATCAAATTTAATTACTCGTTTTTTCTATTTATAAATGAATTTCTTATGTTTCCATGTTTATCAATGAAGATAGCAAAGCCATTTCCAAGTCTTATATTCATGGTAGCTGCATAACAAGAATAGCTACTTTATCTTTTATAAAGCACTTTTTATGCATCGATGTTTTGGAATCTGAGCACAGGATATTTTGTTTTACATCGAGAGTTCTTTATCCAAAAACGCAAAGAAATCAACCCATTCGTCAATAATTTTTGAAATTGGCTTTCCATGACCATGCCCAGCCTTTTCTTCTAATCGTAAAACAACACGCGTATTTGGATCCGCTTTTTCATTCAATGTCGCAGCAAATTTGAGTGCATGGCCTGGAACAACTCTATCATCACTTTCCGCCGTTGCAATGAGCACCGGTGGATATTGTTCACCATCTTGTACATTGTGTAAAGGCGAATACGCATACAAAAACGGGAAATGCTCTGGATTTTCCGCACTACCGAATTCTGGTATCCAATAACGTCCAATTGTAAACTTATGATAACGTAACATATCAATAACAGGAACACGGCAAATAACTGCTCCAAATAAGTCAGGTCGTTGCACCATGCAGGCAGCTACAAGTAAACCACCATTAGAACCACCCATAATGGACAACTTATTCTCATTTGTATAGTTATTTTCAATCAACCACTCACCGGCAGCAATAAAATCATCAAATACATTTTGTTTATTTTCTAAAATGCCATCTTTATGCCAGTCTTCACCGTATTCATTACCACCACGTAAGTTCGCTACCGCATATACGCCACCTTTCTCTAGCCATCTTAAAATGGCTGGATTAAATGCAGGGGTTAGACTAATATTAAACCCACCATAACCGTATAAAATAACTGGATTTTCTCCATTTAAAGATAGATCCTTTGGTTTTGTAACAAACATCGGTATTTTTGTGCCATCTTTTGAAGAATAAAAAACTTGAATCGTTTCAAAGGCATCTGTTTCAACGAGTAGTTGTGCTTTTTCTAATACATTCAATTGATCAGTTTGTACATTGTATTGGTAAATCGTCGTCGGACTTAAGAAGGATGTCATGCCAAAATAAATAACCTTATCCTCTTTATTCACCTGTATATCCGTAATGGAGCCAATTTCCAATAATTTTATTCGCCTCACATGCTCTCCCGTTTTGTTATATACATGTAGTTGATGATGTGCGTCATGTAAATACGCAATGATAAATTCGTCATCAATTGCTTTAATAAAATCAATAACGTCTTCTTGCTCAGGTATGACTTCTACCCAATTCTCACGTTCTGGTTTATTTAAATCAATCGTGATAATTCGTCCATTTGGGGCCCCTAAATCAGTTTGAAAATAGAAAGTTGTTCCTTCGTTCGTAATGTAGTAGTAGGCTGCATCCCCGGCATCTAATAATCTTATAAACGGATCACTAGAGTGAAGTGATTTTATGTACAATCTATTTTCGTTTGCTGTTCCTAGAAAAACATAGAGTCCAATATATGCGCCATCGTCTGTGATGAATGGGGAAAAGTCAAACTCCTTATCTTCTGGTTGTTCATGTACTAATATGTCTTCTTCCTGCTTAGTTCCAATGCGATGGAAATAAACACGACTATATTTACTTTCATCTTCAGGAGCTACTGTTCCAGGTTCTGGAAAGCGACTGTAATAGAATCCGGAATGATCAGGGGACCAAGCAATATTCGTAAATTTAATAAATTCAATTAGGTCATCCAAATCCTCGCCGGTGTTAATATTACGCACTCGTATTTCTTGCCAGTCACTACCGTGTTTAGATATGGCATAAGCTAATAGTTGTCCATTTTTACTCATTGCATGGTTGGCTAAGGCGACTGTTCCATCATCACTGAATTCGTTTGGGTCAATGATAACAACGGGATCATGTTCTTCCTCACGCATATATAAGACTGCCTGATTTTGCAAGCCGTCGTTTTGCAAGTAAAACAAACGTTTGTTTATCATTTTTGGAACATAGTATTTTGAATAATCATGTAGTGTTTCTAACCGTGTTCTATCTATAACTTTGTTCGGTGCTGAAGAGAAATAGTTTGCACATTTTTCATCCATGTGAGACACCCACTCTTTTGTATCTGATGATAAGGGGTCCTCTAACCACCTGTATGGGTCAGCTACTTTTGTACCATGGAAGTTTTCTATAATATTATCTTTTCTAATGATCAACTTCATTTTCCTCCTAACTATTTATGTGTGTATATTTCTAATTATTGTAATTGTGACTAAACCTAGTTTAACACAATTTGTAATAGCCGGAATATAAAAGGCACAAAAAAGGTTTCGTTCCGTAATTTGGAACCAAACCTGTTTATCTGACCTTATTATGTCTTCTCACTTTAGAACGAATGGATTGGTGTTGCTTTGTCGGCAATTGAATGACAACTGTTTTATTACTACTTTTTGCTGTCTTTCTTTTCATAGAAATGAATACAAGCGTACTATAAATGACGGAGACGATTAAAATAGATGCAATGACATCTAGGATAACATGTTGTTTTATCAAAACAGTTGATAAAATAATCGATAACCCCATAGTTTGAATAAAAATGGTGTTTAGTATATGTTTCTTTTTAATGTGAATGGACCCAATCATGATCATAAATGTTGTTAAGACGTGAATGCTTGGAAAGCAATTTAATGGTGCATCATTTGCATAAATATTTCGTACAAGGTCAAAGAAAAACCCGTTGCCTACAAGTTCTGGTCTAGTGACAGTAGTTTGGAAAAAAATATAACATAAGAAACAAATTATCTCGGCAATTACAATCGTCACAATAGAATGGATGTAAACACGCGTATTTTTATACCAAAAGTAAATTAAATAACAAAATACAAATGCATACCAAAGGATATATGGGATAACAAAAATTGGGACAAACGGGATGTAGTCATCGATCGGTATTGCGATATTCGTTGCTTTACTAGGCAAATCATTAATATAATTGTACACAATGCCCAAAATCGGAAAAACCAATAAAAGTAGTAAACTAGGAATTTTTCTCTTTATCATCGTATGCTCCTAAAATATTCGTTTTTTAATAGATTGCTAATGTATCATATAGTTTCGAATTGTTTGTTGCAACTCATCCCGTACACTAGACCCAAACTGTTCAGTAGTGAAAACTTGCCTCACTAATATCGCTCAGGAAAAACACTGCGCTTTCCGCGGGCGGCTGATGAGCCTCGGGCCAACAGGACGTTGGTCATGAAGGCGTAGCGACAGGACGTCGCGTTCTTAGCCTTCCATCCCTATGACGCACTGCGGGGTCTCACCTAGGCCGAGCGAAGAACACGACGTTCTAGTGTCGGCATTGGTCGCAGGACGTGACCGATCTTAGCCGACCTCCCGCAGGACAAGGAACGCTTCGGCAGCATGACATCGTACGAGGAAAAGACGTTTTATCTTTTTCGAGTCTCCGTGTTTTTCCTCCGCTGGTGTAGGTATCTTTCATTACGAATTGATTGTCTATTATTTATATTAGATGACCTAGACTAGACTAGCGTAGGCAGAATACGTAGACTCCTCAAAAATGCAAAAAAAAATGCATTTTATCGTGCGATGCTTCGCTGTCGTGGCCTTCCTTATCCTGCGGGAATAGCAACAGGTGAACGCAGGGCTAAGTTCACCACGTCCTGTGGTAACGCCTGCGCTAGCACGTCCTGTGCGTCGGAAACCCCACAGGAAAC
>NZ_JBHLWL010000061.1:0-16065 GCF_042432965.1 Paracerasibacillus soli | reverse complement strand
CGGAAAGCGAAGTATTCTGCCGAAGCGGGGGAATCAGCAGTATCTTCAATAAATATAAGTAAATTAACAGGCACGTTACGAGACAGTTTGGTTCTATTGTCTGTGTCATCGTTCAATACAAAATACTGCTCATAGTTTACCACAAATAATCATGGATAAAAATAGTTTTCCCATTGTTTCGACCATCCTTTTAAATTAGAAGACAAACATGATTGGATCAGACAGTGAAAAATGAATAAACCGTATGAAATCATGGCCCATAAACCTTGATTTCATACGGTTTTATTTGTATCTGAGATTAAAGCTGACTCCGTTATCTTTTTATGTCTTAAACTCGTTAAAAAGAAGGATGCAGTCTATAACTTAAAATGGCTAACTAATTGATTCAGCTTTTCTGCAAGTTCAACTAGTTCTTTAGAGCTGCTAGCTATTTCCTCCATTGAAGCACTTGTTTGTTCAGATGAAGCAGATGTTTGTTCGATACCAGCAGCAGATTCCTCTGAAATTGCTGCAATATCTTCTACAGCCCCATTCATTTGCTGACTTTTGGCAGTGATATTCTCAATGTTTTCAGTTATGACAGTAATATTGTCACCTATATTTGCAATCGAATCATTAATTTCATTAAACTTCTGACCGGTTATTTCAATTTGATTTGTACCAGCTTCCGCCGCTTGATAACCGGTTTGTAATGCTTCTGTGACAACGTTAGATTCAGATTGGATGTTTGCTACAATTCCTGTGATGTCGGCGACAGAACTTGATACTTGTTCAGCAAGCTTTCTTACTTCATCAGCTACAACAGAGAATCCCTTACCATGCTCTCCTGCACGAGCTGCTTCGATTGCAGCGTTTAATGCTAATAAATTCGTTTGATCTGCAATATCTTTAATAACGTCTACTAATTTAGATATTTCCTGCGATTGCAATTCAAGCCCTTTTACTTTTTTAACGGCATCTAGCACAATCTGATAAATTGTCTGCATTTGTTGTTTGGAAGCATCCATTAAATGGCTACCTTCTTTTGTCGTGTCAATGATACTACCAGTAGATTGCTCTAATTGCTCGCTATTCTCGTTAACATGTTCCAAATCGCGGGCAAATGCTTGCATCGAGGATGCTAGGTCGCTCGCACCTCTTGCTTGAATTTCTGAACCAGATGCTAGTTCCTGCATAGTCGAAGAAACTTGTTCAGATGCAGTTTTAACTTCACCAGCAGATTGTGTTAATTCTTCACTATGGGTTAACACAGAGTCTGTTACATTATTTACTTCATTAATTAACTCGCGCATCGTGATGCTCATATCGTTTGTTGCTTGAATAAGTTGCCCTATTTCATCTTGCGATTGTGTATGAAATGGCTTATGACTCAAATTACCACTAGCAATCTGCTTCATTCGCTCCATTACAATTTTAAGAGATAAGATAATCTTTCTCGTCGTGAAAACGGATATTAGGATAGCAAGGACCATAATAATTCCGACACCGATAGAGATTGGTGCGATAATGGAACGAGCTTGCTTTTGGAAGTCTTGTACATAAACGGTACCAGTAATGAGCCAATTTGTTGTAGTGTTTTTAGCGAATCCCAATACTTTATCTTCGCCTTCTAATTGATATTTAACAATACCCTGGTTCCCAGCCTTTATCATTTCTTTGTAATATTGCTCATTTGATAGGTCTTTTCCAATATAAGATTTATCGGGATGTGCGATAACCTTTCCTTGACTATCAAATATAACAGCATAACCAGTTTCTCCAATTTTTACTTTATTAATCATATCAACAAGCGTGTCAATAAGTATGTCTGCCGCAACAACACCCATGAGTTTGTCACCGTTATAATAGGCTTTTGAAGCAGTAATAACTGTCTTACCTGTCCCAGCATCACTGTACGGTTCAGACCAAACAACTTTACCGTTAGCTTGTGTGGCATCTTGATACCATAATCTTTCCTTTGCATTGAAGTCGTGGGCGGCTTTCGTTGTAGGATAATTAATAAATTCTCCGCCATTTGTACTCATATATACGGAAACTAATGAAGGTGTTGCTTCTTTTGTTTCTTTAAAGGATTGTATTAATTCATTTTTGTCTTTCGTGTTATAGTTCGTTAGTAAGTGATTCGTTGAAAAGCGATCTAATATACTAGATACATTCGAAAAGAAAATATCAAATGTGTCATCCATACTTACCATTTGACCTTTGACGTTTTCACTAAGGACATTTGTTGTGTTTTTTACACTAGAAAAGTAACTAATAAAAGCAGCAACTAATCCAGTACAAAAGATAAGCAAAATAAAAGGAATTAATATTTTATTTTGTAGTGAGTTTGCATAAAAAGATCCTAATCTAGAACCTTTCCTTTTTGTGCTTTGATGTTCCATGTTTGGGAGCTCCTCTTTATCATTATATTTTTACGTACTTAACGTGAAGAAGTGATGAGTGATCATGTAACATCATTATTTTCGGTAAGAAAAGGTATAAAGTTAAGATAATAATGAAGTTTTTTTGTGAAATATAGATGGAAAATAAAGGGGATATTTTTGCTGCTAGGTTAGGATACATATCTTATTATCTATTATTCAGTGCAAATCAATTAATTTAATAGACTTCCGATATACTTTTCAAATCAAATAATATGAGTGAAATCATTTCACGTTAATGTGTGCATACAACTAGCGTCATTCTTAAAATATAATGAGAGAAGGATCATGATATCATTTGTACTAACGCTTCTAAATCGCAAAAAAACACCTACAAGTGTGAATTTGTAGGTGTTTCATGGTAGTGGAGCATAGGGGCTCGGAGTTGTTTCCAGTAATATCCTAGAGGAGCTTTGAAAAACCCAAAGTAGCAATGTTATTTGACCTCTTGTGTCCGATAGAGTCCTGTATTGTTTAACTTTTACTTTCTAGTTCCATGACCAAATCCATGACCAAATCCATGACTAAAATAACCAGCTGCTGAAATGGATGTCAGTATGATTGCCTTGTGCTTTATCAGCGGATGGTTAACACAAATCTATAATAACATGAGAGATTGGAAATTTTGAGGTATCAATCCCTCATCACTATGTTCATTTTATACGTGGTCTCAGGTAATGTGAAAATTATAATAAATAGGCGATGCTGAATAAAAAAGTGTGATAAAATGTAATGATACAAAAACGTCATGAAGGGAGAGAGGGAATGGTTAAAAAGATTATTATCGCTATAGTTTCATGTTTTTTGTTTAGCTTGATTGTTGCTACAATAGCATATTTAATGTCAGATCAAGAGACAAGGGAAATGTATCCTTTATTTAGCAGTATGATTGTTATCATGTTTTATTCAGTACCGTTTTTTCTATTAATAGGTATTCCATATTCCTATTTAGTAGATTTTTTAGAACAAAAGAAGCAATTTTCCTTCGTATCTATATCACTTATTTATATAATGGGTGGTATTATCGCTGCAGGTGCGGTACGCTTATTTTTTGGATTTGGGGAAGGTTCATTAGCAGTCTTCGGTCAATTATGCATCCAATTTGGCGGTGCAGCCTTTATGTTTTTACTTGTAGCAACAATTTTTAAAAGGATGGGTTTACTTAACTTTTAATATATGAAGGTGCTAAAGAGTGCGAGGTTAATTCAGAAAAAGTTAGATTTACTTTAAATCTTATTGGGATGGGATATTAGTGACGAACCAACCACTCAGGACATTGTAACGATAGGCATTTAGAGAAGGAGCGACTATTTGATATTAAGTTGCACTTTATTGTCTATGAACCAGAGACACCCCAAGTTCCTCTTAAATCAACCCTCTAAAACGAAAAGAAACCCTGATATACCAAGGGTTTCCAAGTAGTGGAGCATAGCGGGCTCGAACCGCTGACCTCTTGCCTGCCAGGCAAGCGCTCTCCCAGCTGAGCTAATGCCCCATGTATTTAAGTAACTGGAACCTATTATATAATGGAATGGAGAACATTTCAAGCTGTTTAAGTAGGTAACGATGTGCAATCACAGATTAAAGTAAAAAACGTGCTAATAGGCAAAGCCTCATAGCACGTAGATTCTGTTATTAAATAATGATGTACGCAAGAATGGATACTAAAACAGAAGTGATTGTCATTGCGATTAGCGGCTTTAATGCTCTAGTACGCAAATCCTTGATACTTACA
Organism: Paracerasibacillus soli; assembly: GCF_042432965.1. Lineage (NCBI taxonomy): Bacteria > Bacillati > Bacillota > Bacilli > Caryophanales > Bacillaceae > Paracerasibacillus > Paracerasibacillus soli. The sequence continues at coordinate 11,907 of NZ_JBHLWL010000061.1, read as the reverse complement.
TTTAGTCCTAATCCGACCATTGCTGCAGTTAAGAGCCATGTTGTAATAGTAGAAATTGTATCTAAAGTTTGGTTGGAAATAGGAATAATTGGTCCTAATACATAACTACCAACAATACTTAGCGCAATAAATCCTAATAAAAAGTATGGAAATTCAACTTTAGCATTGCTTGTGTTGGAATTTTTATTCTTACGATTCATTAAATAAATGAAAATAAAGCTGAGTGGGACAAGCAAAAATACACGTCCTAGCTTTGCTAATAATGCAATTGCTAATGCATCCTTACCAGCTGGGTCGGCTGCTATTGCAACGTGTGCAAGCTCATGAAGACTCATACCTGACCATATCCCATAGTCTACATCACTAAGCGGTAGAATAGGTCGGATAATGGTATAACCAATAGCAAATACAGTACCCATTAGGGCAATTATTCCTACACCAATGGCGGTATCTTCATCCTTAGCCTTTACAATTGGTGCTATAGCTGCAATCGCGGCTGCACCACAAACTCCTGTACCTACCCCAAGTAATAAAGAGATAGAGGAATCTGCTTTTAATCGTTTTGCTAACCAAACTGTAAAAAGGATGGCAAATGTAATAATAACTGCATCACGGGCAAGTAATCCAAGTCCATCATGAAAAACAACATCAATATTAAGTTTTAAACCGTATAAAATAATTGCAAAACGTAATAATTTTTTCGATGAAAATGTGATGCCGTTACGGATTATTTCGGGATAACCAAATATTTGACGGTATATGACTGCGATGATGATGGCACTTGCTAACTGTCCAACATGATCAAAGCCAGGTACTTTTGCTAATAAGTAGCCTAAAAATGCAATGAAAAATGTAAATACAACACCTACAACCCATTTTAGTGCAGTATTATCATTTTTATTTTGTTGTTGTGTTTGTTGAACACTCATGGAATCGCCTCCTAACTATAGATTAATTGTAAGTGTTCTCCTTGTATAAGTAAAATAAATAATAGTAATCATGATGATAAGTATTCTGTTATAATACTATTGGAAGTAGGGATGAAATTGGATAAAAATTTACTCGTATTCGTGACAGTAGTGGAACAAGAAAACTTTTCTCGTGCCGCTAAAGAACTACATATGACACAACCAGCTGTGAGCCAGTACATTCGTATGCTGGAAGAGGATGTAGGTACAAGACTACTGGAAAGGACAAATAAATATGTCCGTTTAAACAAAGCTGGAGAAGTTGTCTACCATCATGCAAAAGAAATAATTGGTCTTTATACGAAGATGGAAAATCTCCTAGATGATATTACAAACAAAGCAAAGGGGATACTAACAATTGGAGCGAGTTATACATTCGGTGAATATGTTCTACCGCATATTATTGCCATGATGCAAAATAAATATCCAGGTATCCAACCAACTATTACGATTGGAAACACAGCGCATATTACGGAGTTGGTACTCACGCATCAATTAGATATTGGTATTATAGAAGGGATGATGAATGGGGTTCATTTAGAAAAGACACCATTTGCTGATGATCAACTATATATCGTCGCATCTCCAAATAATCCTCTCACAACGCAACCCTTAATAAAGAAACAAGATTTGGAACAAAGTATGTGGATTATAAGAGAAGAAGGTTCTGGTACTAGAGAATCATTAGAAAATCTTTTCGCGGAATTAACAATTAAACCGGAGAGAACAATGAAGTTTAGTAGTACACAACCAATAAAGGAGGCAGTTGCGGCTGGTTTAGGAATTAGTTTATTATCTAAGTGGGCGATTCAAAAAGAACTCAAACATCATGAATTAATCATATTGCCAGTCGAGGGAACACCTTATCATCGCCAGTTTTCCTACATCACAATGTCTCCCTTTCAAACGAAAGCATTGAAGTTATTCATTTCGCTGCTACACGATAGTGATTTGTCTGAGTCGATAAAAAGAAAAATATAGCATGAGCGTCAATGTTTCAATATTGTGTAAACTACGTTATATTTTATATAATTCTATTTTGCCTTTGAGGAGGTTAATATCTTGCAAAAAAAATATGAGAAAATCGCAAATAAGGAAGCGTTATTCGGTGTTGGGTTAGTCATCATTAACTTTGTTTGGTGGTTTCTATTTGCATATGGGTTAGGGAGTAAAGACCCTTCCACTTATACATATATTATGGGACTTCCCGCGTGGTTCTTTTATAGCTGTGTCGTAGGATTTATTGTCATGATGATTTTAGTGATTTTTGTTGTGAAATTGTTTTTTGTTGAGATTCCTTTAGATGAGGAGGAGACAGACGAATGAATATTGAAGCAATGATTCCGTTTATTTTAATAGTAATTAGTATGCTCTTTGTTGGTATTTGGGCATCACGTCAACTTACTTCGTCTACTTCCTTTCTGAATGATTACTTTTTAGGGGGAAGAAGTCTTGGTGGTTTTGTCTTGGCAATGACTATGACTGCCACATATGGTAGTTCAAGTAGCTTTTTAAGTGGACCAGGGATGGCCTACTCGATGGGACTTGGTTGGGTATTGCTTTCGATGACACAAGTTGCAACTGGATACTTTGTTCTTATGATTTTGGGTAAAAAATTCGCGATTACGACGCGTCGTTTTAAAGCGGTAACGTTGGTTGATTATTTAAAAGAACGTTATCAATCTAAATGGGTTGTATTCATTTCTTCATTTAGTATTATCGTATTTCTATTTTCTGCTATGGCTGCCCAATGGATTGGTGGTGGTCGATTAATTGAATCATTAACGGGGTTGTCTTATACTAGTTCATTATTTATTTTTGCTGTAACTGTTCTAGTTTATGTAACTGTTGGAGGATTTCGCGCGGTTGCATTAACGGATGCAGTTCAAGGGAGCATCATGTTTATTGGAACGTTAATCCTGCTTATTGCCGTCATCATTGCAGGAGGTGGTATACCAGCAATTATTGCGGATTTAACAGCGGAAAATCCAAATTTAATTACGCCGTTTGGTGCGGATAGAAGTTTATCACCCGCTTATGTATCTTCATTTTGGATTTTGGTAGGTGTAGGGGTTGTAGCTTTACCGCAGATTGCGGTTAGGGCGATGTCATATAAAAATTCACGTTCCATGCATAGAGCGATTATTATTGGTACGTTTGTAGTTGGGTTTATTATGTTAAATATGCATTTAATTGGTGCATTTGGCAGGGTAATTTTACCTGGAATTAGTGCAGATGCAACGGATAAGGTGATGCCACTATTAGCGTTAGATGTCTTACCACCGTGGCTTGCAGGTATTGTCCTAGCAGCGCCAATGGCTGCAATTATGTCGACGGTCGATTCCCTTTTATTATTGGTAAGCTCAACTGTTGTAAAAGATGTTTATTTAAATTATATCCAGCCTAATGCATCACAGCAGGTAATAAAATGGACGAGTTTTTCGGTTACGGCATTAATTGGTATTCTCGTATTTGTAATGGCAATCAATCCATCTGATTTAATTATTTGGCTAAACTTATTTGCCTTTGGTGGATTAGAGGCGGCGTTTATTTGGCCGATTGTGATGGGGCTTTATTGGAAAAAGGGTAATAAATATGGTGCTCTCTCATCCATGGTTGTAGGAATTGTTTTATTTATTGTGATGGATCGATTTTTTCCGCGATTATTTGACTTACATCCAGTTGTATTACCAATTGTCATTTCATTTTTGGTATATGTTATCATAAGCTTACTAACACAGAAGAAACAAATAGCTTAAGATATGGCTTACAAGAAGAAAGGATGCGGGTTGATGGGTCCCACCATTTTATTTGATGGAGATTGTAATTTTTGCGATGCAAGTGTGCAATTTATCATAAAAAGAGATCCAGATGCGGTTTTTAAATTTGCTTCATTACAAAGTGAGATTGGTCAGCAATTATTAAAGGGATTTCCAGAACATCAAGGTGTGGATAGTTTTTTACTGGTAGATAGAGAAGTAGTGTATGATCGGTCAACAGCCGCTTTTCAAGTTTGTAGATATTTAAAAGGAGGATGGAAGATATTCTATTGTTTACGGTACATTCCCAAACCGATAACAGATTTATTTTATCAAATGGTTGCGAAACGTCGCTATAAATGGTTTGGAAAAAAAGTATATTGTCTTTTACCGACTCCAGATATAAGACGTCGATTTTTAGATATGGAATAAGTTCACGGTTGTGGTTGCGCGTCATCGTGTACACATGAGCATGGAGCATTTGATAATGGTGCTTCAATCAGACTTCAGGCGGAGAAAAACTACTTCAAGAGAAGGTATTTATTCAGTTTAAGAAGAGATAAACTAAATATAGAAGACTAAACAAGGAGTGGGAGTGGTTGTTTTGAAAGGTGCCTTATCACATGTACTAGATAATTTAACTGGTTCTCGTGAACGAAAAGTAGTGAGTGAGACAATTGCGATTTCTTCAATTAAAAAGTTTCATGTTGTTTCAAAAGAAGTAGACATACGTATATTTCCGCATGACAACCCCGAAATAGATATAGTTTTACAAACGTATGAGGATGGTCCTGATTTAGCGATTTCATCTGAAGGGGAAAGTATTGAAATTACTGTAAGAAATCAAGAGCATGGTAATCGATCTATCCTTTCAATTCATCGCTATTTATCATGCCGTTTGACGATAAAACTACCAAGAGAATGTGTTGAACAATGGAATATCCAGACTACTTCAGGAAATGTTGAAATAGAAAAGATTGTTGCTGAACGTCTGAAAATCTCGTCAAGGTCTGGAGATTTGAAATTGAGGGATTTGCTAATTGCGAATGTAAATATTAAAGGTACTTCAGGAGATATGAATTGCGAGTACATAAAATCCGATAAGATTTCCGTGTCTGCATCATCTGGTAATATTACGCTTTCGGAAGTATACGGTGATGTAGAAGGAGGAGTAACTTCGGGAAATATAAGGGCGATGGCAATTCGTGGAACAGAGGTATCCTTTCAAGCAACTTCAGGTAATGTAAAACTACATGATATTCAAGCAGAAAAATTAGTTTGTAGTGCTACATCAGGCAGTATACTTGGCGAAAATGTTCATGTAGGCCTTTTACGTACAAAACTAACGTCTGGAGACATGAAGTTTATACATTTTTGTGGACAAGTTGTTGGCAATTCGTCATCAGGGAATATGAAATGTCAAATGGATGAAATACGTCCACTAGATATGACATCTACTAGCGGTGATATAACGATTCATTTAGGGGGGAAAGATTTACCTAGCCAATTAGATATGAAAACAAATTCGGGTGATCTGGTAACAAACCTTCCTTTACGTTTGATAAGGAAGTCAAATAAACATATAACAGGGATCATGGAAGATGGTACGCATCCTATTACAGTACAATCCACATCAGGTGACCTTGTTGTGTATACGAAATAATATAAGATGCTGGAACATAAGGGGACGGGATAAAACCAAAGTGTCAGCTCCCTCAACTACTATATTTAGTATGAAATACTGAACTTTTCTACTAGTATGTAGCTAAACGAGGGAGTCAGACCTTTTATATTCTAGTCTCCTTTTGCTATATCTTTCATAAATGTTCTTTCGTAAAATTGATAAAATAGGAGAGGGTCTCGGGATTACGTAGTGAACCTTGATTCACAACATTTTCAAGCGGCTGCCCCATTAAAATCTTTTTCACTGGAACTTCTAGTTTTTTTCCATTTAAGGTTCGCGGTATATCAGGTACAGCATATATCGCGTTTGGCACATGCCTTGGTGAGCAATGTATACGAATTTGATTGTTTATTTCCTTTTTCATAGTATCGGTAAGTACGATGTCTTTATTTAATATAATAAAAAGCGGAACAAAGGAATCACCGTTGTTTAAAGGAATATCAACAATTAGGCTATCTTTTATTCCATCAATTTGATCAATTGCTCGATAAATTTCACTCGTCCCTATTCGTATTCCACCACGATTGATTGTTGCATCTGAACGTCCGTAAATAATACAAGTACCACGTTCTGTAAGTTTCACATAGTCGCCGTGACGCCAAATACCCGGAAACATATCGAAATAACTATCCCGATAGCGAGACCCATCTTGATCATTCCAAAAGTAGATGGGCATGGCAGGAAAAGGCTTTGTTAAGACAAGCTCACCAACTTTATCTAATTCAGCTTTCCCTGTTTCATCAAAGCTCTCAATACTCGCCCCAAGTCCGCGACATTGTAATTCCCCAGCGTAAACAGGTAAAATTGGAGCACCTAAAATGAAGGCCGTACATACATCTGTTCCGCCACTAATTGATGCAATCCATAGATCCTGCTTTACATGTTCGTAACACCATAAAAATCCTTCGGGAGGTAGAGGAGAACCAGTTGAGCTGATATTTTTTAAATGCTGTAAATTAAATTCTTTCCCGGGCTCAACACCATCTTTTATACATGCTGTTAGATAGCTAGCACTAGTTCCAAATACAGTCATTTTTGTATCCTCTGCAAGTTGCCATAACATATGGTGATGGGGGTATGTTGGGCTCCCATCGTATAAAATAATTGTACTTCCGGCAAGTAACCCACCGACTAAAAAGTTCCACATCATCCAACCAGTTGTCGTATACCAGAAAAAACGGTCGCCATCACTTAAATCGACATGAAATGTTACAGCTTTTAAATGCTCTAGTAAAATTCCACCCTGACTATGAACGATTGGTTTCGGTACGCCTGTTGTACCAGATGAGAATAATACCCAAAGTGGTTCATTAAATTCAACGTATTCATATATTAATTCTGTTACTTCTGTCCTTTTAACCGCATCATTCCAAGCTATTGTATTTTTTAGATGATTAAACTTAGCATTTTTATGTAAATATGGAATCGTAATGGTAGCTTCTAGAGATGGAAGTTCAGCTTGTATATTTTCAATAGTAGATAGCCGATCAAAGCTTTTTCCATTGTATGTATAACCATCAACTGTAATCATCATTTTAGGTGCGATTTGTTTAAATCGATCAATGACACTTTGTGTTCCGAAATCAGGAGAAGCACTAGACCAGATAGCTCCAAGACTGGCAGTAGCGAGAAAGCAAACAATAGTTTCATAGATATTAGGTAAGTATGCAACAACACGATCACCTTTTTGTAGACCGAGCTTTATAAATGTTTGTTGCATGGCAACGGTATCTTCATATAACTTACCCCATGTTACTTCCCTATTTTCCCTCGTTTCAGAAGTGTGGATAATTGCCGGATGTTCCAAGTGACGGTTTCGAAAGATATGTTCTACGTAGTTTATTCTTGCGTCTGCAAACCATTTTGCGCCGGGCATCTGATTGGACGTAAGCACTGTATTGTATGGTTTTGTAGAGTAGATGTTAAAATATTCCCATTGTGATTCCCAAAAATCCTCCAAGTTGTGAACAGACCACTGCCATAAGTCATCATAATTGTGAAAAGATAGCCCCTTTTGTTCTCGTAACCATTTCATGTAATGGGTAATATTTGCTTGTTCCTTTCGTGTCTGGCTGGGATTCCAAAGTAAAGTACCTTCATGAATAGATTTCATAAAACCCCTCCCCTTAATATATTGACAATTATGTATATTATATTGTATACGCATACATCGTGTAAAGAATATGAATATTGTATAAAAGTAATGCGTGTGAAATAAATCAAATTGGATTATCGGGTTGAGTACCCTTTTTTCAACAGCAAATAGGGGATTTTTCTATCCTGTACGAAAAATAGCAAACTTGATCAGTTAGAATTTATAGAGCATGACTCCCTTACTGACCAAGTTTTATAGCGTTACCGCTTAGGACGGAATATCGTCATCACTTTTTCATTGCTGATTTGATTCGGCAAACTTCTTGAATGTTCGTTCATCCTCGACGACTCCACAAACCCCACATTGTACGCGATACTGTGGCCCTTTGTACTTCATATGAAAAGCTTCTACTTCATGATTTGTGTAATCACTGATAACTTCACCAGATTGTGGATTTACTTTAATAGGATGAACAACTTGCTCAATTAAATTGAAGCGAGAGCGATTTGTTTTACAGTTAGGGCATAAGTACATATATCCCATATGTAAACACCTCCATATGTTTATTATCAACTAAATCATATGTTTTATGAATCTTTTTTACATAAGTAACGTATGAGTAGATAAGCTCATAAAAGAAGGGAGAATTCAAGTAAATTAATTTAGAAGAATCTCCCTATAGTCTATTTAATTCATGTATAATAGAAATATTATTAATTTAATTTTATTACAGGCTAATTGGCTGTATGATTCCACTTCAAGAATGTTAGGCGAAAGAAGAATGATAAGTGTTGGATCAACAGAAAGTCAAAAGTCCGATTTTTTCGGGCATAAAAGACGTAGGAACAAGATGTTGCTACTTTAGTCTTTGTTCCCCTTCAACTTTCAAATAGGGGAGTGTAAAAAGCCACCACGGAATGAAGTTTTACTTTGTATTGTAAGGCTTTTAACATCAGTGAAAGCAGGTTCAGTGATATGGGAACATGGTACGAATTTATTAGTCAATTTGGATATGTTGCTATTTTTGGCTTACTAACGCTTGGTATTATTGGCCTCCCAGTTCCAGATGAAGTCCTTCTCACATATTTAGGTTATGTGACATCTATTGGAAAAATGAGTTTTACGTTTACCTTTCTTACCGCACTTTTAGGATCGGTTTTAGGTATTTCTATCAGCTATTATCTTGGACTAAAGTTGGGAGAGCCTTTTATAAAAAAATATGGCAAAAGGTTTTTCATTAGTGAACGGACGTTTGAGAGGGCAAAGCGATTGTTTCATAAATATGGTGCTTTCATGCTAGTCATTAGTTACTTCATTCCCGGCATCCGACATGTAGCAGCTTATATGAGTGGGATAACACGCTATTCTTTTAAAAGGTTTGCGTTATTTGCATATACAGGCGCTGTTTTTTGGGTTTTATTATTTTTAGTTATAGGGAATCGTCTGGGCGTACATTGGAATGTCATTTTCCTCTTTACACGTAAATACATGTGGAGTATGATTGTTTTATTAGTTGTTTGCATTGTTTTTGGAACGATATACTATCGTCATCGTTTACGAAAGCAAAATGTACAAGAATTGTAAAGTGCATAGAAATATTATTGTTTTGAGAAGAAGGAAAGCTAAAATCACTTTCCTTGTTTCATAACAGAAGTCTTAAAACATCGTACTCGCTATTTATTGTTTATTCCACACAGCGAGAGGTTCACCGACGGTAACTTCTGTACTTTTATTCATAAGAGAATGGAATTGACTATTTTTCTCAATAAAGAGAATGACAGTAGATCCAAATGAAAAATATCCTAACTCTTCACCCTTTGTAAATTTATCTTCTGAATGTATGAGTTGGATTGAATTAATATTTAAAGCACCAACTTTAACCATCGCTATGTTGCCAAATTCTGTTTGTAGTTCAGAAATGAGCCGATAATTTGTGGCGAAAAGTGCATCACCCCAACGCATTCCTAGACTGTTAACAGGAAATGACTTTTCACCTAAAGCATAGCGTGAATGTAATGTCCCACTTATTGGATAATGAAAACGATGATAGTGTCTCGGAGATAAATAAAGAATGTAGAAGAAGCCGTCCTCATATTTTTTGGCTCTTTCTTTACTACCGAGTACATGATCTAATTGATAAAGACGATCTTTGATAAAAAAGGTTTGGTTTTTCATAATCGGACCCATATCACTTAAAACACCATCGACTGGTGATATCAGTGTGTTGGGTGAAGCGTCAATTGGACGCAAATTATCTTTAAGCTGTCGTGTGAAAAAGTCATGAAGTGAACCATATTGATGAATAGGTAATTTCATTTCATTTTGATTGATTTGATACGTATTTGCAAATGGTCGTATAAGAGGCTTACTACACTTTGACTTTGCAAACGATTTTAATATAGAAGAACTATAGGGATTTCCGGTTAATTCCACAAAATATTTAAAAATAAATTTAAGCATACTTTTTCACACCTTTGTAAGTAAAATAAAATTTTTCTGGGGGATTGATTTATGTTTTTAATTAGACGTATTGATTATACTAAAATAAAAGCACAAATGGCTAATTTTATTACGTTAATAAATTTAAGTTTTGGTGCAGTTGCTATTATAACTTTGTTAAAAGGCTTTGTTCACATGAGTATTTTGTTTATATTCCTAGCGGCACTGTTTGATAGATTTGATGGTATGGTTGCAAGAAAGTATAATATTGAATCAGATTTTGGTAAAGAGCTTGATTCCCTTTGTGATATGGTGTCCTTTGGAGTTGCACCAGCAATGTTAATTTATCAAACAAGTTTGGACAGTATTCCAGGTGTCGGTCTATCATTAGTTATTATTTTTATACTTTGTGGTGCTGTTCGTTTAGCAAGATATAATGTAAAAGAATTTGATGGTGCATTTTATGGCATCCCTATTACAGCAGCAGGGGTCATCTTAACATTTTGTGCCTTATTTGCAGAACACTTACCGATTCTATTTTATGCAATTCTAACAACAATATTAGCAATTCTTATGGTTAGTAACATTCGAATTCAAAAAATGTAGGAATGAAAAAAATAGTAGTACAACCAGCGTAATGGCATGGATTGTACTACTATTTTTGTGTATAAGGTCATCAACTATGAAAGCCAGTCTTTGAGCTTATATATAAACGGCTTCCTTTTTTCATTTGTGTTTGGATCCTTTGTAGGAATCTCATTTTCAGAAATAAAAATATCCTCTTTATCAATCGCGTAATCATAAGCTAATACAGCGCCGATGTCAGTATCCACTTCCTCGTTTGTGATGACTGTGTATGGAATGTTATATTTTTCAGCAACCTTTTTTTCTTCCTTTAAAAACTGGTTTGCCACGTGGCCATTAAAAATAAGTGTTGCTTCCGGATGTTTTTGCATTTCTTCCGCCAATCGACTAACTCCTTTATCAGTCATAACCTGGCCAATTGTTAAGGCTAAAACAACACGCTCACGAAGCGTACCAAGAAATCGATTGCGTTCTTCCTGTTTAGGCAGTCTTGTTCCATAAATTCCGTCTGTGAGATAATCGTCAACACTTTTATTTCCCATTTTGATTCCTCGCTTTTTTAATGATTACGATATCATGATGTATGTGAAAGTATCTACATATATTGTACGAAGTTCTCGCGTTTGATGCAATGAAATCAGTGCAAAATTAGGCAGTGTGTAATAAAAAGTTGTTTTATGTACGATGAATGGATATAGTAGAAAACTGGTGTGTTCCAATCGGAGTATCACACCAGTTTTTTAATACTATAAAGTTTTTCTTTGTTGTTTCACGCGCCTATCAGCAGCTTTGCTTCTGTTTTGGGCTTCCTTATCATCATCATCTGCAAGTTCCTCGGAGAACTCAATATCTAATCCATCAGACAATTGATTTTTAGGCGTCTGTGCAAGATGTCTCTTACCACGAGATTTCCGATGTTCATCTCTTCCCATGTGTGTCACCTCATTTCAGTAAACTTACGCTTATCTTGTTCAATATCGTAATTTTTGCTGTTTGAGGAAATATGATTTTTATTTTCTTCCACACGTTAAACATGAAATTACCTAGAGGTCTGCGTCTTTTATAACGTAATCGTCTTTTTTGATTACGCATCCTTAGTATGTGTTATTCAAAGGAAAAAATAAAAGTAATTATTTAACAATACTACGGTTGGAAGTTAAAGGTTACAATAGGATGGGGATTTGGAAGATATTCGAAGTATGTAAACAAGATTTCCACAACGTATTGCCAAGAGAAGATAAATAAAAAGAGACAGAACAAAAGGGATTGAACCCTTTGTGGCTCTTTGTCAAATAGTGTTGGTGGCTGAATTAAGGTCGCTAAAATATTAATGATTCGGGATCTGTTTATCCTGCCACTTAAGCGGCAGGATAAACA
>NZ_JBHLWL010000060.1:408-672 GCF_042432965.1 Paracerasibacillus soli | reverse complement strand
TCTAAGGATAATAAAAAGGCGAAAACGACTGTTCAGCAACGTATGAATTGGACTGATTCTGACGAGATAAAGGAAATACGATGAACGTAAGTGAGTCGATATTGACTTATCGTAGGAAGAAGAAGGAAATTCACTAGTTGCTAGGAGTTTAAGCTAGATTATACGGAATACCGATTTTATCGGTAACGGATACTGGTTCGTTCGTTCAGTTTTGAGAGAGCAAATTCTCTCAAAACACCTTTTGTGTTTCATTAGAAATACAAG
>NZ_JBHLWL010000060.1:0-398 GCF_042432965.1 Paracerasibacillus soli | reverse complement strand
AACAAGGTAGCCGTATCGGAAGGTGCGGCTGGATCACCTCCTTTCTAAGGATATATAAGAAGCTTTGACTTCTTTATACGGAATACCGATTTTATCGGTAACGGATACTGGTTCGTTCGTTCAGTTTTGAGAGAGCAAATTCTCTCAAAACACCTTTTGTATTTCATTAGAAATACAAAAAGGATATTGGAAGTAAACATGTACCTTGAAAACCAAATAAGAAATAACAACGACATCAACTAAAATAGCTGAAGCGACTGTATAACAGAAGCGGATGCGAATAAGGCGTAAAAGCAATATATATATTGCTTATTCATTGCTAGTCAAGTGAATAAGAGCGCACGGTGGATGCCTTGGTACTAGGAGCCGAAGAAGGACGGGACTAACTCCGATATGCC
>NZ_JBHLWL010000006.1:0-21190 GCF_042432965.1 Paracerasibacillus soli | reverse complement strand
CTCCAGCTTCCCCCTTAGCGACAGTTGCTAAGGATATTTTCTACTGAAGTGGTTCAGTTTTCAAGTGCGATGGTGGTTCAATTTTAGAGTACCATATACATACGGGAGAAGGTATTCCCCTTTTACCATTTTCTAATGGTGATAAATAGGCGGGTGATACACCTGAATATAATTACAACTGCCTAATAGCTAATTCGCTATCAACCATTTTCTGAAATCATTTGCTTTCATTTGCAATCATCTATATTAATTATACCAAATTTTTAATAAAATAATAGAATCCTATTCTAAAAAGATGCCTGCGATTGCATTTACATGATTAAAATAGTAAGTTTACAAAAACAAGCAAAGGGAAAAAATGAAGTTGGAAAAAAGTTAAACTTTAAAATATGCAAATAGCCTTTAAAATAATTACCTTTTTTAAAAAAGGAAATCTAAAACTTCGGCGATATAGAGGTAGCATTAGCCATACTTATGTCATTTTATGCTTACCTTTAATTTGATTCTGTTCGGTGATTTAGGACAAAAGTTTTCAGACCTCTGATGAAACTTTATGGTAAGATAAACGTAAAAGTGAAGGGAATTATATCTAAACTAACAGGGAGATTGGTTGGGAAATTAAAATTCGCCTTGTGCAACAAACAGTCCATCCATTTAGTAGAATAAGGATTATTTAACTACCAATAAAGACTGGAGAGCATGGGTGGTTGGATTTGAAATAAGTAGGCTAAAATTGCGTCATAATCGAGCGTGGTCTGAACGAGTTATAGCGTCCAGATTGTATAACTAGCTAGATTGATAGTGTTGCTGGCTAGAAAACCAAAGGAGAAACATTGGAATTTAATTTATTGCACTTTTCCATGGAGGTATTTATGAAAACGCACTATTATTTAGGATGGTTTAGCAACCTTTTTCCAGAGAAGCTGGGAAGGGTGTTACAGGGGGATATAACGGATAGGAAGTCACTTGTTATGATTAGTTCAAATCCACTCTCTTATGAAAATAATGGGGCTATTGAACGCTCATGGCTTGATCAGGCTGGCATGATATTTGAAGAATATCATTTAATTAATGATCGTATACAGAAGGAAGAGGCCCAAACACTAATTGAAAATGCTTCAGTCATTTTCCTTTTGGGTGGAGATACGCTTAAACAAAATAGATTTTTAATGGGATATGAATTGGCGGATTTGATTAAAAAGAGCAAAGCCGTTGTAATGGGAGCAAGCGCTGGCGCAATCAATATGTCAACTAAATGGTTATGTTCAAAAAACCTCGGATATAAAGTTGAAAGAAGCTCTGTTTACGACGGGATTGGCCTTGATGATTTTTCCGTTTTGTCTCATTTTGATCTTGAAAATAACATTGCTTTGGTTCAAGAGGAACTGTCTTTATTATCGGAGGAAATGAATATTTATGCGTCGAACAAGGATTGTGCTGTGCGTGTAAAGGGAGACAAAATTGATATTATTGGCAACGTATATTTAATTTCCCACTCTAAGATTCAAAAATTGGATGAGACGCTCTAGTAGTAGCGATGGCTTTCGCTTCATTGAATTATCTTTTTCAAGTAGGCAGGGTTAGGGGATAGCTTGACTAGGTTGCTTAAAATAGATGATAGGTTTAGGAGAGGATGATCTAATGGGTGCGATTATCGTAGGATATATTATTACATTATTGGGTGCTGGTGTTGCTTATTTCCTTAGTCGAGGGAAATCGTTGAAAAGGAAGTATATTGTTTGGGGTGTAGCTTTAATGGTGCCAATTTCGCCAACAATAGCTTTTTCGGTTGGACTGACCTATGCAAGAATTATTCATAATGCTTGGGCCGCATTGATGATGTGGATTATTTTTCCTGTTATTTTCATTATAGGGCTTATTTTGTTGTTGGTTGGTATATTTAAAAAGAATGAAGACATGTAGATGTTGATTTACACAAAACGGGCGCTTTTCTCAAACATGAAAAGATGCCCTATTTTTTGTGGGAATTAAGGGGGCTCCTTTACTTATTAGACTTCGATTGCGGAATAAAGGCAGTTTAGAAAGACAATACTGGAAGCATCATACGTGATTCATCGTGTGCGAGCATAAATGAAGTGTTGTTGTACAAAGTGGAAGAAAATAGCCGCTCGATAAAAAGATATTACCCCTGGTACCTAGGTCAATAAGTGGCGGATAGTTCATAGCATTAACCATGATTAGAAAAAAAGTGAATGAAAGGTGTTCAGTATGCAAAAATATATTGCCGCGATTACAATAGTTTTGTTAATAACAATGGTGATTATTCGTTCGGTCCAGTTAAGGATGCTTGGCATTAAAGCTTTTAAATTTGGCGAAATGGATAAAAAGGACTTCTTTATACCACCATTTGCATTGTTATTATTTTATGTGATATTTTCAAATGCCTTCAATTGGCCACGATTGGGAATGAAACTGTTCCAAAGTGAATTTGTTGGCTGGATTGGGGTAGCTTTATGCTTCGTAGGTCTTTTTCTATTTCTTTATAGTGTCATTTCGTTCGGAAAAAGCTTTAGAGTAGGTATTGATGAAGATGACCCCGGTACTCTCGTTACTACGGGGGCCTTTGCTTTAAGTAGAAATCCAATATATACTGCTTTTGCTTTAGTTTTATTAGGAGAGTTTTGCATTTATCCAAATTGGATTTTATTAGTATATTTGATAGCGGGCTTTTGGCTTTTTAATCGACAAGTACTTCTTGAAGAGCAATCATTATTGAAAATTTATGGTGAAGCATATAAACAATACTGTAAAAAAGTTAGGCGATACCTTTAGTTATATTATTAATCAAACAAACGGTAGCTTTTGCGGAACAATTATGGTGCTGGAAGAAGGCGAAGACATAAAATGGAAAAAATGCATAAATCTTTCTATCCGATGACAATGTTTATCGTTGCAATGACATCGATTGTAACAATTCTTCAGTTTATATATCCCGAAATTCTAAATATATTCCGTCGTGATCCTGTAGGTTTAGCAGCCGGAGAATGGTGGAGAGTCATAACGCCCTTGTTAGTACATGCTGATGGATGGTGGCAGTATGTCTTTAATATAGCAAGTATCATCATTGTTGGGAGCGAAGTAGAAAGGTTATATGGGGGAGTCAAGTTATTAATTCTTTATCTAGCGGGTGGATTAATTGGTGAAATTGTAGGTTATGCTTCCTGGGATCCGTACGGTGCCGGGGCATCGGTAGGTTTATGCGGACTAATAGGTGGGCTATTTGTCGTAATGTTAAGTAGAGAGAGGAAAATCCATATAGCTCCTGCCATGTTGAGCCTTTATATTATAGTTGGCTTAGTAGGCATTGCAAGTGAGGAAATCTACGTCTTAATAGGGCTTTTCATCGTCGCTTCTATTGTCATGGCAATTATCATCAGGCAAAAACTTGCCAAATTATCGGATATTCTCTTTGGTTTGGGTGGTTTACTGGGAGGGGTAACGCTATTGGTATTTCGAGATATCCATGGAGCGGCAATTCTAGGTGGATCCGTTACAGCTATTATTCTAATATTAGTCTATCGGAATCGTAATTGACTTTTAGTTTAGTGGTAAGTCATGATACTTTGCTTGGTAACGTATTTAGGATTTATTTTTACTTAAAAAGTAGTGTCTAATACTACAATGAGGCCAATTGGAACAAAATGTAATTTCTATTTCCCTTAAACAATCGGATTATCTAATGGGATGAATTGTTATATGTGGCATCTTTGCTAGTCTGAAGGGTCCTAAAATGAAACCTATTACCATTCGAAATAAATTGTAATGAAGTCGCTTTTCTCGTATGGTGAGAAGTGTTTTTTGCCTTTATGATATTTTCCTAAGCATAGATTTTGTTCCTATAATCATGAAAGTCAATTTATATTACCAAAATTTCCCCTATTTCTCTTATATGGAAAACAATAACTATGATATACTAATCTAGGTATTATTAACTATTTTTAGGGGGAAATATTATGAGGAAAGCAATGTTATTCATTTGTCTTACAATTGGCTTAACCTTATTGTCTGCATGTGGTAGCTCTGAGGAAGTAACAGATTTTGTGAATGTTACGTTTTCGGGAATGGATAGCCAAGGGAATGCAAATTATGAAGTTAGTGAAATGGATATGATTAATAAGATTTTTAATCTTGAAGGGCATCACGATTATCCAGATCAAAAGACTGCACAAGCGGCACAGGCTGTTTTAGGTGCATACACAGTTAAGATAGAACCTGAAGAAGGATTATCCAATGGAGATAAGGTAAAGGTAACGGTTGTAGTCGATGAGAATAAAACAGATAAAATTAAAGGCGGAGAGAAAGAGTTTACAGTAGAAGGCCTTGATGAACCCAAAGTATTAACAACTAAAGATGTGGAAAAGAATTTAGTTTTAAACTTTAATGGTGTAAGTGGTAGAGGTGTAGCACAAATAGATAATATTTTTGATGAGTCACCGATGAATGATATCCAATTTAAGATTGAAAATGATGGAAAACTTAAAAATGGAGACAAGGCAAAAGTCGTTCTAGATAAAGATACTGAAAAATACTTAAATAGTAGTGGATACATATTAGATAAGGATTTCCAACCTAGTTTCGAAGTGGAAGATTTAGATATAGTAGCTGAGAAAGCAACAGATATTAAAAACTTAAAGGATGTAGAAAGATTTCTGGAAGAAGAGTTTAGCGAGAAATACCAAAACACAGATTATACATTTGGATCAAATACAGTTTACAAAGTTAAGCAAGAAAAGTTAATGTATCGTCAATTTGATAAAGATTCAAGTGAGGATTCATATTTTGGCAGTTCCAGTAATAATAATGGGAATTTAATTGGGATATATGCTGTAAAAGAATATAATGTTTATGATGGAAAAGAAGAGCTAAGAGATGAATTCACCGCTATTTATGGCTTTTCAGGTATTGTACTCGATGAAGATAATAAAGCAAATTTATCAGAGCTAGGAAGAGTAAATGATCAAAAAGGCGATAATTACTCGATTAAGTCAGTCATTCAATTGTATGAAGGAGAAGGCTATAAAGAAGTGAAAAAGTAATGTAGGAATAAATGTGTGAAACAAAGGGTTCCCGTCATCGCAACTAGATGATTGGAACCCTTCAATTCTTTCATTGTCTTCTCATTTAGTGCGGCCGATACATAATTGAATAAATTTTACTAAAATAACGTTAACAATCAGATGTTTAAAAGAATACAATGCCTTAGGTGCTGGGACAAAAACGAAGTGTCTGCACACCCTCAACTACATTATTTTATAGTAGTTGAGGGAGTTAGACCCTTATGTCCCAAAGCTTATTAAGAAAGGAAGTTGTCTAACTTCAGCTCATGTGAACCGCTCCTACATCATTACGAATTTATTGCTTTAAAGCCCCGTTTGCCTCGGGAATATTATTGAAATCAAGGGCGTTCATTTGGCAGAAGTATTCCAGAAACTTATTAGCATCTTTGATTTGTTCTTCATCCGTTTTTAATGCAATGATATCTTTTAGGATTTGAGCAATCCACACATTATCAAAATAACGATATTTACCAGAATTCCATGTAGTTCGATGTGGATGGTTCTTATTGATATAATAATTCCAGAAAAGCATTTTCTCTGCTTCTCCTTCTGTGAGCTCGATTCTATATTCGGTATGGGACGGGACTATTCCATCATCGCTATGATTGCCAGAGAAAGTTTCATTTACCATGAAAAGGCCGAGAATCCGTCTTTCTATTTCTGGTTGATCCGCTTCTCTTGCAGTTAGAAGACTCGCGCTATTGGGACGTAAACGAGTTACTCTATTAGGCTGCCCTTTATTTTTCCCACTTTGCACTCTACCAGTAAATACATGCCAGTCGGTAAATACATTTTGTTGTTCTTCTTCATCTAGCCAGAAAACAATCTGTGAGCTTTCATGAATTTTATGGTTTTTTAGTTTTTCCTTGCGTTGTTGTTCAAGTGCCTGTTGCTCTTTTTCTTCTTCACGTTTTCTTTCAAGAGCTTCTTCTTCCATTTTCCTTTTTAAAAGGACTTGCTTCAAATGTTTTGCAGTATTTCGGTCATTTAGTGTGATGAATTTTTTAAAAGCATCAGGGTAAACGAATTTTTTAATATCCTTATTAAAGTCAACGGTGATGATAGAATCATCATGGTCCACGATATTTCCTTCACCAAATACTTTGTGTGTTATTTCTTCATCAATTAGATTCACTAATCCACTCTCCTTAGAATTTAGGTGTTTATTTGACACCAACTATTATTTAAATTAGCCAACCTACTATTAAGTCATGGCTAAATAAAACGTAATTAAAATAAAAAATCGTACTCAAATTCTATCTGGAAGAAGTTGTGCACGATTGTCGTAATGTTGTCTTAAAAATATTCTAATTATATAATATCATATAATCTAAATTTATTCAAGTTTATGATTGACAATGGTATTTTATCTGTTGTATAATTATAGATTATTTTTATGTAGAATGGATAGGAAACGAAGGAAATGGCAAATTAATTTTGCTACTTCTAACATTAGTATCAAGCATCATTTGTATATTGCGGAATGGTTTTTATTTTTTTCTAAGAAGCTTTTTATGAATTGTTTAGAGAAGCTATGCTCACATTTTAAAATGTCCTTGATAAGGGTCCATTTCATTTTGTGAGATAGCTTTTTTGTTGCTTCATTAATCTTATAGGAACATGCATTATAGTGAACTACTCCCACCACTTACCACCCTTACGGGTCGCTTGAAGAGGGAGACTTCTTTCGGAATTACGTTAAAAAGGGTTGTGGCTCAATCGACTCATCTTTGACAAGTTCGATTGTTTCTAGGAACCTTTCAATTGTTGAAGTCAAATAGGTGTCAGATCGTCTAATGAAGACGGTGTTAATTTTGCTGTATGTATCGGGGAGATGATGGCATTTTATGCGCCCCTTTTTTTCCAAGTGGCTTACAGCTGATTTGGGAATGAAGGTAATTCCTAGGCCGATTGATACACTGCTTAAAATTGTTTCCAATGTGCCAAATTCCATTACTTTTGCAGGTGTTATATTTTGATCTTTATACCATGCTTCGAGTCGCGCCCGATAGCCACACCCTTTACTGAAACATAAAACTGGTTTATCTTTTAATTGTTCAAACGATGTTGATGCTATATCTGATATGATGACAAGTTCCTCTTGAAAAACGTCATGATAAACTAAATCGGGATGTTGCCCATTTTCCGTAATAAAAGCCCCATCTAGTTGATGATTAAGTACCTTTTCTTGCAAGTTTTCCGTGACGCCCGTAATTAGCGAAAGCTCCACATTACTATATTTCTTATTGTATGCAGATAAAATATAAGGTAATTTAATGACGGTTTCTACCGAGCCAATTTCTAGTTTCCCAGAGGGTTCGTCTTTACTGGGAAGTACTTTTTTCATTTCGTTTTTTAAAGATAAAATTTTATCACTGTAGACGATAAGCTTTTTTCCCTCAGGTGTTAAACTCATCCCACGGTGATGTCTATTAAAAAGCGGTGTGTTCAGTTCTACCTCCAGCTTTCGGATTCTTGAGGTCACATTTGATTGAACATAATTTAATGCTTTAGCGGCTTCTGTTATGGTGCCTTTTTGGGCAACCATTTGAAAAATCTCCAAATCCTTAAACTCCACATGTACACCCCATTCTATAACATTTTATTTTATGGTATCACAAATATTGATGCCAAACATCTTTAATATTCATTTTACATGATGTTAGATTCTGTAGTTTAATAGTGAAGGGAAAGAGATAAATAGATAAAGGGGATAGTAAGTTCGTGAAAAATAAAGTTTTGTTAGGTGCTTTGTTATGTTTTATTGCAAGTGTGTCATGGGGGGCGATGTTTCCAGTGGCTAATCATGCTTTCCATCACATCGATCCATTTTATTTCACTATTTTCCGATACATTGCTGTAACGGTCATATTAGTTATGATTCTTTTCTGGAAGGAAGGGAAGGAAGCTTTTCGATTGGAAGGAAAAGGAATGTCCTTGTGGTTTTTCGGGACAATGGCCTTTACTGTTTATAATCTACTCATCTTTTGGGGAGAAGACTTATTAGGTGAACCAGGTGTGATGGTTGCATCTGTCATGGAATCATTAATGCCCATGATTTCGATTGTTATTGTATGGATGCTATACAGAAGACGGCCACACCCCTTTACTTTGTTATGTGTATTCATCGCTTTTATAGGTGTATCATTTGTGATAACAAAAGGTGACTATGGCGCATTTATTACTGCGACCGGTGACATAATTCCTACTTTACTTACGCTAATTGCAGTCATTGGTTGGGTTATTTATACAATGGGCGGAAAACAGTTTGCCGGTTGGTCTGCTTTAAGATATTCAACTTTAAGTTGTTTATTGGGAACGGCAACAGCAGTAATGATTGTCTTGCTTGTTACCCTTACAGGTTATGTGTCCGTGCCGACAATGGCAACACTAAAAATTGTTAGTCCACATTTATTATTCATGATTGTTTTCCCAGGTGCTATTGCCTTGGTTGGATGGAATGTTGGTGTGGCTATCTTATCACCATTAAACGGGCTATTATTTATAAATTTCGTTCCTGTTACAACACTCATCATCTCAATATTTCAAGGACATCAAATTACACCATTCGATTACTGGGGCACCGCGTTTATTATTATCTCACTGCTCTCAAATAATCTGTTTCTAAGAATGCAAGCCAACAAACACATTTTGAAACATAGGGATGGTTCTCTTGTTTCATGAGATGGTGAATGATAAGGATTGTTCTTTAGTTTGAAGTGGGTATAAAATGGGGTTGACAAAGAAATATGGTACTGTTATATTGAGGTACAAGTTTAACATAATCAAATAATCCTCGTTAGGTGAGGCTCCTATATGGAGATAAGCTGCTGCCCAGAAACGTCGAGAGACACCAATGGGTCAACAGGAACTATCGACTTAAGGTGGTTTCTAATGTAGCCGGAGAGCAAAAATTGCTTCATCCATGCCATATAGTGCTAAAACTCTACGATAGAGGTATATTTCGTCATATATTTTTTAAAATATGATTAAACATCCTTCTTCGTGGGAGGGTGTTTTTTGTTGTTAAGCGGTCTATGCTTTTAAGAAGTCATAATCAAATAATCCTCGTTAGGTGAGGCTCCTATATGGAGATAAGCTGCTGCCCAGAAATGTCGAGAGACACCAATGGGTCAACAGGAACTATCGACTTAAGGTGGTTTCTAATGTAGCCGGAGGGCAAAGTCATTTGCCTCATCCATGCCATATAGTGCTAAAACTCTACGATGGAGGTCTATTTCGTCATGTATTGATATTATATGAAAAGCACCTTCTTCGTAGGAGGGTGCTTTTTATATTTTTAGGATTGGCGTAGACTCATACCATACTCGGACTTTTTAAGGAGGTGATGGGAATGGAAACTCCCCCAGAATCTGAACCCGTTGATTGTTGGAGGTTGAAAAGAACACATTATAGGAAATCCATTTTCCATCACAGTTTGAGTAGGGGAGTGGATAATTGAAGGAGGTCCACGCCAATGCGTAGAGAAAATACTAGGATTTTTGAAAAAGAAACGACAGGATCATTTATGAATAAGGAATTTATAGCGATTAATGCGTTACTCACAGTTGAGCAAGCGATTTTGTATCTTCGTGAAAATGTGAGGGATAAAAGAAATATTTATTATGTATATATTATCAATGAACATGATAGATTAATAGGGGCACTATCCATACGAGAATTATTAAGTAAGGATAGTAACCGTCTAGTTTCAGAAGTAAAGGTGTCAAAGATCATTTCTTTTAAAACAGATATCGATCAAGAAGAGGCGGTAAAAGTTTTCCGTGATACAGATCTAGTTTCTATCCCGGTTGTAAATGAAAATGGGAAACTTATTGGAGTTGTTCATGTGGAAGATATTTTAGATGTTATGCAACAAGAAGCAACAGAAGATTTTCATAGAATGGCACCTGTTTCACAAAAATTAGATGGTGGGCTTATAGAATCTACAATTGGAGCGCTTTATCGAAAAAGAATTGTTTGGCTAATCATTCTTGTATTTATAAACGTTTTTTCTGGAGCAGGAATCGCACATTTTCAGGATGTTATCGAAGCAAATATAGCACTTGTTTTTTTCTTGCCATTACTTGTAGATAGTGGTGGAAATGCTGGTTCTCAGTCGTCCACTCTCGTTATTCGTGCGATGGCAACAGGTGATATCCATTTAAAGGATTGGTTTAGAATGTTTACGAAGGAAGTTGTTTTGTCCATGGCAATGGGCTTTACGATGGCTCTAGCCGTATCAGCTGTAGGACTTATGAGAGGTGGAGTTACCATTGCTATTGTTGTCTCAATAACAATGGTATGCATTGTCGTAGTAGGAAGCCTCGTTGGTATGTCTTTACCATTTATTTTCAGAAGGCTTAAATTAGACCCTGCGACTGCAAGTGCACCACTTATAACATCAATTTGTGACATTACCGGAGTACTTATATACTTCGGAATCGCCAACAAACTATTAAATTTATAAGAGACATAGGGACGGAAGAGACATGGGGACGGTTCTCCTGTTTCATCCTCTCATGAAACAGGAGAACCGTCCCCATGTTTCATATTAGTACTGGGCGCCGTTGTCTGTTTGTTTGGCTTGTACTTTAAATTCTGCGTTATACTGGACGCCTTGGTAGTCATTGCCGGCATTTTCATTCAGTTTCACACCGAAGACGATATCAATGTACTCATCGGATGCTAACTGCCAGAATTCATCGCCATCACCTAAGGTAATCGTTTCACTAGCATTATTTCCGTTTAACTTATGGATGTTACCATCTGTTAGTATGCCCATTACTACTTGGACGTCTGGATCAACTGCAGATGGGGCAACTGGATTGGTAATCCCCTCTAATAACTTCTCCAATTCATATATTTGATCTTCCAGCACGCTTTCATCAGGTTTTCCCTTGTACTTATATGCAGTGTAGCCGACGGTGTACGGATTGATATCTATATCCTTATTGATCTGATGTGTATAAGTTGCTCTTAAAATTTGGTCTAAATCACCAGTATTCTCAACAGTTTGACTTTCACTAAATAATAATTGGGATGGTGCAAATTGCTCATGGTCAAATAATTGACCCATTTCTCCCAATGAGAAAGTTCCATTTACAAGCGTTCCTGTTGCCGAAGTCTCAGCTGTAAACCATGAATATGTGCCAAATCCGGCACCGATTGTTAATGTTCCTGCTAATGCTGTTCCTAGTAAAACCTTCTTCCACTTTTTCATTTTTATCTCCCCTTTAATTTTTTAACTTCCGACGAAAAATTCAAATATAATGCTTCTGTATATTTCTTGTTAGCTCTAAATATCCATATCTCCAGTCACCTTCAGCTCCTCTCCGTTCCTTCATGTACCAGTTCCTTCCTTTTCATTCTTCGTCAATCCTAGCCATTTAAAAATTTGGATATTTGCTAGTATTAATAGAGGGGCTAGTACAAAGAGGGAAAAACCGACTGGCCCGGACATGAAATTTGCAACATAACCTACTTTTGGGATGACAAACTGGACAACACCAACTATTTGCTCTTTAGATATCAATAAATCATCCGCAATATGATTGTTATCTCCTTTTGTGCTATAAACTTCCATCCCGTTCACTATTTCTGAATCCACGACTCTGTGTGTAACCAAAATTCCCTCAGGATGCTTAAACGTTACTACTTCATTTACTTGTGGTTCCTTATCCTTATGAATGATGACAATATCGCCGACTTGAAATGCGGGTTTCATAGAGTTTGATAAGATGGTAAGTGGTTTGTAACCAACAATACTTGGAAATCTGTCTACATCGCCTTTTGCATAGAAAAAGAACATTAAAATGATACAACAAATGATAAATAAACTAGTAAAGAAAATGGTGTTCACAACTTTTAATCTGCTTTTCATTGTTGTCATCCTTCTTTTGGATTGCTTATTATTTTTATTTAGTATCGTTATCTTGATTAGTTATCCAAAGTGGCTACACCATCTACTGAAGTTATCTTGTATAGAAATAATACGAGTTACTTATTAATTCAGAATCCGAAGTAGCATGATAAACGGAAGTAAGGAAAGTAACGAAAACACCTATCTTCTCTATCATTATATTAATGTTTCAATGATTCAGCTATTGGGGTTTTTAAGGGTGAAAGGAATGGGTCATAGGTATGGTTGTTTTGTCGCTTTTTTAATATATTTGTTAGAAAATGCGCTTTATTGTACGATGTTAGACTTTCGGCACGGGACGGAAGTACTCTATAATTTGGGGTTATGAAATATTAGCAGGATAACTACTAAACTATATCGAATTAACACTACTGTACTTCATTAATAGAGAGGATGGTAGGTTATGAGGGGAAAGAAGTTCATTCCTTTAAATGTGTTAACAATCTTTACTTTGCTTTTATCGTTGTTTTTTTCATCGTCCGCATTTGGAGAAGAAAGCAACAAATCTGCAATCTCGGATATTATAGCTCAGCAGGGACAAGAGCTTTTAATTGAGGAAAGAAAAAATGCAGCAGAAGATTTAAAAGAAAAGTTTGGCTATGGCGGAATAGACAACGGGCAGTCGAAGGCGTATAAGCCGGATGAAAATGTAAGAGTTATCGTTGAAGTTGCCCAGCCTAAAGCGATGAAAAAAGCGAGCCAAAAGGAAAAGAAACAGCAAATGAAGAAGGTGCAAGATCAAGTTATCAATGGAATTCAAAAGATGAGATCAAAGAGTGAGGTGCGCCACCGCTTTTTTGAAGGTGTAAATGGATTTAGTATGGAAACGGAATATCAAAACTTGAAACAAATTGAGGCGCAACCTCATGTTGTTGGCGTACATATTGCCAAAACGTTTAAAGCCGCATTGAATGCAAGTAAAGATCTTGTGCAAGCAAAGGAAACGTGGGAAAAATATGGACTTCGTGGAGAAGGACTTTTGGTGGCAGTCGTAGATTCAGGATTGGATTACACCCACCAAGACATGACACTATCCGATAATGGAAAGGAACAGGCGAAGTGGACAGTGTCTTCCATCCAGCCTATATTGGATGAAACTGAAGTAAATGATAAGTGGTACTCCGACAAAGTACCTTCAGGCTACGACTGGGCAGATATGAATGATGATGTGATTCCAAAGGATAACGCTCATGGTATGCATGTTGCTGGTATAGTTGGAGCTAATGGAGATGAGTCAAACGGGGGAGTAATTGGTGTAGCCCCTGATGTGCAGTTGTTGGCTGAAAAGGTATTTTCAGACGGAAGTGGTTCGGCATATGAAGACGATATTATCGCAGGCATTGAACATGCTGTGGAATTGGAGGCGGATGTCATCAACTTAAGCCTAGGAATTGATGCTGGCTTCGTTGGTGAGGAAGATGATCCAATTCAAAAAACAATTAGACAAGCAACCGAAAAAGGGGCTTTAGTTGTTGCAGCGGCTGGGAATGCCTATTATAGTACAAAAAATAACTTATTGGAGACAGCACAAAAGCCATATGCAAGCAACCCAGATATTGGTGTCGTTGGAGCACCTGGGGTAAGCCCATATGCTTTATCTGTTGCATCCTATGAAAATGATCAAATTCGCTATGGAACTTTGAATCTATCAGATGGCAATGAGCTTCCTTACGCTGATCAAACTTATTTTAATTTTAAACTTCATCAAACACTTGATGCAAACACAGCTTATGATTTAGTTTATGGCGGTGAAGGTAGAGACACGGATTTGAAAGATTTGGACGTAGATGGGAAAGTCGTTATGATACAACCCGAATTACCATATGCTAGCTATGCATATGCACAGTTTGCCGCGGAGAGAAAGGGAGCAAAGGCAATTATTATTGTTCCGCATGATTCCATGGAGGATTTTCCAACATTGAATTTAAGTGCATACACTATCCCGGCTGCGACAACAAATAAAGAAGTTGGGGAGCAAGTAATCGAGGAACTTGAAAAAGGTGAGCATCTGTCCATTCAGTTAGCAGATGGTGTCTGGCTTGAGAATGCGAATAAAGATGAAATGTCGAACTTTTCATCGATAGGTGCACCACATACACTCGATTTTAAACCAGAGATTGCTGCACCAGGAGGTAATATTTATTCTACTGTATCTGGGAATGATTATGAGTTGATGAGTGGAACATCCATGGCATCGCCAAGTGTTGCTGGTGGAGCGGCACTAGTTCTTCAATCACTTTACGAAAAGGGATTGGACAAAACAGAGGATGCAGCCTTACAAGCTAAAATTGCCTTAATGAATACAAGTAAGATTGTGAATCAGCCTGGAACAACCATTCCATATTCACCAAGGAAACAGGGTGCAGGTCTGATGCAAATTAATGATGCCATTCAAACACCAGTACTAGTAAAAGATCAGAATGCTCCACTTGAAGAAGGTGGCTCTGTAGCTTTAAAAGAAATAAAGGGTAATACAGCTCAATTTTTATTAGATATCGAAGCACTTTCTGATCAAAAGTTAGAGTACGATGTATATGTAGATGTACTTACAGACGAAACAGAAACGATGGAGTTCGATTTAAATGGTGATGGAAAAGTGGATGAATCTCATGAATACCTCACCCTTCATACGAAACGAGTAGAAGGTGCAACGGTCATGGTAAATGGTAGTATTGCAAGCCATGATAAAGGAGCAAAAGTTTTAGTTACGCCAAATAACAATGTAAAGCTATACGTAAACATCTTTTTACCGAACAATATGAAGAAAAATAGTTTTGTTGAGGGGTATGTCCGTCTTGTACCTAAAGATCCAAAGCAGAGCCCGGAACTAACAATTCCATACATGGGCTTTTATGGTGAATGGGATGCACAGCCTAATATCGATCCTTCACCATGGGAGGATGAGCACTTTTTAGGCTTCACTGTATTATGGGATGATATGACAGACCTTCCGCTAGGTTTTAACTTGGAAACAGGAGATTTTGATATAGAGAAAATTGCGATATCGTCGCTTTCAGCAGCACCAGGTGTTTATTCAACCTTTACAGCATTAAGAAATTTAGAAAAAACAGAAATGTATATTGAAGATAAACAAGGGAAGAAATTACTTGAACTTGGGGATTTTAGTGAGTTTACAGGCGTTCCATGGAAATTCAGCAAAAATATTTTGCCATATGAAGATAATTTCTACGGCGGTTATCTATGGGAAGTAGCAGATGACGAAGGTAATTTTGTTCCGGATGAGGATTATCAATATGTCATAGAGTCGACATTAGATTATGAAGGAGCGAAACCACAGGTTGTTAAAATGCCTATTAAGGTAGATTCCATTGCGCCATCTATACGTGACATTCAAGTAGAACCAAAAGATGGCAAATATGAAATAAGTTTTAAGGCTGAAGATAATAAAAACGGAAGCGGTTATTATGGTGCTTTACTTTATATTGATGGTCAATATACACCTCTAGATCCTGGGAAAAAGTCACACATAGTTGATACAGAGCCAACAAGCGTCATTGTCATGGCGCAGGATTATGCTTATAATACAAGCATTGAAGTATGGGGCGATCCTTCATATGTCGATCAGTACATACTTGTGTCATGGTTCACTGCATACGGAACAGCTGGAGTAAATGAGGATAACCCGCTTGAGATTATGGGCTTTGCAGCAAATCGTTTAAAATGGACAGTCGTAATTGAGGACAGTGAAGGAAACCAAATTGACAGCTTCATTGAAGAAAGACAGCATTCATTACGAACAACTTGGACCCCTAAGTCGGATGTACCAGATGGTCAATATAAAGCTTATGCCATCGTAGAGGATGCAGAAGGGTTTAAGGTAACAACGGAGGAAATTCCATTTAAGATTACTCGTTCAGAAAAGTAAAAGGTGTAGCAATCAGCAGACGGATGTGAAGACATTTGTCTGCTGATTCTTTTTGAAAAAGTAATAATTATAGACGGTGTTCGTGTCGGCATGATGAATTCATTGCCTTTTAATGCCACCCCCTGATCACCAGCTTTTGCTGCCCCAATGGAAGCATTTAATGAAAGTAATTTCATCTCATGAGCAAAATACTATTAATAAAATCAATTACTCATTTCATTGCATCTATTAAATATACATAATCACTATCTTTTTTCGTTAATTGCACTAGTTTCATGTTTTCAAGATTATTGTTTGGCATATTGTGAAGCGGGATGTCTTTTTTTGTAAAATCATGAATATGTATACGGTTATTTTTCCCGAATCTAAGCTTTGTAATCATGATGCTACCCCCATATCATCAATACCTAATTGTCGAATAGTAAAAAAAGAAGTAAAAACACCTCTGGATTAGTACTTTATACCTATGGTAAACTTAATCTTTGTAAAGAATAAAACTGTCGCTCTATAAAAATAGCAAAGGTAGGTAAATGAATAACAATAGGGACAGGCAAACCAGCAAATGGTTATTGGTATTAATCGCAACTTATTTAGTTGCAAGCCTCTACTTTAGGAATTTTAGAGGTTTAAGAATGATAAGTGGGGGATCTATCGCCAGTAACAATTAGAAGGGGTAGTGTGAAAACCCTATCGATTGAAGTTTTACTTTATGCGACAATATAGCCTGAATTGTTTATTAAGAAAGGCGCGAATTTTGTCGATAAATATAGTAATGACTTTTTTTATATAGAAAGGGGATACATTCTTTTAAAAAATGAATATGACTTTCAACTGAAATATTGAGCAGAATTTGAAATTAGGGGTGTTTACATGAAGAAAAAATTAGGTTTTAAAAGCATTCAAGGTAAAATACTATTAGGATTTTGTGTGTTGATCATTCTTACGGCTATAATGAGTACATACATTCATTTTTCAACAAAAAATATAAATAAAGATACAAAGGATATTGTAAAGGAACAAATTCCGTTAATGAGTTTGGCTGCACAGTATACTTCTAAAATGTATCAGATTGATTCATTAGTCCGTGAGTATTTTTTATATGATGATGAAACAGTAAAAGGTGAAGTGGAACAAAGTAAAGCTGAACTTCAAGAAATAGAAGCACAACTTATAGAAAAGAACGATGAAAAAGGGGTAAAACAATTAGCGAAGATTCGTGAAAATTGGGAAGCTGTCATCGATGGAGCGCTATTAGAGTTTGGAAAGGGAAATATGAATAATGCTTTAGGTACGTTAACAAAGGCGGAGGAAATATCAAATTCGCTTCAAAAAGGCTTTGCGGGCATGACAGCTCACCGAGAACAATTGATTTCGGATAAAGGAGACGAAATTATCTCGCAAGGTTTACGTAATTTAATTATTGCCATGGTCATCGCTCATATTGTGTGTCTTGGTGGAATCGCAATTGCAATTGTTACAGCAAGATCTATTTCTAAACCAATCAAAACAGTGATGAAGAGAATGAATGATATTGCAAATGGTGATTTAAATAATGAGCCATTAGTAACAAATAAAAAGGATGAGATTGCCCAACTAGTAGTGGCAACAAATAGGATGACAGATAATAATCGGGAACTAATTAAGGAAATTAGCCATGTGTCTGATTCAGTTTCAAGCCAAAGTGAAGAATTAACACAATCAGCAAGTGAAGTAAGAGAAGGAACCGAGCAAGTAGCTAGAACGATGGAAGAATTAGCACAAGGCTCTGAAACACAGGCTAATAGTGCAAGTAACTTGGCAGAAATGATGAATACATTTAATCAAAGTGTTGAGGAAGCAAATAATAGTGGAAAACAAATAGAGGAAAACTCGCAACATGTACTGGACATGACGGCTAAAGGAAGTCAATTAATGGATACATCTACAAAACAGATGGAAAAAATTGATAGCATTGTGAAAGATGCCGTGCAAAAGATGGAAGTACTTGATAAGCAATCCCAAGAAATATCGAAACTCGTTGCAGTCATCCGCGATGTGGCAGATCAGACAAATTTACTCGCGTTAAATGCCGCAATTGAAGCTGCAAGAGCTGGGGAACAAGGGAAAGGCTTTGCCGTTGTAGCAGATGAAGTGAGAAAACTAGCCGAACAAGTATCCTTATCGGTTGATGATATTACACAGTTTGTTACAAATATCCAGACAGAATCAAGTGTTGTCGCTGATTCATTAGGTGAGGGATATAAAGAGGTAGAACAAGGATCACAACAATTATTGACTACAAGTGAAACATTCCAAGAAATCCAAGAAGCTGTAACTGAGATGGTAAAAAATATCGATCAAGTTTCAGATCGCTTATCAGCTATTACCGCAGGAAGCCAAGAAATGAATGGATCCATTGAGGAAATCGCGTCTGTTTCAGAGGAAGCGGCCGCTGGTGTAGAAGAAACAGCAGCATCTGCTGAACAAGCAAGTAGTTCAATGGATGAAATCGCCGGAAGCTCCGCGCAACTTGCCAAATTAGCAGAAAACCTAAATGAATTAGTGGGACGATTTAAAATATAAAAGAGAATGGGAGGAAAGTGGGGTCAGACCCCCGCTAATTAATATGAACAAAAGTGGAGATATTTTATTAGACTCAGGCACAAATGAGTTGGAAGTTATTTTATTTTATTTAGGAAATGAAACGTATGGCATTAATGTGTTGAAGGTAAGAGAAATTATCGTCCCTATGCCCATTACAAAATTACCGCAATCACATGATCATGTAGAAGGTGTCATTCGTCTTCGTGAGGAAGTACTACCCGTCATCAATTTGGAAAAAGTACTAAATATTCCACGGGAAAAGATTGAGTCAGAAGATAAGTTTATCGTTTGTGAATTAAATCAAACAAAAATTGCTTTTCGAGTTCACGGCGTGAAGAAAATTCATCGCATTTCCTGGGAGCAAATTGAAAAGCCGGATGATTTATCGACAGGTCGTCAACCATTTGCAAGTGGCATTATTAAAATGGCGGATGAAATGGCAATTTTACTAGACTTTGAAAAAGTAGTCATTGATATTAGCCCAAAGGTAGGAATTAATGTCGAGGCGGTAAAAGCACTTGGCCCACGTGAGAGAAATACAAAGAAGATTATTGTGGCTGAGGATTCAGCTGTATTACGGGAGTTAATAAAAGATACGCTATATGAGGCAGGGTATCAAGATGTGCAATTCTACCAAAACGGGAAAGAAGCATGGGATTACTTGGAATCTATCGGTGATGATAAGGGAAAAAATCCACTAGATACTGTGCAACTGCTAATTACGGATATCGAAATGCCACAGATGGATGGACATCATTTAACGAAGCGCGTGAAAAGCCATCCGCGGTTAAAGGATATTCCAGTACTCATATTTTCATCGCTTATTACGGAAGACTTACAGCATAAAGGGGAACAAGTTGGAGCTTCCGGACAAATAAGTAAACCGGATATTGTAAGATTGATTCAAGAGATTGACAAACTCGTACTATAGAATGTTAGAATAACATGCCTGGCACCCGAACAATGCTAAATTGTATAGGTGCCAGGCATGTTTTATATATAGCAAAATATCACTTATTTGGGAAGTTATAAGAAAAGTATGGTGGAAAGTAACTATTTAATTAAGTTTACACCTATTGCGATAGACGACTTAGATGAAATTCATCATTATATTTCAGAAGAGTTATTTGTTGAAGATGCTGCAGCAGATTATTAAACGGAATAGAAAATAATATAATCATCAAATACTTTATCATAAAACTCTAGTCCTTTTTTATTCGGGGTTTCATCATCACCATTTGGAAAAATTCTTGTCCAAGCAATAGAAAGTCTTAACGCCTTAAATCCCATTTCAGCAAATAGAGCAATATCTTCCTTATATCTATGGTAAAAGTCAATTGCCCCACAGGGTAGTAACTATTCCATCCACAGGTGAAACTAGTTCACCTATAGTAGGCTCAATTGCAACCCCTTTTCCCATCGCACCAGAAGAAAATAAATATATTTCAGTCTGTCAGGAATCCATATTTAAAAACATCTGAATGGGGTTGGACGATTGATCCAAAAGGTTTACGAATAACTGCAAATCAGCTTTATGATCGTTACCAGAAGCCTTTGTTTATTGTAGAAAATGGCCTTGGGGCGGTAGATGTTCTAGAATCTGATAATAAAGTTGTAGATGATTATCGAATTGAATATTTACGCCTACATTTAAAGGAAATGAAGGAAGCGATTAAAGATGGCGTTGATTTGCTTGGCTATACAAGTTGGGGACCTATAGATATAATTAGCGCTAGCACAGGTGAAATGAAAAAGCGCTATGGTTTTATTTACGTAGATAAAGATAACAAAGGTCATGGAACTTTAAAGAGAACTAGGAAAAAATCGTTCGATTGGTATAAACAAGTCATTGAAAGTAATGGAGAAAATTTATAAGGTGGAGTAGCAATCCAGTTTCTTGAAGGAAAATATAATATTTTAGAGAAATAATGAAGTACCTGGTACCAAACAAATCTAATTGTTTCGGCACCAGGTGCTTTTTAAGATTTTCAACGGGGCATTTAACTCTTTAGTTAAAACTTTATTTAGAGCGCGAGCTTTTGGCTGAAGTAAATATAAAACAAGAAGACTAATCATCCTCATTCATATTGAACCACAATCTACATCTAAAGGAATTCCGTGAATGTATATTTATCTACTGAATCCGACTATATGGAAAATGCCGGAACTGAATTTTGCCAATCGCAGTACTAGCTAAGAAGTGCTCCGGATCGATTTACAATTAAAGCTCCTATATTACGTGTATTTTCACACCACCATTTATAACTGCATCTTGTCAAATAAATTGGCAAACTTCCATTGAATAAAATAACCCTGCGGTAGTGAATATAATACAAACATTGACTGTATCCAATGAAGGATCTAGTCATTTTTTCTTGCCTTTTTTGGTACTGTTTAAAATTAAGTTATTCTTAAGGAATTTATGAAGTAGTTTTTAGGTTTTGATATGTAAATTGAACTTATACATGATTTTTTGGTATCAGACGAGGGGATGATGATGACGGAAAATAAGATATATATTCTTTTAACGGACACCAGCTCATTTTTAGCTAAAATGATAAAGCTGTATACAAAGAGGCGATATAATCATGCTTCAATATCTTTTGACCTTGAATTATCAGAGGTGTATTTCGCAAGTGAAAAGTGAGCCACTTCGCAATTAAATTTTGAACCACCCTAAAATAAATAATTATTCATCAGTTGATTCGTTTTTTAGCCATT
>NZ_JBHLWL010000059.1:0-879 GCF_042432965.1 Paracerasibacillus soli | reverse complement strand
CCTTCCATAACTTTTTTCGGACTTGAGGAAAATCCTTCTTGATAAGTCTTGAACTGGCACTTTTATAGGCATTGATGAATTTCGATAATTCACTGTTGGGTTGTGCTTTGAACAAAATATGAATATGATCAATATCGTGGTTCCATTCAACTAATGTGATATTATATTTTTCACTCAACGACACAAATTTATCTTTAGCATAGTCTGAAATAGTATCATCTATTACTTTCCTTCGATACTTTACGACTAACACAAGATGGTAATGCATTGAGAACACCGAATGGTTATTACTATCCAACCTCATTATAATATCAACTCCTACACTTTATACGACTGATTATACCATATTGAGCAAAGAGGCAAAAGAAAAAGACTTTGGGCTGTCACCCAACCGAAATTCATCTCCCACTTACCGTTGGGCTACGCCCTTCACACGCTTGAAGAGGGAGACTTCTTTCGGAAGTACGTTAAAAAATAGCAAATTAGCAATTTCTATCAACATTAAAGAGTAGCGGGGGCGATCCCATCATGATAAAAAAACAGGAAGAGATGAATGTAAAATGTACCCTTTGTAAAGGACATTTTTAAAAAAGGCTTTAACAACTTGAAGAAGATGATGACTGTATTTTGCAGGCGTCATCTTTTTTAAGTTCCATTGACTACGGTAATGATTGTAATAGATCATATAACTCTTAATTTCTCGTTTTACATCTTCTAAGGTTTCACAAGCTTTAAAGTCTGTTTCATCTTTAAAATGGCCAAAAAACGATTCTTGTGGGGCATTATCCCAACAGTTTCCACGGCGCGACATAGATTGCCCCAGTCCCATTTCTTTCACCATCTTTTGAAATTGGGGGCTGGTGTAGTGGAAACCTTGAT
>NZ_JBHLWL010000058.1:0-712 GCF_042432965.1 Paracerasibacillus soli | reverse complement strand
CAACGATGAAACCAATTGCCTTAATTGCTTATCCAATCATGAATTCAAGTTTAACAAACAGTATTGTACTTGACCCGTTTGGTGGATCTGGTTCAACTTTAATCGCATCTGAACAAACCGACCGAATATGTTACATGATTGAATTAGACGAAAAGTTCTGTGATGTGATTGCGAAGAGATACATTGAACAAGTTGGAACAGATGAAGATGTGTATGTTATTCGAAAAAATAAAAAGATTGCTTATAGCGAACTTGAGGTGAGTGAAAGTGCGTAAACTTACTTTAGGTTCGCTTTTTGATGGATCAGGTGGGTTTCCGCTTGCAGGTATCATTTGCGGTATTGAGCCAAAGTGGGCATCTGAAGTTGAACCATTTCCTATTCGGGTTACATCAAAACGAATTCCTCAGATGAAACATTTGGGAGATATTAGTTCAATTAATGGTGCAGAGATTGAACCAGTTGATATTATCACTTTTGGTTCACCGTGTACTGACCTTTCAATTGCAGGAAAACGTGCAGGACTAGACGGAAGTCAGTCCTCTTTATTTTATGAAGCGATGCGAATTATAAAGGAAATGAGGTGTAAAACAAATGGTGAATATCCAAGATACGCAGTGTGGGAAAATGTCTGTGGAGCCTTCTCCTCAAATAAAGGAGAAGACTTCAAAAGTGTCATCGAGGAATTCTGTAAGGTCAAGACCGAGAAAGTTG
>NZ_JBHLWL010000057.1:0-3571 GCF_042432965.1 Paracerasibacillus soli | reverse complement strand
AATGGCTAAAAAACGAATCAACTGATGAATAATTATTTATTTTAGGGTGGTTCAAAATTTAATTGCGAAGTGGCTCACTTTTCACTTGCGAAATACACCTTTTGACTTTACACTACTTCTGGTTAGGTTTACACAAT
Source organism: Paracerasibacillus soli (assembly GCF_042432965.1). Classification (NCBI taxonomy): domain Bacteria; kingdom Bacillati; phylum Bacillota; class Bacilli; order Caryophanales; family Bacillaceae; genus Paracerasibacillus; species Paracerasibacillus soli. The sequence continues at coordinate 3,434 of NZ_JBHLWL010000057.1, read as the reverse complement.
CACCCCTTCTAAGCCCCCCAAAAAATTGAAGGTACACACCTAGTGCTATTGGGGTTGTGTGTTTCATTGCCAATCTGATAAAACTAATTATGTAGTTTAAATTCAATTCATGTACTAACTCTGTTTGTCTGGGATTAGGTCTCCTGTATAACTGGAAGAAGGAGCTACTCTTATTACTAAGTCTTTCATTGTATTCTTGAATAGTTTCTCTATTATTAATAATTCCGTTCCTAATAAGAAATCCCATAAACTCTTTAAGTGTAAGTTGATTGTTTAATATAGTAGATTTTGATTTCCCTTCTGAAACCAACCAGTTGATATAGTACTCCACTTTATTAAAGCTAAGTGTGGATAATCTTGCTTCGAGTTCTCTAAAAGTAAAATGGTTTTCAACAAACCAATTCAGAAACCTAACCACTATTTGCCCCTTGGTTTTTAATGTGTTGTATTTAGAGCCTTTCTTTTCATACAAGAAGTTAGAAACAGGGTGTACTTTATACAAGTCCATATCATTAATAATAACTATATGACACTGCTTTACTTCCTGATTTGTCCTTAAAGTGGTAATGGAAGACCTAAGACCAAATCTAGTATGTATCACAAACACCCCCAATAAATATCCAACTATTTGAATAATAAGAATTATATCAAAGCATCTTCATTAAAACCATGAAAAAGAGAAGATATCTTGCCGAAACATTGAGTATTTAATATATATATAAACAATAAAAACCAAAAATAGGGTTAAAACCAAAATATATCATATAAATGCCATTACCATCTCCATATTGAAGGGAAGGGTTATAAACACCGAGATCGAGATTTTAGAAATTTACTGAAAAAGACAGGAGCTCCGAGATTTTGTAAACCGTTACCTTCTCAACAGATAAATAGTTATACATATAAATGTAAGCAGTGTAAATTCTTATATAAAAGGAAACGACGCATAGATATAAAAAAATATAGATGTGGAAAATGCAAGGGAGAGTTGGTCATAATCGAGTAAAATCTAACTTCTGATGAGATTATAAAAGGAAATCATTGATAATAATATAAAAGTAGAAATCAAATCAGTACAATTTCCTTCTTTTTTTACTGGCATAGAATCAAGTAGAAGGGAATTATTAATTAGGTTATATTCTTGACATAAAAACTGATTGTACATCATTAGCAATATGAAGATTAGGTAATAATGATGAGCTTTAGAAAGTTTGGTTTCCATTTGTCTTTCAATGGAATAAATAAGAATAAAGATCTATAGTTAACCATTTCTTCATTAAATGGGGAAACCAATTTTGGCTAAATAAAAAAGATATATAGTATTTTTATTAAAAAGGCATTGACGAATTTTGTCATCCATGATAAATTAATATAGCCGTCGAGATAATAACGGTATTTTTAAAAGGAAAGTAAAATAAAAGGTTGACAATGAGTGAAATTTGTTTTAATATGTTTTTTGTTGCTATTATTTGAACGTCATTTAGATAGCGCAAATAAATCCTTTATCATTCCACAGTAGCTCAGTGGTAGAGCAATCGGCTGTTAACCGATCGGTCGTAGGTTCGAATCCTACCTGTGGAGCCATTTGGAGAAGTACTCAAGAGGCTGAAGAGGCGCCCCTGCTAAGGGTGTAGGTCGGTTATACCGGCGCGAGGGTTCAAATCCCTCCTTCTCCGCCATAATATGGCCCGTTGGTCAAGCGGTTAAGACACCGCCCTTTCACGGCGGTAACACGGGTTCGAATCCCGTACGGGTCATCTTCTTTATAAAAAAATAGGTTGGTCTGGTAGTTCAGTTGGTTAGAATGCCTGCCTGTCACGCAGGAGGTCGCGGGTTCGAGTCCCGTCCAGACCGCCATTTGTTGGGCTATAGCCAAGCGGTAAGGCAACGGGTTTTGGTCCCGTCATTCCTAGGTTCGAATCCTAGTAGCCCAGCCATTTTTATTTTGAAGTGTTTTGTGATTATATTAACAGATAGCATCAAGAGCCATTAGCTCAGTCGGTAGAGCATCTGACTTTTAATCAGAGGGTCACAGGTTCGAATCCTGTATGGCTCACCATTATATAACTGCTGCTAATGAAACGACTTGTGTATATGTATTATAAGAATGATATCTATAAACTTATAAAAATGCGGTCGTGGCGGAATGGCAGACGCGCTAGGTTGAGGGCCTAGTGGGAGTTAAATCCCGTGGAAGTTCGAGTCTTCTCGACCGCACTTTGCTTTTTGAAAAAAGTAATTGCCTTTTTCATAATAATATGTTATATTAATGAGGTCGCGCTATTGCGCCCGTAGCTCAATTGGATAGAGCGTTTGACTACGGATCAAAAGGTTAGGGGTTCGACTCCTCTCGGGCGCGCCATATTAAATTGATTATTATATTTAGCAACGGGAAGTAGCTCAGCTTGGTAGAGCACATGGTTTGGGACCATGGGGCCGCAGGTTCGAATCCTGTCTTCCCGACCAGTGAAGCCAGTTGTTATTAAGATTACGAATGCGGGTGTAGTTTAGTGGTAAAACCTCAGCCTTCCAAGCTGATGTCGAGGGTTCAATTCCCTTCACCCGCTCCATTTTGTTTAATGGGCCTGTAGCTCAGCTGGTTAGAGCGCACGCCTGATAAGCGTGAGGTCGGTGGTTCGAGTCCACTCAGGCCCACTTTTACTCTTAAAATAAAATGAGTAAAAAGGTATTGACATAAACTATTCTATCTGTTAAGATTAAATAGTTGCACAAAAAACATTTGCTCTTTGAAAACTGAACAGAACGACCAGTATTCGAAATAAATGGTAAAGGTGCTTTTAGCAACTTGGTTGCTAAGTGCTTGAATCAAAAACTTTGAAGAAAAACAACCTCGTTTTTCTTATTTATAGCTAAGAAACAACAAACTTTTTTGGAGAGTTTGATCTTGGCTCAGGACGAACGCTGGCGGCGTGCCTAATACATGCAAGTCGAGCGCGGGAAGCAAGCTGATCCCTTCGGGGTGACGCTTGTGGAACGAGCGGCGGACGGGTGAGTAACACGTGGGCAACCTACCTGTAAGACTGGGATAACTCCGGGAAACCGGTGCTAATACCGGATGATACTTTTCACCACATGGTGAGAAGATGAAAGATGGCTTCGGCTATCACTTATAGATGGGCCCGCGGCGCATTAGCTAGTTGGTGGGATAACGGCCTACCAAGGCAACGATGCGTAGCCGACCTGAGAGGGTGATCGGCCACACTGGGACTGAGACACGGCCCAGACTCCTACGGGAGGCAGCAGTAGGGAATCTTCCGCAATGGACGAAAGTCTGACGGAGCAACGCCGCGTGAGTGATGAAGGTTTTCGGATTGTAAAACTCTGTTGTTAGGGAAGAACAAGTACCGTTTAAATAAGGCGGTACCTTGACGGTACCTAACCAGAAAGCCCCGGCTAACTACGTGCCAGCAGCC
>NZ_JBHLWL010000056.1:0-61404 GCF_042432965.1 Paracerasibacillus soli | reverse complement strand
TTTATCAATCATTATTGGAAAGTATCAAGGAAAAGGATTTTAAGGCATTCGAAAATATATTGTCGACAGTTAACTTAAACACAGTTTCTCGCTATATGAGGACAAGCGTAAAAACACTAAAAAAACACTTACCTTTTATAGAGAATAGTCTATCATATCCATACAGTAATGGGCGAATTGAAGGTATTAATAATAAAATCAAAGTATTAAATCGAGTTGCATACGGCTATCGAAACTTTAATAACTTTAAAAGTAGAATTATGCTTCATTTCAAGTTAAAAGCAATTGTAAGCCAACAAAAAGGATCTGTTTATCCTGCCGCTTAAGTGGCAGGATAAACAGATCCCGAATCATTAATATTTTAGCGACCTTAATTCAGCCACCAACACTATTTGACAAAGAGCCCAAAAAAATAGATAGATCCCATCTGCTCGGAATCTATCTTAAATCTTTTTGTACATATTTTAATGTGATAGAGATACCACCTTTTCATATTGGTGTGTACCAACATATTTCACCAAGTCAATAACTCGTTTGGAATAACCCCATTCATTGTCATACCACGCTAGTACTTTTATTTTATTTCCTTCCATCACAATTGTCGATAAACCATCAATTACTGCTGAATACGCAGTCGTCGTGTAATCTATCGAAACAAGTGGCGCTTCACTATAATGTAGGATGTGTTTCATTTCATTGCGAGCTACTTTCCTAAATGCTACATTCACATCATCAACTGTTACAGATTCGCTTACATCGACAACGAGATCGACAAGTGACACATTTGGTGTTGGTACACGTAATGCCATTCCATGTAATTTTCCTTGTAAATGCGGCAGTACTTCTCCTAATGCCTTTGCAGCTCCGGTTGAAGTTGGAATAATTGATTGTGTACAGCCTCTTGCCCTTCGTAAATCTTTATGTGGATTATCTAGATTTTTTTGGTCATTTGTAAAAGCATGTACGGTCGTCATGAGACCATTAACGACACCGAAGTGATCATCTAACACTTTCACTACTGGTGCTAAACAATTCGTTGTACAAGATGCATTCGATATCACTGTATCTGTTTCTACATACGTATGCTCATTAACCCCCATCACAATTGTCCTATCCACATTTTTCCCTGGAGCTGTAAGCACCACTTTTTTCGCTCCGGCATCAATGTGTAAACTTGCTTTTTCTTTTGAATTAAATACACCTGTCGCTTCGATTACAATATCAATTTGGTGTTTTTTCCACGGAAGTTCTTCGGGATTTCGCGAATTAACAATTAAGACGTGTTTACCATCTACTTCAAGTCCATCAGCAAGCGCTTTCACTTCTCCATCAAAAATACCATGGACACTGTCATACTTTATTAAATGTGCTAAAGTCTCCGTTGGATAACTGGCATTAATTGCAACAATATCCAATTGATCATCTTTTATTGCTTGACGAAAAACCATTCTTCCGATTCGACCAAATCCATTAATCGCAACACGAGTTTTATTCAATTTCAATCCCCCTATATGTGCCATACTCTTTAATTATATTTCTTATAATAGTATAACATATATAAGTGAAAAGTGTGATAGGATTTTGTCAGATTTATAAACTTTGGTCAAATTGAATAGACAGTAGCATAAAACAATCCCAAAAAGAAACGTATTTCTTCTGGGATTGTTAAAATATCTATAGTATAGACCAAGATTGCAATATTTCTTTAAACTGCGTAAATGATTCCTGTTTTGTTCCATTATTGTTAATGACTGCATCTGCTAATTCCACTTTTTCCTTTACAGGAATTTGGGAGTGAATCCGCTGCCTGGCTTCTTGTTCTGTTGACTGATCACGTTCCATTAACCTTTGCAATTGCACATCTTCATCAACATAGACAACTATTATCTTTTCCACAAGATGGGTTAACTTACTTTCAAATAATAATGGAATATCCAATACAACTGCACGCTCTCCTTGTAAAACAAAGCCATCGCGCTGTTGTAACATTTTATTACGAATAGCCGGATGCATAATCGCATTTAATTCTTCACGTTTTGTTTCACTTGTAAAAATAACTTCACCTAATTTTTTTCGATTCAATGTACCATCATCGAACAAGATTTCACGGCCAAATTTCTCTACTACTTCTCGCCATGCCGGCATCCCTGGTTTTACTACATCTCGGGAAATTTCATCTGCATCAATAACAGGAATTCCCATTTCTTTAAACATTTGAGATACAGTACTTTTACCACTGGCAATACTCCCTGTTAATCCTATTACAAGTGTCATAATGACGACTCCTTTGAAAAAGTTGTTCTAAATATTTACCTTTTAATTGAAATAGTCTGTTGTATTTTTATTTTAAGTTTTGACAATGTGGGCAAATATGTGTACCACGACCAGCAACTTTTGTCTTTTCGATTATGTGACCACAGCGTTGACAAGCTTTATTTTCCTGACCATACACAAATAACTTCTGCTGAAACATTCCCATATCACCTTGGCTATTTACATAGGAACGAATTGTTGTACCACCTTGTTTCACAGCTTCTTCAAGCGTAGCAATTGCTTCTTGACGAATTCTATCTGCTTCAATTCGAGTTAAAGTATTTGCTCTTCTTTCAGGATGTATTCCCGCTCGAAAAAGTGTTTCATCTACATATATATTTCCTAAACCAGCCACAATGGTTTGATCCAACAAAACCGCTTTTATCATCCGACTCGTCTTTTGGAGACGTCCATAAAAGTAATCCACCGTAAAAGGTTTATCAAAGGGGTCTGACCCCAATTGATTCAGTGGTTTAACTTTAAATTCTTCTCCTTTAGTAAATAAGTGCATGGTACCGAATTTCCTTACGTCGTTATAACGTAGTTCTTCACCATTTGTGAACGTAAAAATGACATGTGTATGTTTTTTTACTGGATCTTCTTTTGGATAAACATGATATTTTCCTTCCATCCGTAGGTGAGAAACAAGTGTATAATCATCCAATTGGAATAATAAAAACTTCCCTCTTCTATCGATATCATAAATGGTTTGTCCGACTAATAGATGTTTAAATTTCTCTACATCATCCGGATGCTTAATTATTTTTGGCCAATAAACGGAAACCTTATCAATTTTTTTATTGATTACAAATCGTTTTAATGTTTGTCTAATCGTTTCAACTTCTGGTAATTCTGGCATGCTTTATCGCTTCCCCTTATTTTGCATCATACCAGCTTTTTCCATAGGCATACTCGACCTTTAATGGCACAAGTAATTCCACTGTATTTTCCATACATTCTGGTACAATTTGTTTCAATTTTTCTATTTCCTCTTTAGGCGCCTCTAAAATAAGTTCATCATGGACTTGTAATAGAATACGCGCTTGCATTTTTTCCTGTTTCAATCGTGCATCTAAATCAATCATCGCTTGTTTAATTATATCTGCAGCACTACCTTGGATTGGTGTATTCATCGCTGTTCTTTCCGCAAAACTTCTTCTGTTAAAGTTTCGACTCGTAATTTCTGGTAAATATCTTCTTCGATGCATGAGCGTCGTCACATACCCTTTTTGTTTTGCATCCATCACAATTTCATCCATATATTCTTTCACACCTGGATAACTAGCAAAATAACGCTCAATAAACTGTTTTGCTTCCTTTCGTGTAATGCCTAAGTTCTGCGATAATCCATAATCACTAATCCCGTATACAATTCCAAAATTTACGGCTTTTGCTTGTCTACGCATATTACCATCGACCTGATCGGCATCAACATGGAAGACATCCATTGCTGTTTGTGTATGAATATCTTTTTCATGCTTAAAAGCATCGATTAGCTTTTCGTCTTTAGCAATATGTGCTAAAACACGTAATTCGATTTGCGAATAATCCGCTGCAAACATAATCCATTCTTTTTCTGACGGCACAAAAGCCTGTCTAATTTTACGTCCTTCTTCTAAACGTATTGGGATATTTTGCAAATTCGGATCGACAGAGCTTAATCTTCCTGTTTGCGTCAATGCTTGATTGTAGCGCGTGTGAATTTTATTTGTGTCTTTATTGACTACTTTTAATAATCCTTCAATATAAGTAGACTGCAATTTACCTAATTGACGATACAGTAATATCTTTGGAATTATCTCATGTTCATGTTCCAACTGTTCTAACACATCTGCTGCAGTCGAATATCCTGTTTTTGTCTTTTTAATGACAGGTAACTGTAATTTTTCAAACAGAATCGGACCAAGTTGTTTTGGTGAGTTCAAATTAAATTCTTCACCTGCAAGTTCATACACTTCTTTTTCAATGACAGCAAGGCGTTCTTTTAATTCTACCCCCATATCTTCCAGGCGTTTTATATCAACTAAAACACCAGTATGTTCCATTTCAGCTAATATAAGTGCAAGTGGTAACTCAAGTTCCGTTAACAAATTATATTGTTCATTTTCCCTTAGTTCTTTCTCCATTAATTCTTCTAACGCAAATAAAGCCGTGGTTTTACGAACAATATGTTCTGCTAAAACGTTCTGTTCCGGCACTTTTAATTTTGCACCTTTACCGTATACCTCTTCATCATATAAAACATGTGCTTGATCCATTCGTTCCGCAATGGCGGGAATACTATGTTGATCATCTGGATTTAATACATAAGACGCTAATAATAGATCAAATACAATTCCCCTTAGTTGGATACCTCGATTTAATAACGCAGTCTCAATTAGTTTTGCATCAAAGACAACTTTCTCTTTCGTTGCATTTTCTGCCCAGTCTTTAAAAATTTCTGATTCAACTGCAATATCTGTCGGAACAAAGAACTTCCCTTTGTTATTCACAATGCCAATCCCTACAATTGGAGCTTGATGATAATTTTCCTGGATCATTTCAACTGTAATAGCATCGTGGTCGGTGAAAATATCTTCAGAAAGGTTGGTAATCATTTCAAATTCTATTTCTTCGAGTGGTTCTTCCTCCATCGCTTCAATTGCATCATCACTCACTCTATTTAATAAAGATTGAAAGCCTAGATCCTTAAACAGTGTGATAACTGCTCGCTCATCGAACCCATCAAAAGCCAATTCATCTAATTTCACTTCTACCGGAGACTCACAATGAATCGTAGCAAGTTCCTTACTCATGAATGCATCATCACGAAAGTTTGTTAAGTTTTCCTTCATCTTCTTCCCGCTAATTTCATCGAGATGTTCATAGACGTTTTCGAGTGTGTCATATTGCTTCAATAGTTTTGTCGCTGTTTTCTCACCAATACCAGGAACTCCAGGTATGTTATCGGAGTTATCTCCCATGAGTGCTTTTAAATCAATGATTTGATCCGGCGTTAATTCCATTTTATCTTTCATATAAGCTGGGGTATATGCCTCAATTTCACTAATTCCTTTTCGTGTTAGCTGTAATGTGACGTGATCAGATACAAGTTGTAATAAATCCTTATCTCCAGATATGATTGTGACATCATATTCATCCTTTTTCGCTTTTGTTGCAAGTGTTCCAATAATATCATCTGCTTCGTATTGTTCAAGTTCATAATGTTTTATTTGATACGCATCTAGTAATTCACGCATAAGCGGAAACTGCTCTGATAATTCTGGTGGTGTCTTTTGCCGTCCACCTTTATAGTCTCCATACGTTTTATGGCGAAATGTCGTTTTTCCTGCATCAAAAGCAACTAACATATGGGTCGGTTTCTGTTCTTCAAGTATTCGCAGTAACATCGTCGTAAATCCATATACCGCATTTGTATACACACCTTTATCATTGTTTAACAAAGGCAATGCAAAAAATGCACGGTAAAGTATGCTATTCCCGTCGATTAGCACTAATTTTTTAGCCAATCAAATTCCTCCTCTATTACAATCCAATATCATTATTTTACCATTGTTCATTGGAATCTAAAAGTGAAGCAGTATATAGTCGACATGGAAGATAGATTTTCCCCTTGTAATGAAGTTAAAACGTAGGAGGAAAATAAAAAAACACTATATGCCACAGGTTGACATGTAGTGTTTTTACTTTTCGAATAAATTTTCTTCATCAACTTTTATTATTTTAAATCTCTAATGGACTTAAATAATAATGGTAAAATCGACATAATGATTATCCCTAGACCAGTTATTTGAATAACCTTGGATACATTTGTGGTTTCAATAAGTAAACCAAAAATCCAATAGCCCACAGGGAGAAGTACAAGACCGCCAAACATGTCGAGGCTCGTTATTCTTCCTAACTTTTCGTTATCAACAAGATCTTGTAACAGACTTTCCCAAACAATAATGAATGTGGTCATTAAGAACCCGATAATAGTTGTGAAAAATAGCGTAATCAATAATGAACTTGTTAACGCAAGAAAAAGAATGGATAGCCCTGTTGCTCCAATTAATGAATAGTACAGAATTCCTCTCGGTGGTAATTTTTCTTGTCTCCCCATCCAGAAAGCACTTAGTAAAGCACCGATAGCCATGGATGATAATGTAAATCCGTATGCTTCTGCGCCTGAAATACCAGAAGAACTAAAAGTATCTTTAATATAAATAGGTAAGGCAATCACATCAAATGAAGCAATAAAAATATTAATAATCGATGATACAACAATGCCAATTAATAACCAGTTGGTTGTTTGAACCGTTTTAAACCCTTCCAGTAAGTCTTTCCAATAGCTCTGTCTTTTGGACTCTTTTTCACTAGATTCATTGATTTTCTTATATAAATGGATGGTTGACAGAAATAAAGCAGAAAAGAAAAATGTAAATGTAGTAATACCAAATACAATGAACAATCCAACTGCAGTAATCAGGAAGCCACCTACAACTGGCGCAAGCATCTGACTGACTTGTCTTGAAATAGCTCTAAGAGAATTTGCATTGACCAATTGTCTCTTTTCAACAAGTTGCGGAATAATCCCCCTTGTTGTTGGTCGCGAAAATGTACTGACCATCCCCAAAGAGGCAGTTAGTGCATATATATGCAGAACATTTAGTTGATCAAAAAACAGGAGCAGACAAATTGTGAAGACAACTCCAGATTTAATCAAATCCGATATAACTAATGTATACTTACGGTTCCATCTATCAGTAAAAACACCACCAAATAATAAAACGATTATTTGGGGGGCGATATAAAAGGTATTGGCCAGGCTTAACTCAGCTGCTCCACCATTAATATAGAAGACTAAAAAAGGTAGGGCGGCTTGATACATGGAAGAACCAAAGACGGAAACAGACTGTCCCAACCAAAACTTAAAAAAGCTTCGGTTGGACAGTGTATTAAAAAGTTTTGCCTTTGAAAATTTTTTAAGCATTATTTAAAAGCCTGTAACCTTCCATATGATACCTGAAGCCATTGAGCAAATATACATTTCTGATCCATCCTTATTAAATCTTAAACAAGACGGCATTGTTAAACCTTGAATAACAGGTATTTCAAATCGATAATCTTTTTGTATGTTGGGGTCAATTGCAACAATAGTTCCTTTATGTGGTTCTCCTTCTGTTATATCTTTAATAGTCCCTGATGTGTGTTCCGATACAATCAATCGACCATTGGTGGTCCATTCCATATGTGTAGGAGTTCTTAGGTTGTAAGCATGAATATCAATACTAAGATTCGTACGACTCTGTACTTTTTTCAACATTAAAATCCCTCCTAAATATATTATACTTTTTATTATATACACAGGTAGCTATAAGAGTCAAACTATTATATCGATTCATACAATTATGAAGTTGCAGCAACTAGCTTCGATAGCGACTCAAATGGTATTAACTGACTGCTATTGTCATTTGGCACAAAAAGCGATTCTGGAACAAATACTAGAATTTCCACCCGGTTGAATTGCCCTTTCTAAATTTTTCATAGCAGTGAGTTATTTTTAGTCATACTCTCACTCGTTTTGTTTATATTCAATGAAAATAACCTCTCGAACTTTATGTTAACAAGCACGCACGAGGGGTTATTGTCCTATGCATTAGTTCGCTTATTATTTTAGGCTTTCGTTATGTATGTTTCGTTGAGTAGCTGCATGTTCGAATAACAAGAATGAAGCATAAAGCTGTATAGATGAAGGTATCGTATAGAAAAAACTGAAAAAACTCTTGATTGTCCATGTATAGACAAACAAGAGCTTTATCATTACAAATCCTCCATCATTTTAGGAGATAGGGGGTTATTCTCTAAACACTTGGCAAGACCTACCAAGGGAGGAAAATAGGACCAATCCTCATAGCTAGAAGTCTATTATTGTAATATTATTTAACGAGGAACAAGAATCTCATTTCATTCCCGCAGAAATTTATTCTCTATTAATCGGCAAGCTCACTGTAAACGTTGTCCCTTTATCAAGCGCACTATTAACCTTTATTGTTCCCTTATGTTGTTCAACAATATGTTTCACAATCGCAAGACCAAGTCCTGTTCCACCAGTATTTCGACTCCGCGCTTTATCAATTCGATAGAACCGTTCAAATATTCTTGGTATTAAGTGTTGTGGAATGCCAATACCCGTGTCTTGAATTTCAATGTGTATCTGTCCGTCTTTTTCTTTTACAGTTAACTTTACTTGTCCGTTTTCTGTCGTATAGCTAATCGCATTACCGAGTAAATTAAACATGATTTGTTTTACTTTGTTACGATCAGCAGTTAACGTAGTTGGTTTCGTTAAATTAGTAGTCAAAGTGATATTTTTTTCATCTGATTTCTTCTTCATAACGGGAATTACTTCTTCTAAAAGATCTTCCATTTGGAACGTTGATAGGTTTAATTGAAATCCGTCTTTCTCTAATTTAGATAATATTAACAAATCATCAATTAATAGATGCAATCGTTTACTCTCATCATGGATAATTCCCAAAAATTTATTTCTTGTTTCTGCATCCGTGATATCCTCTTCTAGTAATGTTTCAGCAAATCCTGAAATGGAAGTCATTGGTGTTTTTAACTCGTGTGAAACATTTGCTACAAAGTCTTTGCGTACAACTTCAATCCGTTTTAAGTCGGTAATATCATAAAATGCTAAAACTGCACCTTTCAACATATTCCTCTCGTTAAAGATAGGGGCGCCTACCACTTCAATATAGATTTTATCTACATTATGAGACAATGTAAAAAAGCCCTTTATATTTTTTTCATACAAAAATGTTTCTTGTACAACTTGATGAATCTCTTCTTTGTTTAAAACATCATAATATAAATATCCGATAAAGTCCTGTTTTGTTTTATGAAACATTTTAAGAAACTTTCGATTGACTAAATGAATATACCCTTTTTCATCGATGAGAACGAGCCCACTCTCTGTATTGTCAATAACAGTAGATAACTGCTCGGCTTGCATTTGTTCATGGAACGCTAATTCGGATAAATTTCTTGCTAGCACATTAATTTTTTTACTTAATTCACCAACACTTCCATTAAAAGAAGTATGCACTCTTGCACGATAATTCCCTTTTACTAGTTCACCCATTGTCCTAGATGCTTTCTGTATCGGTAAAATATATCGATGAAATATTTGTAGAAGTATAATGATTAGAATGATAAATTGAATGAATAATACGGAAAATAGTACGATATAATCATTCACCAAAAGTTGTAATACCGCCCCCGTAATTACAGTTAGCATGAATATCCCTATTACGTAAATGAATAGAGATTTAGAAAATAATGCCTTCATCGAAATGCATCCTCCATTTTATAGCCTAACCCACGGATTGTTTTTATATATCGTGGATTTTTCGTATCTACTTCTATCTTTTCTCGTAATCTACTAACATGTACGTCTACAATTCTTGTATCGCCAACAAAATCGTAATTCCAAACTGCTAACAACAGTTGATCCCGAGATAATACTCTTCCGGCGTGCTTTGCTAGATAATATAATAATTCAAATTCCTTTCGAGTGAAGGAAATACTTTCTCCATTTTTAACAGCTTCGTAACGTTCTGGGTATATGGTGATATCACCTATTTTTAATGTAGTAGATTTCTGATTTTGCAACGCGGTAGTTCTTCGTAAAATTGCATTAATTCTAGCCACAACTTCTTTTGGACTAAATGGTTTTGTTAAATAATCGTCAGCTCCAAGTTCCAAGCCTTTAATTTTATCTTCTTCCGCTCCTCTAGCAGTTAACATCAATATCGGCGTTTCATTATGGTGACTACGTAAATATTTACAAACTTCTAAACCGTTTAGCCCCGGCAACATCAAATCTAATACTATAAGGGCATAGTTATTCTTTTCTGCCTTTTTAATAGCCTTCTTACCATCAAATGCAATATCTGTTTCAAATCCAGCCTTTTCAATATTAAAACGTAATAATGTAACAATCGCTTCTTCATCATCAACGATTAATATCTTTTTATCCACTATTTTTTCCCCTTTTTTAATGAAGTTTTCATTCGATTCTATCCTTATCTTACAATTGTTTCACTAGAAAGGGAATAAAAGAAATGAATTGTAAATGAATTTTTACACTGAAAGACAGTTTCGCGTATTACTTGTTGCATTTTAATATTAATTTAGGGTAAAAAAAGTCTTCCCTCAGTGAACTACTCCCACCACTCACCACCCTTACGGGTCGCTTGATGAGGGAGACTTCTTTCGGAAGTACGTTAAAAAAAGTTTTTTAGAGATTGGGCAGTCAAACTGTTCGGTTTGTAAGGTGGACTAACTTCTAATTTACCTTCCATCACTTTTTCACCATTTGAAGCAAAACATATAGCAGATAGTGTGACAATATGTTTCTCACTATCTATTGCGATAACCTCTACAGTAAATTTAATTTCATCCTGATGGTATACTGGTTTTGGAAACACCATATTATGCCTCAGGATGTGGCTTCCTGGGCCAGGTAAATACATCGAAATAACTGATGAGATCATACCAAACAACATGACAGATGGTACAATCGGTTGTTTATACGGTGTCTGAGATGCATAATCATGTTGAATATACAAAGGGTTCGCATCATTTGTTAAACCTAAATATAATAACAGATCTTTATCCTCTACTATATATGTGCTAACATATGTATCGCCAATCTTTAATTCTTCTATTTTCTTACCTAAATTTCTTTTCTTGCCAATCATTACATCACTCCTCATAAATAATATTTAGGGTTATTTTTCCGCCTATTTCTATGTGAATGACAAATAATTACATCTGTTAAATCAGTTGCTGTGTACTAGCCGAACATTATCCTCAAAACTGCTTGCGCTTCCGACAAATAGACCGTACTACTGCAGTTGTTGCGAGAGTATGATGCATATTAACCTACCTTATCGATCATCTGTCTTAGTAAGCGCTATCATTATTGGGAATTGAAGTATTTAAAAAAAGCTGAGACATAAGGGTTTGATCCCTCTTTTTGTTTTGTCTCAGCCTTTTACAATTACTATTTTAATATTTCAAGTACCTTTTTAACAGAATCAGCCGATTTATCTAAAGCAGCTTTTTCATCTTCGGTAAGTTCAAGTTCTATAATCTTTTCTAGACCATTCCCGCCAAGTACTGTTGGCACACCAAGATAGATATCACGATATCCATATTCACCTTCTAGATAAGCTATTGCAGGAAGCACACGTCGCTGATCCTTAAGTATTGCCTCTGCCATAATAGTTAAGGATGCAGCTGGCGCGTAATAAGCACTGCCGTTACCGAGTAGGTTTACAATTTCACCGCCACCTTTACGTGTACGCTCTACTATCGCATCTAGACGTTCTTTTGATATTAATGTTTCTAATGGTATTCCACCAGCATAGGAGTAACGAATCAATGGAACCATATCATCGCCATGTCCACCAAGTACAAATCCTGTAATATCTTTTACAGACAAGTTTAGTTCTTGGGCAACAAACGTACGGAAACGCGCTGTATCTAATACTCCTGATTGACCAATTACACGTTCCTTTGGTAAACCAGATTCCTTAAATACTGTATAGGTCATCGCATCAACTGGATTTGTTAACACAATCATGTACGTGTTGGGCGAGTAACTCACAATTTCCTTCGCAACAGATTTCATAATTTTAGCATTCGTATTGACAAGGTCATCACGACTCATACCTGGCTTACGTGCAATACCCGCTGTAATAATAACTAAATCAGAATCTGCTGTGTCTTCATAATTTGAAGTACCAATGATATGGGCATCAAATCCTTGCACTGGACTAGCTTCAAGCATATCTAGTGCTCTTCCTTTAGTTGGAGATTCCATATTAGGTATATCTACCAATACAATATCTCCTAACTCTTTCTGTGCAAGCATTAAAGCAGTTGTTGCACCTGTGAAGCCTGATCCGATAACTGAAATCTTTTTACGTTTCATTCCCATGGTGCGTTCCTCCCCTTGGTATTAATCCATATTCTTAATTAATTCGTCACCAAACTCGGAGCATTTTACTTCTGTCGCACCGTCCATTAACCGTGCGAAGTCATATGTTACAACTTTTGATGCAATTGATTTATCCATTGATTTCGTAATTAAATCAGCTGCCTCTTTCCAGCCCAAATGTTCAAGCATTAACACGCCAGAAAGAATAACAGATGATGGGTTTACTTTATCAAGACCTGCATATTTTGGTGCAGTACCGTGTGTTGCTTCAAAAATTGCATGTCCAGTATCGTAGTTAATATTTGCTCCTGGCGCAATACCAATACCACCAACTTGAGCAGCTAGTGCATCAGAAATATAATCACCATTTAGGTTCATTGTTGCTACAACATCAAATTCCTTCGGACGAGTTAGAATTTGTTGTAAGAAAATATCAGCAATTGCATCCTTAATAATAATTTTTCCAGCAGCTTCAGCATCCGCTTGTGCTTTATTTGCGGCTTCTAAACCCTCTGCCTCAACGATACGGTCGTATTGATCCCATGTGAATACTTTATCGCCAAATTCTGCTTCAGCTACTTCATATCCCCACTTTTTGAAAGCACCTTCTGTAAACTTCATAATATTACCTTTGTGTACTAATGTAACACTCTTACGTCCTTCACGGATTGCATATTCAATTGCAGCACGTACAAGACGCTTTGTTCCTTCTTCAGATACTGGCTTCACGCCAATTCCAGAAGTTTCTGGGAAACGAATATTACTAACACCCATTTCATTTTGTAAAAAGTCAATCACTTTTTTCACTTCATCAGAGCCTTTTTCCCATTCAATTCCCGCATAAATATCTTCTGTATTTTCACGGAAAATCGCCATGTCTACATCTTCAGGATGTTTCACTGGTGAAGGTACTCCTTCAAAGTAACGCACTGGGCGTAAACAAGTGAATAAATCGAGTTCTTGACGTAAAGCAACGTTTAATGAACGGAATCCACCACCAATAGGAGTTGTAAGTGGTCCTTTAATCGCAATTAAATATTCATCAATAAGTTCTAATGTTTCTTTCGGTAGCCATTCCCCTGTTTCATTAAATGCCTTTTCCCCTGCTAAAACTTCTTTCCATACGATGCTTTTCTTTCCATCATATGCTTTTTCAACTGCAGCTTCTAAAACTTTACGTGCTGCGCTCCAAATATCTGGTCCTGTGCCGTCTCCTTCGATAAATGGAATAATTGGATGATTAGGCACTTGAAGTTGGCCATTTTGTACTGTAATTTTTTCTCCCTGTGTCATATGTATCCTCCTAAAATGTTTATACGTATTTATTTTATCATATTCTAAACAAACACGCTTGTTTGTTTTCTATGATTCCATAGGAATAGCCGGTATAGCCGGCTATTCTTGATCATACTCTTTCTGTTAACGGAATGTACTTCTGTGTTTGTGGTCCTGTATATTCTGCTCTTGGACGGATCAGTCGATTGTTTGCATATTGTTCTAAAATATGTGCAATCCATCCCGATACACGACTAACAGCAAAAATTGGTGTAAATAGATCATGTTTAATTCCTAAACTATGATAAACTGACGCTGAATAAAAATCTACGTTAGCAGGCAAACCCTTTTCTTTTTTAATATATTCCTCAATTTTAACCGACATATTGTACCATTTTGGTTCACCGATTAATTCTGTTAATTGTTTTGACATCTTTTGTAAATGTTTTGCACGTGGATCTCCCGAACGATATACACGATGCCCCATGCCCATAATCTTTTCTTTTCGTTCTAATGCCGTTTTTACGTATGGAATTGCATTTTCTTCTTCACCGATTTCCGTAAGCATTTTCATTACTTGCTCATTTGCTCCACCATGAAGCGGTCCTTTTAATGCGCCAATAGCTGCAGTAACACCTGAGTACATATCAGACAATGTTGCAACACATACTCTTGCAGTAAATGTAGAGGCGTTTAATTCATGATCTGCATGTAAAACTAACGCCTTATTAAATGCTTCTACTTCAATATCTTTCGGTTCTACACCATTTAACATATATAAGAAATTAGCCGCATAGCCTAGTCCATCTTTTGGTCCAATTGGATCTTTGCCATCGCGAATTCGTGCAAACGCAGCAACAGCTGTAGCTATTCGTGCTTGTAAACGAATTGCTTTACGATAATTTGCCTCATCCGTCATAACATCCGCTTCATCATCATACAATCCAAGAACGGATACCGCGCTTCGTAGTGCTGCCATAGGATGTACAGAACTTAAATCATATGAGTGTAGATGGTTTACAACACCTTCTGGTAATGCCATATTTTCACTAATTTCCTTTTGTAGTGTTTCTAATTGCTCTTTATTTGGTAGTTTCTGATTCCATAATAAGTAAATGACTTCCTCAAAAGTTGCATGTTCGGCTAGATCATCAATTCGATAACCGACATATGTTAGTTGATCATCAATAATAGAACTAATAGCTGATTGAGTTGCTACTATTCCTTCTAAACCTTTCGTTGCTGTCATTATATCCCTCTCCTTTTCTAGTACTCTTGTATTCATACAAGTAATCTGTGTATTAGATTATTGACAATATGATTACAATTTTCTTACAAATTTATGATATTGTCATCCCCAAAACTCATTATAAGATAAATCACGTACAAAGTGAATTGAAAGCGTTTATTTTTTGAGAAATTAATTTATAGACATGTCTATTTTGTTCTTTTTCAACATATGTAATATCTTGAGTACTTTTTTAATAATGAGGTGAAAAATTGTACAAGCAATTTAGTCAGCAATTAATTAGGGCCTTATTCGTCTTGTTCATTCCAATAACGGTATATTTACTATGTATGTATACATTACCTTATATCTACCCATTTCTTATTGCTTTTATTATTGCTTTTACTATTCAACCGGTTGTTAACTTTTTACAATTTCATTTAAGGTTTCCGCGAATAATCGCTACAATTACAGTAATGCTAGTTTGCTTCACACTATTATTCGGTATAATTTTTATGATATTGACTGAGCTTATACAAGGAACGGTTTACTTAGCTAACCAATTACCGAGTTATTACCAAACCTTTATTTCTCAAATAAGCGATATCATTCATCAATATACGCTAAAAATTACATCCATATTCAAAAATATTAATCCGCAATTCAATGATACCTTTGACATATATGTGAAACAAATGACAAACTATGTTGGTACTACAGGGGCAAATATGTTGCGCGATATGCTATTTCAAATACCTAGCACATTATTACTTATCCCAACATCGGTTACGGTATTTATTTTTATTGGACTTGCAACATTTTTTTTCACGAAAGACTGGAACTATTTCAAAAGAAGAGCTTTCACAATACTTCCACAACACTGGAGAAAAAATAGCTCCTCTGTGTTCCGGGAATTGAAACATGCGTTGTTCGGATATCTTAAAGCACAGGTTATCCTTATATGTATCTCTTCTGTCATCATTTTATTTGGTCTACTTATATTACAAATCGAACACGCCTTAACCATAGCACTGTTTGCCACAGTTGCAGATATATTACCTCTCATTGGTACAGGAATCATCTTTATACCTTGGATTTTATACTTATTTTTCACTGGAAATTATCCATTAACGATTAGCTTAGCAATTTTATATATGATTGTCATTATTACGAGGCAACTTTTAGAGCCTAAGATATTGTCAGCAAATATTGGCATCAATCCTTTATTAGGCTTATTTGTCTTATTCGTAAGTATGCAAATGTGGGGATTAAGCGGAATTGTGCTAGCTCCTATTATTCTTATTTGTATCGTCATGCTAGTAAAATTAAAGTTATTCCATACAATTTGGCATTTTATAAAAGGAAAATCAAACAGTTAGTCGTTGTACCTGCGTATAGAGAGCATTTCTTCAGCGACGATAGCGAATGTGAATGGTGTTTTTTTGAACCATTTGGCGAATTCTTTCATGAAAAAGTCTCTTAAAAGCTGTTCTTGTCCACGGAATAACAAAAATAAAACCAACAAGGTCTGTAATAAAGCCAGGTGTAAATAAGAATAACGCACCTATAAAAATATAAATACCATCAACAATTTGTTCACCTGGCATACGATGTTCCAACATAGCTTGTTGCGCTTGTCGCCATGTTTCCATCCCTTGCTTTTTCGCAATTGTAACACCAATCATTCCCGTTAAAATAATCCCTATCACAACCCACCACGGCCCAGCAATTCCTCCAATCCAAACAAATACACCAATCTCTAGTGCAGATAAAATTATAAAAATTAGTAATAACAGGCGCATGACAAAGCTCCTTTTCAATTAAAATTAATATGACAGAGGGTGATAAATTCATTATTAACTTGAATTTATCACCCTTATCATGAAAAAAACAATTACTTTTTTATATTATTGTCCAGCTTCATCACTCGACGACTAGCAAACTTTGTACACTACAATACGTTTGTTTGCCCGATATAGATATCACCTTTTGCACTATCTAATGTAATATCTTGCCCATCTTGAATTTTTGTTAATGCATCCTCTACTCCGACAATAACAGGTATTCCTAAACTAAGACCGACAACTGCAGCATGGGAAGTAATACCACCCTCTTCAGTAATGACGCCACTTGCTTTTTCAAATGCTGGCATCGTTTCACGATCAGTCCCAATCATGACAAGGATGTCTCCATCTTGTACTTTTTCGTTTGCTTCTTTTGCGTCCCTTGCGATAACTGCTCGTCCGTAGGCACTACGTTTCCCAATACCTTGACCTTTGGCAATCACATCTCCTACAATATGAACTTTCATCAAGTTCGTTGTTCCACTCTCTCCAATCGGAACACCTGCAGTAATGATAACGCGACTACCGCGCTGGAATAAGTTTGTTTCTAATGCTTGTTTAACTGCAAAATCTAACATTTCATCTGTTGTGGAAGTTCTGCTGCCTTTAATACAATGAACACCCCATACAAGACTTAACTGACGATTAACATGCTCGGAAGAAGAAACAGCAATAATCGGTGCTTTTGGACGATACTTGGATATCATTCTAGCAGTATATCCACTTTCTGTCGGTGTAATAATGGCACTTACATCCAAATTCATGGCTGTATGTGTAACCGATTGGCTAATTGCATCTGTAATCGTCATATCAACAGATTTTGAGCGTTTTTTCAAGATTGTTTGATGGTCTAGACCCGTTTCTGCTTTCAATGCGATATTAGCCATTGTTTGAACAGATTCTACTGGGTATTTACCTGCAGCTGTTTCACCTGAAAGCATGACAGCATCAGATCCATCAAAAATAGCATTTGCGACATCAGATGCTTCTGCTCTTGTTGGACGTGGATTTCTTTGCATCGAATCGAGCATCTGTGTTGCCGTAATAACCGGCTTACCTGCTATATTACATTTTTTAATTAACACTTTTTGTACCAATGGAACATCTTCAGCTGGTATTTCTACACCCAAATCACCTCTAGCCACCATCAGTCCATCAGATACTTCCAATATACTATCAATGTTGTCGACGCCTTCTTGGTTTTCAATCTTAGGAATGATTTGTAGATGAGTCGCATTTTGTTGTTCTAGCAACTCTTTAATTTCTAAAACATCTGAAGGTCTTCTTACAAAAGAAGCAGCAATAAAGTCAACATCTTGTTCAATACCAAATTTAATATCATTCGCATCTTTTTCTGTAATTCCTGGTAAATTAATTGACACATTTGGTACGTTGACACCTTTATGATCTTTTACCAGGCCAGAGTTTAATGCTATTGTTTTAATCTCATGTTGTTCATGATTAATTTCTGTTACTTCTAATTCAATTAATCCATCGTCAATTAAGATTTTTGAACCTTCATGAACATCATTTATTAATCCTTCATATGAAACAGAAAATCGTTCAGCTGTTCCTTCGACTTCTTGCATAGACAGATAAACATTATTTCCTTGTTCGATATTCGCTTGTCCTTCTTTAAAAATCCCTGTCCTAATTTCAGGGCCTTTAGTATCAAGTAAAATCGCAACTGTAGTATGTAATTTTTCAGCCGCCTTCCGAATATTTTCAATACGTTTTCCATGTTCTTCGTAATTTCCATGGGAGAAATTTAAACGAGCAACATTCATTCCAGCTTTAATTAATTGTTCTAAGGTTTCTACAGATTCTGATGCGGGCCCAATCGTACAAACGATTTTTGTTTTCCTCATTTTTTTGCCTCCATACACGATTTATTAAATAGATAGTTCTCTTGATAATTGGTACATATCCATGTCGATGGTATGTTTTTCTTCTAGTATCTTATTAATGTCATGGTTGATAAGTCGATTGTTTTGAATACCCACCATTCTTCCAGCCTGACCTTCTAACAACAAGTCCACTGCTTTTGCAGCTAAACGACTTGCCAAAACACGATCAGCTGCCGTTGGGGATCCACCACGTTGAATATGTCCTAAAACAGTAACTCTCGTTTCAAAATTTGTTGCTTTTTCAATTCGCTCACCATAATCAATTCCGCTGCCAACACCTTCAGCCAAAATAATAATACTATGCTTTTTACCACGTTCATGGCCTCGTAAGAGCCGATCTACCACATCATCAAAGTCATCCGTATGTTCTGGAATTAATATACTTTCGGCACCATCTGCAAGACCCGCCCATAAAGCTAAGTCACCAGCATTTCTTCCCATTACTTCAATGACATATGTGCATTCATGTGACGTAGCAGTATCTCTTATTTTATCAATAGCTTCAATAATTGTGTTTAAGGCTGTATCGAATCCAATAGTAAAGTCTGTACCAGCGATATCATTATCGATTGTTGCAGGTACTCCAATACATGGAAATCCTTTATCTGTTAATGCCTTTGCACCACGAAAACTACCATCTCCACCAATGACGATTAAACCTTGGATACCAAATTTCTCCAACTGTTCAATCCCTTTTTGTTGTCCTTCAGCTGTTTTAAATTCATCACAACGTGCAGACAGGAGTTTCGTTCCTCCGCGTTGGATAATATCACCAACAGAGCCAACTTCCATTTTCTTGATATTACCATCTATTAACCCTTGAAATCCATTCATGATTCCGTATATTTCGATACCATGATAAATACATTTTCTCGTTACAGCACGGATAGCTGCATTCATTCCTGGGGCATCTCCCCCACTTGTTAATACACCTATTTTCTTCATACTATCACCTCTAGGCTTCCAAATTTAGATAAATTGAACCTACATTTTGCTTAGCACTTCTACAAAGTATGAGACATACATTTGTTTTAATGGATACCAAGTGGAATATTAGTTACATGAAATTCGTTTTTTTGAACTTTTTTGAGTGTCTTTTATCGCTACTAAAATGGTCCATACACTTACGAAAAATCATACCATTCATTTACCACTTATCATACCCTCCGTATTCAAAGATAATAGCAAAATTTAAAAATATCAATTGATACGTAACGATGTTTTCCATCATTTTATATATGGTATACCATTACGTGACATCTAGGTGAATAGTGTGTACTATTAAAGGAAATCTAATCGTTCAAAATAACACATAAAGAGGTTGACACATCATGTCAACCTCTCCTCTTTATTCACTCTACTTCACCATACTGGCCGATATTTTTATATTTTTCCCACCGTTTTTCTAACAATTGATCACTTGAAAGTTGTTGTAATTCAGTTAGTGCATTTTGAATCGTCGCGTCAATTCCCTTCGCTAGTTCTTTCAGATGGCGATGGGCACCACCTTTTGGCTCTGGAATAATTTCATCAATTACTTCTAGTTGTTTTAAATCTTGAGCCGTGATCATCATCGATTCCGCTGCACGCTGCGCAAGCGTCGCATCTTTCCATAATATTGCGGCAGCTCCTTCTGGTGAAATAACAGAGTAAGTAGAGTTTTCCAACATATAGATTTTATCTCCTACTCCTAAGGCTAACGCTCCACCGCTACCTCCTTCACCAATCACGATACAAATGATAGGTACCGTTAATCCTGCCATTTCCATTAAATTACGGGCGATTGCTTCGCTTTGCCCACGTTCTTCTGCCTGCCTTCCTGGCTCCGCACCTTTCGTATCAATAAAACAAATAATCGGTCGATTAAATTTTTCTGCTAATTTCATATGGCGCAATGCCTTACGATATCCTTCAGGATGCGGCATTCCAAAATTACGTTTTATGTTTTCCTTCGTATTTTTTCCCCGTTGGTGGCCAATGACAGTTACAGGAAAATCCTTATAAAATGCAATACCAGCAACAATTGCGGGATCATCTCCAAAATATCGATCACCATGAAATTCGATAAAATCAGTAAAAATTTCCTGAATATAATCTAAAGTAGTAGGTCTCTCGGGGTGACGTGCCATTTGCACACGGTCCCAAGGCTTTAAATTTCCGTAAACATCTTCCTCTAAAAGTGCTAATCTTTTTTCTAACGTTTTAATCTCATCTGATAAATCTATCTCACTATCTTTTGTAAATCTTTTTAACTCACGGATTTTTTCTTTTAAATTTACAATCGGTTTTTCAAACTCTAATATATGTTTCACTGATGAGCACCACCTTTCTGGTGCATTTTCAATATTGTTGCAAGTAAAGGTTTTAAATCATGCCGATGAACTACACGGTCTAATTGACCATGTTTAAATAAAAACTCTGCCGTTTGAAAGTCATCTGGTAATTTTTCACGTGTTGTCTGTTCAATGATTCTGCGACCAGCAAAACCAATTAGCGCACCCGGTTCAGCAAAGTTATAGTCGCCTAATGAAGCAAAACTTGCAGATACTCCACCTGTCGTAGGGTGAGTCATAACGGAAATCATTAAGCCACCTTCTTGGGAAAAGCGGTTAATTGCTACAGATGTTTTACTCATCTGCATTAAACTAAGTACCCCTTCTTGCATACGGGCGCCACCAGATGCAGTAAAAATAATAAAAGGTAAGCTTTGCTCTCGTGCATGCTCAACAGCACGCGCTATTTTTTCTCCTATAACAGAACCCATACTTCCCATTCTAAAACTTGCATCCATCACACTAAATGCTGTAGCTTGTCCATCAATTAACCCCTTGCCCGTTACTACTCCCTCATTAAGACCTGTCTTTACGCGGTCCTTTTCCAACTTTTCTATATAATCCGGAAAGCCTAATGGGTTAGTGGAAATTAATTGTTGATCCCACTCTTCAAACGTGTTTTCATCGAACAAACTATGAATTCTTTCCCACGCATTCAATTGGTGGTGATGTCCGCAACTTGGGCAAACATTTAAACTTTTGTTCATTTCTTTTCGATAATATATTTTATAGCATTTTTCACACTTTTTCATTAGCCCTTCTGGGATATCCTGTTTTGTTTCTTCACTTGGAATGGTTACATACCTTTTCTTTTTTCCGAAGAGATCTTTAAGCAAGGTGACTCCCCCTCTTTCTAAACAGTTCAATCATTTTTCGTGTATACACTACTATAACTTATATAATTCAAAAATGATGTCGTAATCTGTCGGTTACTAAATTTTATTTTTTCTGCCCCATTATTTAATAATTCATAAATTTTATCTATTAATCAATTGTTCAAAAAATAACTGTTCTATTTTTGGACTATCCTTCTCTTGCAGTGCTGTTATAACATCCTTATAAAATGTTTGTTCATAGTAAAGATCATGTAATGTCTGTGTAAAAGATACGATAATTAACCATATCTTTTTTATTAATAAATTATTAGTCATATCGAATATATACTGAAAAAATGCCATATGCTTTTCATTTTCACCTGAATTTGCAGTATGCATAATGGTTTTCAACTTCATAAAATCTCCGTTTTCTGCAAAATGAATCGCTAACTTTGTAGCTTCTTTTTCTAATAATAGTTTCACCGTCGCAAGCTCTTGTCGCGTATGTTTTTCTCGTAAAATAAAGGATGCTAATAATTCAACTGATTCATAGGATTGATAATTACTTAAAAAAGTGCCTTCACCATGTCTTGTCTGAATTAATCCAAGTAGTTCCATTGCTCGCAATGCCTCACGTACAGAAGAACGTGAGGCATACAAGGTTTCTGCTAATTCTCTCTCAGATGGTAATTTATCTCCTGATACTAACCGATGATGGTCTATATAATTACGTATTTCTTCTAAAACACTATAATATACTTTCTGATGATTCGTAGTAGACAATTCACCACTCGACTCCTTCATGCGCCTTATTGTTCTACGTGCTCTGTTAGTTTTCTTGTTTTAGCAGCGACTTTTTCAGGATCAACTTGGATTCTAGCCACTCCGGATTCCATTGCAGCTTTGGCAACACTAGCTGCCACAATTGGAGCTACTCGCTTATCAAATGGACCTGGTATCACATAATCATCGTTTAATTCTTCCGCTTGTATAAGGGATGCAATAGCTTTCGCTGCTGCAATTTTCATTTTTTCGTTGATCCTTGTCGCCCTAACATCAAGTGCTCCTCTAAAAATCCCAGGAAAAGCAAGTACGTTATTAACTTGATTTGGGTAATCAGAACGACCAGTACCAACCACTCTTGCGCCAACTTCCTTCGCTTCCTCTGGCATAATTTCAGGTTCCGGATTTGCCATCGCAAAAATAATCGCGTCATCATTCATTTTTCGAACCATTTCTTTCGTTAGCGCTCCACCAACAGAAACTCCAATAAATACATCCGCACCTTCTAATACTTCTTCTAAGGAACCTTCCTGTTTATCTAAGTTCGTTATCTTTGCAACGCGATCTTTTACTTCATTCATACCATAAGCTCGTCCTTCAAATATCGCACCACGAGAATCACACATCACCATATTCCGGACACCAAAACTATATAATAATTTAATGATTGCAATACCAGCAGCACCTGCTCCATTTGCTACAACTTTAATATTCGAAAAGGATTTACCTACCAGTTTCAAAGCATTGATTAATCCCGCTACAGTTACAATTGCTGTACCATGCTGATCGTCATGAAATATCGGTATATTGGTTTCTTTCTTCAATCTTTCTTCAATAATGAAACAATTTGGTGCTGCAATATCTTCTAAATTAACTCCACCAAAAGTAGGTTCTAGTAATTTAACAGTACGAACAATTTCTTCCACATCATGCGTAGCTAAGCAAAGCGGAAAAGAATCTACTCCAGCAAAATTTTTAAATAAAACTGCTTTTCCTTCCATAACTGGTAGAGCAGCCTCTGGACCAATATTACCTAATCCCAATACTGCCGATCCATCACTCACTACCGCTACCATATTACCCTTCATCGTATAATCATAAACTTTATCTTTTTGCTCATGAATCACCTTACAAGGAGCTGCTACTCCTGGTGAATAAGCCAAGCTTAAATCCTTTTGGTTTCGCACAGCCACTTTTGACTTCATCGTTAATTTTCCTTGGGTTAATTTATGCATATGTAATGCTTCATTTTCTAAACTCATCATTATCGCTCCTTTATACATCGGCACTTCCTAATTGACACTCCATAGTGGTCTGACCACTTATTCAGTTAAAATAGAAGACTAGGCTCGTCTACAAATTATATCATAACACAAACCTAGTCTGTGACAAACAATATTTAACTGATACTATTATGCGTTTAGAACAACATTTTCATTTCCAAAATATTGCTGTAGTTGACTGATACATTCCTCGTTCGGTTGAATAAAATCATGCGTTAATTTATAAGTTTGCTTTTTTTCCTCATGATAAATCAGGATTGGTGTTTGACCTGGAAACTCTTTTGCTTTGGCTTTTAAAAATGACATTGCATTTTCTTCAGTATTATTCGTAATTTTAACAAATAACCTTTGATTACTTTCCTTAAACGCTTCTTCTTCAAACGGTCCTATTTCCGAAATAACCCATTGTAGCCTATCATTTCGCATATCCACTTTCCCATTTATTACTACAATTTGTTCTTCTTGTAGCCAAGTGCTTACTTCCCGATATATATTTGGAAATAACACAGCGTCCATTTCATTTGATTCATCACTTATTACTAAAAATGCCATCGAGTCTCCACGTTTTGTACGGATTTTTTTAATTGCTTGAATCGTGACAGCTCCTTTTCTAAAGCGCCCTATATTTTGTTCCGCTTCTTGTATAGAAATAAAGCCATTTTTCTTTAATTGCCTGCGATACATTTGTAAAGGGTGGTCAGAAACATACATGCCTAACAATTCCTTTTCATCTGCAAGCTTTTTGAATAAGGTAAAATCCTCAATCGGTACATAAGATTCATTGACTTGTAATTCGTCTTGAAAGAAGCTTGGTTGATCAAGAAATTCTTTAAACAATTCTCCTTGCTCCATCGCTTGGTCAATCGATGCTAATAAACTCGCACGATTAGGATAAATATCATCAAATACACCTGCAATAATTAACGTTTCTAATGTAGCTCGATTTATAGCTTTTGTTGATACACGTAAACAAAAATCAAAAAGACTAGTAAATGGTCCCGTTTTTCTAACATGCACAATTTCTGTCACTGCTTGGACACCAACACCTTTTATTGCCAGCAGCCCCATCCGGATTCCATTTCCTTCTACAGTGTATTTATGAAAACTATCATTAATTGAAGGTGGCGCTAAATGAATATCTACTGCTCTCATTTCTTTTATATAGGCACTCGTTTTATCAGGCTGATTTGAAACAGAGCTAAGTAACTCTGCATAAAAAGCTAATGGATAATGTGCTTTTAAATAAGCTAGTTCATATGAAATTTTACTATAAGCAACGGCGTGACTTTTAGGAAAGCCATAATTTGAAAATTTGACAATCCAGGCAAATAACTCCTCGCTAACACTTTTATTATATCCGTTTCTTATGCACCCTTGAATAAACGCTTCTTTTTGGGCAGCCATCACATCTTGTTTCTTTTTACTAACGGCACGCCGTAATATATCAGCCTGTCCCAAAGTGAAACCTGCAATACGATGTGCGATTTGCATAATTTGCTCTTGATATATTAGAACGCCATACGTTGATTCTAAAATTGGTTTTAAATCGGGATGCGGATATGTTACTTCTTCCAGACCATATTTCCGATTAATATAAAGCGGAATATTATCCATGGGACCTGGACGGTACAATGCGTTTACTGCGACAATATCTACAAATTCAGTTGGTTTGAGACGTGTCAGTACACGCTTCATACCGACTGATTCGAGTTGAAAAACTCCATTTGTCTTACCATTTTGTAATAACGAAAAGGTTTCCCCGTCATTTTCAGGAATTTTTGCAAGTGAAATTTTTCTGTTTAACACCTCATTTGCTGTTCTGATCATTCTTTCCAACAACGTTAAGTTTCGTAACCCTAGAAAGTCAAACTTTAATAAACCAATCGTTTCTAATTGATTCATTGCATATTGTGTTAAATAAATATTTGTAGAACTATTCATAAGTGGAACATGCGCTTGTAATGGTTGTTCGCTTATGACGATACCCGCTGCATGTGTTGATACATGCCGTGGTAATCCTTCTAATTTTATTGCAATAGCAAATAATAACGTCAATTTTTCGGATTGACGAATATAGTCATGTAACACTTTGTTTTCCCGTACAATTTGTTGAAGTGGTTGCTTCGTCTGTGCTGGGATATGCTGCATAATAAAATTTGTATCTTGTTGATTAATTCCGATTGTTTTAATCAATTCCCTAAGAAGGGACCTTGCCAAAAAGGTCCCGAATGTAATAATTTGTGCCACATGTTCCTTACCATATTTATTTTGCACATATTGAATAACCTCATCTCGACGATGGTCTGGAAAATCTACATCAATATCTGGCATTGTCACACGTTCAGGATTTAAAAACCTTTCAAATAGTAAATCGTGTTTTAATGGATCAATCTCCGTTATGTTCAATACATATGCAACAAGTGATCCTGCAGAAGATCCTCTTCCTGGTCCAACAATAATTTCCTTTTCTTTTGCATATTTAATAAAATCCCAAACGATTAAAAAGTAATCACTAAATTTCATCGTTTGAATGATTGATAATTCATAGTCTAGTCTGTCGCGAATTGTATCTGTCATCTGCACATATTTCTTTTTTACATTTTCATAGCATAGTTGTCGCAAATACATATTAGCTGAATCCACATCTTGTGGAAGTGGATAAGTAGGTAGTTTGCGTTCATGAAAAGATAAATCTACATTACACTGGCTCCTAATAACCTCGGTCATTTGCAATGCTTCCGGCCAAGATGATGTAAATATTTGTTCCATTTCTGTAGTGGAACGCAAATGATGGAATCGTTTTAATGCATGTGGACTTTTATCATTTGTCCAGCGTCGTCCTTGTTTCATTGCTTGTAAACAATCGTATGCAAGAACATCTCTTTCTTCCAAATAACGCACATCATTAATTGCAACAACTTGAAAAGAAGCTTTTTGTTGCAGTACTTGTAAAAATTGATTGACTACACGTTCTTCTTCCAATCCATGGTCTTGAATTCCAATAAAAAGACTATTTTTCTTAAATGTGTTCTTCCAACTCGTCACATACTTTTCTGCCTGTTCCATCCGAGTTTGCAGTCCAATTGTACCTAACTTACTTTGTATCGCTGGTAATATACCAAATACATCGCCTACATAATTTGCTAATGCATCAAGCGATATAACCGACGATTCGTTTGTATTTAAAAATGTGCTTAACCGTATTAAATCGTGGTAACCTTGATTATTTTTTGCTAATAAAATACATGTATCCACTTGTTCTGGTTCTGTCAGAACGTGTACAGTCATGCCTACAATTGGCTTAATGCCATTTTTTATACATGTTTGATAAAATGGTACAACGCCATGTAATACGTGTTCATCTGTCAATGCTAGAGCGGTAAGCTTTAATTCTTTTGCTTTTAAAACTAGCTTTTCAACGGTAACCGTACTTTCCATTAAACTATAGCCGCTTTTTACTTGTAGATGAGTAAATGACATAAAATCCCGCCTTTACTACTGTTATGTCTAAATCTATTATAGCGAAAACATAGGTTACTTGTACATGTACACATATCTTGTCCTCATTTTTCATACAATGTGAAAGAACCATTACATGTTGTTCAAGTAGATGATTCAGTTATTGAACATCCATTCAAAAGGGGATCTGTGCATGGAAGAAAGATTTTTCGTCTCGTTTATCCACTGTTTTTTCATCGCCTTTGGTGTAATCATTGGTGGGTCATTAATCGGAAGTATCGGTGCTTTTGCTACTGGCCACCCTCCTTTAAATGAAGTGAGTCAAATCGCTAAAAAATTACGTATATGGGCAATTGTTGCAGCTATTGGTGGTACATTTGACGCAATTTCAAACTTTGAGAATGCATTGGAAGGCTCTGCATTTGACGCTTTCAAACAAATCTTATTAATTCTTTCAGCTATGGGTGGCGTAAAGTTAGGATTAATTTTAATAGAATGGATTGTACAAGAGGATGTGGGATAATGCATATTCCGCCATTTTATAAAAAAGTAGGTTGGCAACGTTTTTTTGTTGGTGTATTTTTTGGTGCACTATTGTCCTATCTTGTCGTTATTTTTATGTATGGGAAAATGTACAGTGCGTTAGTTGAGGAGAACATGTCTTTACAGTCGGAACTTTCCACTATTCAAAAACAAAATAAAGCGCTCACAGAGGATAATGAAAATTTAGATGAGCGTGCAAAAAAGCCTTGGCTTGTGCAAAACATCTATATTGAAATATTAAATCCGGATGACTTAAAGATTGATAAATTAATCGAACATCAATTAGTCGAACTTGCCAAAGAGGAAATTAATCATCTCATTGGGCAAGAAGTTCGCTCCGTGTCGGAAAGTGCGGAACTTCTCATATCAACAATTGAAAATAAAGCTTTTAAAGTTGATGATTTTGCATATCGCTTTAATGTTCAAAAGCTAATTATTGATAGACAAATAAAAATCCATGTTGATGTTGATATTGAATAATCATCAATTTGCGTATATCGCACACATTTGAGGTTAAATCAAAGGACGCTCAATAATCATTTTCTACAAAGTTTAGTCTCATTTATACAATTTTATCATAGCATACATTATTGGGAAGGAGATGATTTAAAACATGAATATCATGTTGAACAAAAAAATTTGTGCTGAGAAAATAAATGATTTAAAGAAAGGCTATTGTGCATATGCTGAATCTTCCTATTTAATTAGAAAGTTAAAGCAGGAAATACTAAATGAAAATTTACAAGTAATTTTTGATTACACAAAAGGTGGTTGCTTCATTATTCCCATGAAAAAGGATAAGGGGTGTCCATAACATTTCAATGTAATTATATCTCACCCCTAGTTTTTTTCATTTTTAGTGGCTACGTACTTTAATCGGTCATCTCTCTCTTATATCCTATTTCTTCAGTACTGTGCACATATATGCTCCAAATCTGTTAATAATGCGTCAACATCTTCCCAGCTTTTTACGGAAGCGCCTGAAGCACGAGGATGTCCCCCACCATTATATTTTGCGGCAAGACGGTGAATTTCTGGGCCTTTTGAGCGCAAGCGAACTCGAATAAGGTCCTCTTCTTCTACAAACATAACCCATGTTAACACCCCTTCGATATCCCCAAGTACACCCACAAATTGACTTGTTTCAACAGATGTGACGTCAAATTCTTTGAGCAATTCCTTCGTTAACTTGATATAACAAACACCGTTTGGCGAGAGTGTATACTGTTGTAATACAAATCCTTTTAATTTCGCTATCTTTCCTTCCATATTATACATGGAATCAAAAAGTTGCTGACGGTCGAAATGATAACTAATTAATTTTGCTACAAC
Organism: Paracerasibacillus soli; assembly: GCF_042432965.1. Taxonomy (NCBI): domain Bacteria; kingdom Bacillati; phylum Bacillota; class Bacilli; order Caryophanales; family Bacillaceae; genus Paracerasibacillus; species Paracerasibacillus soli. The sequence continues at coordinate 32,295 of NZ_JBHLWL010000056.1, read as the reverse complement.
CTCCATCGTTCTTGATGTTGTATTTAAAAATAAAAATCTACCTGTATCACTTACCATACCAGCGTAGAGCAATCGGGCAACTTCTTCATTCATTTTAAAACCATGATTTTTCCCTTGTTCATATAGTTCATAAATCATTTCACATGTTGAACTTGCTTTTGTATCCACCCATTGTATTTCTCCATATGTATCGTCATTCGGATGGTGATCAATTTTAATAAGTTTCCTTCCTAACGAATAGCGTTGATCATCAATCCGTTCTGTGTTAGCTGTATCACAAACAATGACAAGTGCATGTTGATAAAGTGTATCCTCGACTTGATCCATTTCTGTTAAATAAGCTAATGAAGGATCACTTTCTCCAACGATATAAACTTGTTTATCAGGAAAAGAATGCTTGATTAACTCACCTAGCCCTGCTTGCGAACCAATTGCATCTGGATCTGGTCTCACATGGCGATGAATAATAATAGTTTCAGACTCTAAAATAGCATCTATAATTTGGATTTGCTCCATACTGTATTGGACTCCTTTATCTTTAGTAAGCTGAACGGCTTATACCGTATTGTCATTATAATATATAGCTTTTTTTAAGACAACAATTCCATAGTACAGTACGTTCATTCCTTGTAAATGCTGCTCATTCTGGAAAGTTTTACGAAAACACGCTACAATAGAAGTAATTTCAGCACATTACTTGTAAGCATGTGCAATATTGGAGAAATTTTACTAGGAGTCGATACGATGTCAATAATTTTTGTAATGATTTTTGTAGTTTCTATTGTATTATACATCTATTATAAAGTTGCTATATTAAAAACAAAAGACGGCTTAACCCAACGATATTTTAATAGTAAAGCACGCATGTGCCTCGGTTCGTTTATCCTTTTCTTTGGCATGAACCAATATCTAACATACGGGACGAAATTGTCTTTATTTATTGGGATTATATTTATTCTGCTCGGTGGATTGCAATTAATTTCCGGTTACAAAGAAGCAAAACATTATCGGAATGAATACCGCAGGCTACATCCAGAGTCTTAGAAGTAGCGTTTCTCCTCATATTCATATTAGTAAAAAATGAAATGAATCAAAAAATGGTTCCATCATCAACACACATCGATGATTAGAACCATTTTTATTACCTTTAAACAGTACACCTTTAGCCTATATTTATATTAACGATTAATAATTTGCCCCATAATTAAGGCCTTACCTACCAATTTTTTATTATTAAATACATCGACATCAACTTTAGCATAAATTCTCCCAGCATCCAATAGCCGCGGTTTCAACAAAATTTGTTGATCGATGGGAACAGGTTTCAAATAATGTATCGTAATATTTTCAACAACTAATTCAGCCTTTTTTACTTGCAGCAGTTGCCTTCGCGCTGCTTCGGTTACTAATGAGTTAAATACACCATTTGATAGTGTGCCAAGTTGATTTGTCATTTGCGGAATAATTTTTGTTTGAAAGACCATTCCTATCTCGTCTACCAATTCTAGATTTTGGGAAACTAGGTCATCAATCGTTTCCCCAATTTGCGGTTGACGCTGAATTTGTTGCATCGCCTTTAATACATCTTGCCTTGAAACAACGCCTAATAAAATTTCTTGATCATCAACCACAGGTAAAACTTGCACACCTTCCCATACCATCATATGCGAAACATAAGCAAGCGATGTTTTTTCCTGGACAACGAGAGGATTCTTCGTCATTACTTTATCAATCCGCTCCGATTTATTTTCTCCCATAATATCACGTGATGTGACCATACCGACAACCCGATTATCACGGTCGAGTACTGGATAGCGTGTATGACGAGTTTTTTCGTTCATTTGATACCAATCTGTCACCAAATCGTGTTCATGCAAGTAATAAGCATCTTTAAATGGTGTAAATATATCACTTACAAAAACAATTTCTTTTTTTATAAGTTGATCGTAAATCGCCCGGTTAATCATCGCCGCCACTGTAAACGAATCATAACTTGTGGACATTACCGGCAATTCCTTGTCATTTGCTAATTGCTTAATATGGTCCGCGGTATCAAAACCACCCGTAATTAAAACAGCAGCTCCATCATGGAGGGCTAGTTCTTGTGCGTCAACACGATTACCTACAATAAGTAAAGAGTCAGGCTCCGTGTAGCGAGCAATCGCATCAAGTTGCATGGCGCCAATTAAAAATTTGTTTAATGTTTTATGGAGACCTTCTCGCCCACCAAGGACTTGTCCATCAACAATATTGATGACTTCTGCAAAAGTTAGCCGTTCAAAGTTTTCCTTTTTCTTCTTTTCAATCCGAATGGTTCCGACACGCTCTATCGTACTAACAAATCCTTGTGTTTCCGCTTCCTTTATTGCACGATAAGCAGTACCCTCACTTACAGCAAGTGCACGAGCAATTTGTCTAACCGATATTTTATGGCCAACTTCTAAAGAAATTATATGTTGGATAATTTGTTCGTGCTTTGTCATGTGTAAACACCCGACTTTCAACTGTACTAATAAAATTATGTTACTTTATTATACAGTTGAAACTGCACAATCTCAATAATTATGGGTACGATACCTTTGTTCATAATCCTGTTCCATTACCGGTGGATCATTTAATTGTAAAAGATTTGCTAAATTTGCCCCGACAACTAACATAAAAAATACAAGCCACGTTCCCCAAAAAATTGATTCTAATTGCGAGGATGCCTGTGGTATTAATGGCCAGGCAAAATACATAAAAAAGCTAGCTAGTAATAAACGTAAAATAGCATAGTGACGCATACATAAACTTCCCCCTATTACTGTTTACTACAGTTTATGACCTAATTGTACGATTGAGAACTAGTTTTGCAGATTAGATGTAAAATGATAAAAGTGACTAGTTTTAATGTCGACGATGTTGTTAATTTAATATAAAAGGCCAACATACCAATCCACGATGTTTTGCCCATAAAAGTAGGAAATTATACTCGCAAAAACAATGAATGGTCCAAATGGAATAACGTGTTTTCGTGATTTATTTTTACTTATGATTAAAAGTCCACCAAATAAAGCGCCTAAAAAGCAAGCTAGGAAAAAAGCAAGTAAAACCTTTTGTACCCCTAACACTATGCCCAATACCCCAAATAATTTCATGTCGCCTGCTCCCATACCACCCCGACTAACGAGAATGATAATATAAAGAGTTCCAAAACCAAGTAATGAACCTATGATTGAAGACCACCATGGATGAAGTGGTTGTATAATTCGTACACCAATTAATAATGGTAAAAAAAATAACAACAGACGATTTGGGATGATCATATAAGTTATATCTGATACGAAGACAATGATAAGCATAGAAATCAGTAGTAAGGCCGTAACTAATTCTACATGTAAGCCGATTTTTATATAGCTCATTAAAAATAATGTGCCTGTTAAAAGTTCAATGAAGGGGTAAGAAATGGGGATGGGGTGATGACAATTTTTACAATTTCCTTTTTGTAGAATAAACGATAGAACTGGAATAAGCTCTGTCCACCTAAGTTGTATTCGACAAGCTGGGCAACGAGAACGACTAATTCCGTATTTTTCATACTTTGGCATTCGTAAACCGACTACATGAAAAAAAGAACCAAAACATAAACCAATCATCGTAAAATAAATTCCAAGCCATACTTCCACAATTATTCTCCTATTCTAAAGACTACTAGCAAATGATAATCAATAAGCCTTTACAAACACTAAAAAGTCTTCGCAAAGGCCAGACACTACTAACTTAATAACGATTATAGGTACCCACACTGCAATCGTATTTCATCTTTTCAATGCAGTTCTTTTGTCCTAGGTGTACATTACTTTTATCATAGCAATAGCAATACGAAGCGTCAATATAGTTTTCGATATATTTAGACACATTCTAGTAGGCTGCATTCATGAAAGTTTCACTTTACATGAACCTTACAAGGAATTATACTTGTTCACAAAAAGGAACGACCACGATTCAAAATGGCCGTTCTTCTCGTACAAGTAATTTATACAACTACATTTCCAAAACTTCTCCTACTTTTAATACTTTTCCTTCACCAGTTTTAACTTGACTTGCAAATTTATCTGGATCTTGTTCAATTGGTGGAAATGTATTGTAATGGACAGGTACAACCATCTTTGCTTTTACCCAATCCGCTGCTAATAGTGCATCTTCTGGCCCCATCGTAAAATTATCACCAATTGGAATAAACGCAACATCAATATCGTGAAGTTCACCATACATTTTCAAATCAGAAAATAATGCTGTATCACCTAGATGATATAATGTTTTATTTTCTACTGTTAATAAAATCCCAGATGGCATCCCTGTGTATACGAATGTCCCATCTTCTTCCTCATAAGAAGAACCGTGAAATGCTTGCGTAAATTTAACTCGGCCAAAGTCGAAATCCCATGCACCACCAAGATTCATTGGATGTGTTTTTACACCTTGTCGCCCTAAATAAACAGCCAATTCATTTGGAGCAACTACTAAAGCATTATTTTGTTTCGCAATTTGTACCGTATCACCAACGTGGTCATTATGCCCGTGGGTTAATAAAATAACATCGACTATTAGTTCATTTGGATCCAGGTCACATAATTTATTCCCCGTAATAAAGGGATCGATAATAATGGCATGATCCTTTGTCTTTACTTGCACAACTGAGTGGCCATGATACGAAATTTGCATATGTAACATCTCTCCTTTTATAATCTATATATCCCATATATACCACATACAATATGTATTCGACAGATTTTCGATTTTTCCTTTATTTATAATCGATAGGAATGAGGCGTAAAAAAGGATCAGCCCTCATGACTAATCCCTTTGCCTACTATTAACTTTTTCCCATTTTTTCCTTTAATGCGGCCAACTCATCGTCTACATTGTCATCTAATTTAGCAAATTCGTCATCAAGTGTACGACCTTCTAAAGATAAATCTTCTGTTGTATCTGCTTCTGCCTCGTACTGCAATACCTTTTCTTCCATTCGTTCAAAACCAGACTTTGAATCATCATTCCCAATAGATGACATTGTACGGTTAATTTTAGTTCTAGTTTTTGCAGATTCGGCACGTGCTTTTAAGGAATCTTTCTTTAATTTCATTTGGGCGTACTCTTTCTTCATATCTGCTAGGCGAGCTTTGAGTTCCTCTGCATCCTTTTGTGCCCGCTCCCACGATTCCTGTAAAAGTGTTACTTGTTTTTCATATTCATTTTTATCTTGTAAAGCTCTTCTTGCCAAATCATCATCTTCCACTGTAATTGCCTGCTCTGCTTGCTGTTGCCTTTTTTCTACCATCGTTTTTGCATCCGCAAGTTTTCGACTAAGTATTTTTTCGTTGGCAATCTGTTTTGCTACTGCTTTTTCAGCTTCTTTTATATCTTCTCCCATATCACGCATAAACTGTTCAAGCATTTTCACTGGATCTTCAGCTTTATCTAACATCGCATTTAATTCTGAACTAATTACTGTTTTTACACGTTTAAAAAAGTTAACCATTGTTATTTCCTCCTTTAAGCTTATCTTTGTTCTTGGTATTACTATGTATTACGTAAAATATTGCATAAAGTTTCATAAAAATAATTACTTTTAAATCAATGGTTTTGTACAGTTCTCATCCATGTAAATAAGTCATCCAGTTTCTAAAACTTTATATCATATGATTCATAGTGTTTATCAGTATAAGCGTATACTAATCTTATGATACACTATTTACTGGATAGAATAACAATGATATAGAAAATGAGGTGTAAATATGTCAGAACGAATTCATCAATTATTAAAAAAGGTGAAACAGAATCATCTAGAAAGTATACTTATCACTTCTCAAGCAAATGTGTATTACTTAAGTAATTACTATACAGATCCTCACGAAAGAGTTATTGCAGTTTACTTAAGCGAGAAGTCCAATCCACTTCTAATCGTTCCTGCAATGGAGGTAAATGATGCAAAATCAGCCGGGTGGGAATATGACTTAATTGGATATCATGATCATGAAAACCCTTGGGAGTTATTTAAACAATTTTTATCTAAAAATAATGACCAGCCAAAAACAATGGGACTTGAACATCAACATGTAACCTTAAATCGATTTGAAGAAATAAAGCAAACATTTTCAAAAACAGAATTAGTAGATGCCCAAGAAATCATCGCTATGATGCGCTTAATTAAAAATGAATCCGAATATACATTATTAAAAGAAGCTGCAGAACTTGCAGATTTCGGTGTAGCTACTGGCATAAAAGCCATCGAGGAAGGAAAAACTGAATTAGAACTTATTGCAACTATTGAATATGAATTAAAAAAGCAAGGCGTTCAACAAATGTCTTTTTCCACAATGGCATTATCAGGTGATAAAACTGCATCTCCTCATGGCACACCTGGGCTAAAAAAAATAACACCAGGAGATCTTGTATTATTTGATTTAGGGGTTATTCATGCGGGATATTGTTCAGACATCACCCGTACCGTTAGTTATAAATCAATAACAGACGAACAACAGAAAATATATGAAACAGTACTTCACGCTGAACAAAAGGCAATTCAAACTGCAACACTTGGAACTGCTGTTGGTAAAATGGACCAAGCAGCACGAAACCATATTCAAGCAGCCGGATACGGTGAATATTTTAATCATAGAATTGGACACGGATTAGGAATTGAAGTACATGAATATCCGTCCATGCATGAGAACAATGAATTACCTATTCAAACTGGTATGTGCTTTACAATTGAGCCAGGTATCTATGTTCCTCATATTGGCGGTGTCCGCATTGAGGATATGATTTTTATAACAGATAAAGGTGCCGAGATTTTAACAAAGTCACCAAAAGAACTACAAATTATTGGTTAATTAAATAAATAAAAATAGAGAGTGAAATTTTTGACCTACATAAGAATCTCACTCTCTTTATTATTTAAATCTTACTACCACCATTTTATTACAACATGATAATTAAAGCAGTTGCAATACATCGGCTAATTCCATTTGATGTGCTTCAGCTACCCCTTTATGCGTCACAGAACCTTTATACGTATTGATCCCTTTTATTAATTCAGGAAATTTCTCACAGGCTTGCTTCAATCCATTATTTGCGATTTGTAATACGTAAGGAACCGTCACATTTGTTAATCCTAGCGTAGAAGTTCTTGGTACCGCACCCGGCATATTTGCTACTGCATAATGTAAGATACCATGTTTTGTATATGTTGGATGATCATGTGTTGTAACCCGATCGCTTGTCGCTACTACGCCACCTTGGTCAATCGCAACATCTACAATGACAGATCCCGGACTCATCGCCTTAACCATTTCCTCTGTCACAAGTTTGGGGGCACGAGAACCTGGAATAAGTACCGCACCAATAACAAGATCTGCTTCCGCAACCGATTCTGCGATATTCATTGGATTGGACATAATCGTTTTTAAATTTGCTCCAAAATGCTCATCGAGATAACGAAGACGTTCCGGATTTAAATCAATTAAAGTTACATCAGCCCCTAAGCCAATCGCAACTTTTGCTGCATTCGTTCCAACAACGCCACCACCAATTACAGTCACTTTCGCACGTTTCACCCCAGGAATCCCCGCAAGCAATACCCCTTTTCCACCATATGACTTTTCTAAAAACTGTGCACCAATTTGTGTGGCCATTCGACCTGCTACTTCACTCATTGGAGTTAGGAGTGGTAGTGCGCCATTGTCAAGTTGTACAGTCTCATATGCAATGCTTGTTATTTCATGTTTCACAAGCTCTTTCGTTAGCTCTTCCTCATTCGCTAAATGCAAATATGTAAATAAAATTTGTCCTTTATAAAAATACCCGAATTCACTTGGTTGTGGCTCTTTTACTTTCATAATGATTTCATGTGCCCACGCTTCTTTTGCTGTAGCTACAATTGTCGCACCTGCTTTTTCATATGACTCATCTGTAAAACCAGAACCAATTCCTGCATTTGTTTCTACATACACTTCATGGCCTGCACTTTTTAACGCAACAATCCCCGCTGGTGTCATTGCTACTCTATCTTCATGATTTAAAATTTCCTTCGGTACCCCAATTTTCATGTCATACACCTTCCATTATTTCAATTAATTTACTATCCTCTTTTAACCATACCACATTTTAATACGACTACAAAAATAATTCAGTAAGGTTTTTACCCCTACTGAATTATTTTACCATAATATGAGTTTTTACTACTTATTTTTTTTGGTTATTAAAAGAATGAATCGCGCGATTATTTTCCAATTGATCTTCTACTACACCACTTTGATAACTTTCATTTAACTGATTTTTAACTGCCTGAACACCTGCATTGTCTTCAAACATTTTTTGCTTTTTCTTTTTAGGCAATTGTTTCACCTCCACTATGTAGTTTGTACAATAATTTGTCTTATTTCATTGTCTTCTTTTACCAAAACATGCTTTATAATAAAGGTGTAGGATAATTAAAGGAGGTTGTTACAGTGAAACCAGAATATAAAAATATAATTGTTGCGGTAGATGGCTCAAAAGAAGCTGACATAGCCTTTACAAAATCCTTAGATATTTCAAAACAAAATAATTCACGACTTATCATTGCTCATGTTGTAGATACCCGTTCCATCGCTATTGTAGAGCCATACGATCGAACGATTATTGAAAAAGTGGAACAAGATACAAAAGATATGATTGATAATTATGTAAATAGGGCAAAAAATGCAGGTGTAGAAAATCTCATACCATGTATTAAATTCGGTTCACCTCGTACAGTGCTCACGAAAGATTTGGCAAAAGAATATGATGTAGATCTCATTATTTGTGGTGCAACAGGATTAAATGCAGTGGAGCGCTTCTTTATTGGGAGTGTCTCAGAAAGTATCGTTCGTTATGCGCCTTGTGATGTACTAGTTGTACGAAGTTAAAATGCAAGTGGTGTTGTTTCAATAGCAGGGACATACAGTCAGTTTACCTGCGATAAATTAACGAATGAGAATATCAAAATCTTCATCAAATACTCCGTTTAAAATCGTAATTCAGCAATAAAAAATAGCCCTCCATCTTATTGGGGTGCTATTTTTTATTTCAAATCCTTTTTAACCTCATTTACTACATGTGCAAGCTCGGGTAAGATTAATTTTTCCATTGCTAATCGTACCGCTCCTGATGAACCAGGCAAGGAAAATATAGCTGTATGATTAGAAACACCTGCAACTGCACGTGACATCATTGCTGCAGAACCGATATCTTCTTGATAACTTAACATCCGAAAAATTTCGCCAAAACCCGGAATTTCTTTATCAAAAAAGGCTGTTATCGTTTCGATTGTAACATCGCGATACGCAATTCCTGTTCCCCCAGTTAAAATGATTGCATCGATCTCTTCATTCGTACAGCCCGCTTGTACCACTTTTTTAATTTCTAACTGCTCATCTTGTACTATTTCCCTAGCGATAACACGGTGGTCATGATCTGTCAGATATTGTTCTATTAGCTGCCCGCTTTTATCCGTACCCATTGTCCGTGTATCACTTACTGTCAGAATCATACATTTTACAATTTGATGTTTTTGTTTGTGATGATGAATCACCATGAATCCCCCTCCCCTTATTTCTTCATGAAGACAAGCAAAAGGTATAGAAATACGTACCTTTTGAACGCGTATTTTAATTCGTTAATTTCATTGTATCTCTGGCAATCATAACCTCTTCATTAGTCGGTATGACAATAACTTTAACTGGTGAATGAGGATAATTAATAAATTGCTCTTTTCCACGAATCTTATTTAACGTTTGATCCCAATAAACCCCCATAAATTCTAACCCATTTAAAACCTTTGCACGTATTGTCGGACTATTTTCTCCAATACCTGCTGTGAAAATAATAGCATCTACGCCAGACATTTTAGCTGCGTATGAACCGATATATTTATGAATTCTTGATGCAAAAATATCTAATGCAAGTTTCGCACGTTCATTCGTATCCGCTTCTTCCTCTATATCCCTTAAATCACTTGAGAAACCGGATAATGCGAGCATACCACTTTTTTTGTTTAATACTTCCACAACTTCTTCTGCACTTTTGCCAGTTTTCTCCATAAGATATGGAATTAAAGCTGGATCAATATTTCCTGAGCGTGTTCCCATCGTAACTCCTGCAAGAGGCGTAAAGCCCATCGACGTATCAAGTGATTTTCCACCTTGGATAGCCGTAATACTAGCACCATTTCCTAAATGACAGGAAATAAGTCGTAACTGTTCTAATGGGATATTTAATAATTCAGACGCACGTTGTGATACGTATTGATGTGATGTACCATGGAATCCGTATTTGCGGATTTTATATTTCTTATAATATTCATAAGGCAAGCTATATAAATAAGAACTTTCTTTCATTGTTTGGTGGAATGCTGTGTCGAATACCGCAACCATCGGTACATTTGGTAATGCCTTTTTAAATGCTAGAATTCCTGTAATATGTGCAGGGTTATGCAAAGGTGCAAGTTCAGATAACTCATCAATATCCCGAATCACATCATCCGTAATAATGACAGATTCATTAAATTTCTCCCCGCCATGTACAACACGGTGACCTACCGCATCAATATCTTGTAATGATTGGATCACACCTGAAGCTGTAAGTTTATCTAATAATAAGTTTACTGCTACCTCATGGTCAGGTATATCTTGTGTAACGGTTTCTTTGTCTTTTCCAATCACTTCAAATGTAAAAATGGCATCGTTTAAACCGATTCTTTCTACAATTCCTTTTGCTTTTACCGTTTCTTCTGGCATCTCGATAAGTTGAAATTTTAATGATGAACTTCCCGCATTAATAGCAAGTATTTTTTTCATTTCTTCACTCCTCAGCATTATACAAGGCAGAAAGATCAATGGTCATGACCTCTCTGCTAAATTATCTTTAAACCATGCATTCAATTGTGATAACATGTCCTCCATCGCCTTCGTATTGTTAAAAGAAGGTAATTTTGCTAACAATGGCTGTTTTACTTGTTGGACTTGTTCGCCCTTTTTTTGAATGATAAAGATACTTTTTGCATTCTTTTCTACTTTAAACATACTTTCCGGCAATTGAAGTAAGCCAATAATGACAGCTTTTTCCTTTAAAAAAGCATGTAATTTATTTGCCTCTACACCATCAAACATAAAGTTGGGAACGATAAAAATTAAATATCCACCTTCTCTAGTGTAGGTGATACTTTGTTCAATAAATAAATGGTGTGCATAGGAATGTCCTTCATCAGCCTTTAATTCAAATTGACTTGCCCTAACATCGTCAGGATAATAACCAACTGGAAGATCGGTCACAACTAGATCTACTGGGTCTAATAAAAATGGTCTTAAACTATCTTGATGGAAATATTCGATTTCCATTTCTTGCAAGTTTGCATTTTGCAAAGATAATTGAACTAACGTTGGATCAACTTCACTACCATACGCTTCAATTGTTTTATTTTCCAACTGGCTTATCACGGTCGTTAATAAATTTGACGTTCCGCAAGCCGGATCAAAAATCATTACCTTTTCTTGTTGAGCAAACAATTTTTCTACTATATAACCAACAAACATTGCTACAGACTCTGGTGTAATCAGATGCTGTTGTTGCGTTGTATCTTTCATCCCTTTTAAGATAGCAAGTTGAACAGCCTTTCGAATTTCAATCGTACTAAACTGATCAATTTGTATTTTTTCAAGTTCACCATTTAATTTATGGGATAATAAATCATCTGCAATATGATCTGTTTGATTTTGAAATAATACATTCATTGCATGAGCTAAACTGTCTAAATAAGGCTCTTTTTCATGCTGTTCAATAATTGTTGCTACATGGTCCATCCATGTAAATAACGTATTAACATGCGATACTTCCAAAGCGAATCCCCCATTCTAATCCATTGGTCACGTAAAAATCTCTCTCAGCATCTTGAATGAGAGAGATTCAATTAATTATTTATTTTGCTTCCTTTGCAGCTTTCAAGGCTGAGTCATAGTCTGGGAAATTCGTTACTTCGCTTACATATTCCACATATGTAACGGTATTATTTGAATCCACAACAAATATACTTCTTGATAGTAGACGCAATTCCTTGATTAAAGCACCATATTTTTCACCAAAATCAGCTAATCGATGATCAGATAGCGTATCTAAGTTTTTAATACCATTTGCTGCACACCAACGCGCCTGCGCAAATGGCAAGTCCATACTAATTGTAAGTACTTGTACGTTATCTAACTTATCTGCTTCTTCATTAAAACGTCTTGTTTGCTCAGAGCATACGCCGGTATCCACAGAAGGTACAACACTAATTAACTTTACCTTTCCCGCGTAGTCGTCTAACGTTACTTCCTTTAAATCATTGGACAAAACAGTGAAATTTGGCGCCTGATCCCCAACTTTAATTTCACTTCCAACAAGTGTAACAGGCTCTTGATTAAATGTTACATGAACCATCACAAATCACTCCTTAAGCTATTCTATCTTCATTATGAGGAGAATCAAGTTAGATGTCCAATGATAACAATCCCATGTGTACTAGACCACAATTCATTATAAAGGTGTATTCGTTTTCAAAGCAAACGATAATCAAAATACATATTTTCTAAGTTATATCATATAATTTTGATCTTCATCATCAGATAGCTTTGCTCTTTTCAACTTTTTAAATTTACCCTTTTCTTCACTAGATTTATTACTATTTTGATTGCCGAATGATTCTTTTAACATTTGTTCAATTTTTTCCACTGCCTTTGGTGCAAAATCAATAATTTTTTCATAAATATGCACATTTTCATCAAGATGGACCATCTTTACTCCCTTTCCATTCACAATGAGAAAGGCAATCGGCGTTACAGATACACCGCCTCCACTTCCACCACCAAAAGGTAATACGGAATCACTATCTGAGCTATCTGAACTTCCTTTAAATTCACTTCCACCTGCAGCAAAGCCAAAGCCTAATTTAGATACGGGTATAATGACACTTCCATCAGGACTTTCCACTGGATCACCAATAATTGTATTTACGTCAATCATGTCCTTTAAATTTTCCATTGTTGTTGTCATTAAACCTTGAATTGGATGTTCTTCCATACGAAAATCCTCCTTTTATGTATGTTTTTTTATTGTTGCATTTTTTAATAATTTATTTGTAACACGTATAGCTTGTCCTAGTTTCACGGATACCATGCAGCTAAAATCCGTTCTAAAAACCTGTTGTTGAAAGGACGGGTAGACAGCAATTTCCGGATTCCTTTTAAATGGGGATGGCTGGTACACTAAACCTACTGCCGTGCCTTTTACAGCCCATAACGCTCCAGCTGCTATACCTGTTGTCATCGCATCTTGAACGCCAATGTTCGTTTTCCAACAAAACTCTTGAAAAACAACGGTGCGGATTATCAACTTCATTTCTTCCTTTAGCACCTGCAGTTCTTTCCATATATTTTTCATCTTTTTACCAACTTCCCTCTCCCTTATTATGGATTCGATAAATTGTAAAATATCATCCATATGAATATCTCCTGCTACTCCATCCAAAGTAATTTCACGTTGAAATAATGTAATTTTTAAAAAGCGAAACTTCACATAAATATGGTGATCAGCCTGCGAATAAACGTAATGAATATGTATATACACTTTGGATGTTAACAATAAAATAGCAAGTATAATCATCATTGTCATAACAACAATTATCATCACTTTCCATAGCAAGACGATCACCCTTTCAAAAACTTTTCTTCTTATATTGCATCAATTTTCCAATTTTATGCGAGATCAGATTACAAGTGAGATTTTTTAATACTTTTGGGTATTCAAACCATTCATGCTAAACTAGATATAAACATAAACATCTTTCTTGGAGGTTAAATGACATGACAAAACAGCCGTACCGTAAGCACATATTTTTTTATCATAAGCAGGATGAAACGATTAATGAGCAGCTTGAAAGACTAAAAGACGTTGCGGTAAACAATGATTTTACTGTTGTAGACGAGGCTAAAAAAGCTAATATTATTGTTAGTATCGGCGGTGATGGTGCATTTTTACAAACTGTTAGAAAAACAGGATTTAGACAAGATTGTCTATATGTGGGAATTGCACTTCAGCATGAAATTGAACTTTATTGTGATTTCAATTTAGAAAACTTTTCAGAACTATTGTATGCTGTTCAACATGAGGAAGAAATCGAAGTAAGGCGTTTTCCACTCATTGACGTATCGATAAATGGTGTTGCATCTTCCAAATGTTTAAATGAAATAAGTGTCCGTTCTCCAATTGTAAAAACAATCGTGATGGATATTTATATCGATGATTTACATTTTGAGACTTTTCGTGGCGATGGACTTGTTGTCGCAACACCAACTGGCAGTACTGGATATAATAAATCAACAATGGGAGCTATTATTGATCCAAAATTGCCTTGCTTCCAAGTTACGGAACTAGCTTCGTTAAATAATAATAAATATCGGACACTTGGATCTTCATTTATTCTTAGCAGTGAAAAGAAGTTACATTTAGAAATTGAACAAGGTGGAAATGATTTTCCAGTAATAAGCTTTGACAATGAAGCTTTTCCAATCCGAAATGTAAAAGAAGTCACCGTTGGCTTAAGCAATCAAGTCGTTAAAACTGTGAAATTAAAAAACAATACATATTGGGACCGTGTAAAACGTATGTTTTTGTAAATACTTTAGGTTTTCTATCTTATTGAAAATTTAAAAGGACTATCCCATTAATGGGATAGTCCACATCCATTCCTATATCAAATTGTTATTTTTGACCGCCTAATTGTTGCTGAGCAACTTGAACTAAACGTTTTGTGATTTCTCCACCTACAGAACCGTTAGCACGAGAAACAGTTTCACCACCAAGGTTAACACCGAACTCTTGGGCAATTTCTGTCTTCATTTGGTCTAGTGCTTGTTGTACGCCAGGTACTACCAACTGATTTGAGTTGTTTGCCATCTTCATTCACCTCCTTGGTACATTACTTACTATGTCGAAAAGAGAGGTGAATCATGCATGAAATTCACTGGAAAGTCATGCTAATGCTGGCAATTTTTAAAACAGATCTTTAAATTGGTCTTCTTGACGTTTTTGTCCTGTTATTGTAATGGTTTCAATTCCCGCGATTGTTTCTTCTAAGAGCGCATCATAATTATATTTTGCTTCATAGTAAGCTGACTTATCACGCTTTGGCTTTGTTTTTGGTGCCTTTGGTACAAAAATCGTACAGCAATCTTCATATGGACGAATGGATATATCATACGTATCAATTTTACGAGCAATTTTAATAATCTCTTGCTTATCCATCGCTACTAAAGGTCGTAGAATGGGGTAGTTTGTCACTTCATTTATCGTATTCATACTATCCATCGTCTGACTCGCCACTTGGCCTAAACTTTCCCCAGTAGCGATAGACAAGATTCCTTCTTGTTTACAAACAGCCTCACTTATACGGAACATCATCCGTCGCATGATCGTCATACCATATCCATCTTTTGTTTCTGCAAAAATCTGCTGTTGCAATTTTGTGAATGGCACAATATGAACTTTTATTTTATGTCCATATTGCGTAAGTTTTTCTGCTAAATCTAATACTTTCTGTTTTGCGCGATCGCTTGTAAATGGAGGGGAATGGAAATGTATCGCTTCTAACTCTACTCCCCGCTTCATTGTCAAATATCCAGCAACTGGACTATCAATACCACCAGATAATAGCAATAATGTTTTACCAGATGTACCTACTGGAAGTCCTCCAGCACCTGGAATTGTTGCACTCGTTATATAAGTTGCATCTGTGCGGATTTCTACCCGTACTTCTAAATCAGGCCGATGGACATCTACTGTGATTCCTTCACTATTTTCTAATAAATATCCTCCAATAATCTGATTCATCTCAAGTGAACCAACTGGAAACCCTTTATGTGCACGTTTTGTAACAACTTTAAATGTATGAACATGGGTTGCCTGTAATAATGCATATAAAGCAGCTTTTTTAATTTCTTCTACATCATTCGTTACTTTTAAAGCTAAACTTAAACTGTGAATGCCAAATATTTGCTGACACTTATTCATAATTGGTTCAGGATCCTGTCCATTTAATAATATAAACATTCTACCTTGAATTCGTTTCACTTTCACACCTGAAAATGATTTTAATTGTTGTTGGATGTTATGTTGCAATTTATTTAAAAATTTATTTTGATTTCTACCTTTTAAAGCTAATTCACCGTAGCGAATTAAAATATGATCGAATTCCATGTGTACCTACCTCATTACTTTTTTTAATTCATTCATAGCTTTCTTAAATATATCGAGAAATTCACTTATTTCTTCGTTTGTATTATCATATGAAAGGCTAATTCGTAAAGCTGATTGCGATCTTTCTAAACTAAATCCACATGCCTTAATGATACGACTCTCATCTAACTGCTTAGATGAGCAAGCTGATTTAGTCGAAATAAAGATATTCTTCTGTCCAAGTGTATGAATCATCACTTCTGGTTTTAATCCTGGTACGGAAATATTAACAATATGTGGTGCCCCGTTTTCAGGAGAATTCATGAAAACACCTTCCACTTCTTGCAATCCTTCTCTTAATTGCATATACAAGTGCCGAAGAGTGCTCCTCTCATCTGTCTCTCGCTCTTTTATAAGACGCATTGCTTTTACCATCGCAACAATTCCCGCTAAATTTTCTGTCCCAGATCGTATACCTGCTTGTTGTTCCCCACCATGAAATAGCGGATGTAAGGAAATGTGATTTCTTTTCACTAATATACCTGTCCCTTTTAATCCGTGAAATTTATGACCTGAAATCGTACATAGATCAACTTTTGCGCGTTCCAAATTGAGAGGAACCTTCCCAAATCCTTGGACATCATCAACATGAAAATACAATTTTGGGTATTGACTACATATGTGACCAATTTCTTCAATTGGTTGAATCGAACCAATTTCATTATTCACGTGCATGACACTTACTAATATCGTATCTTCACGAATTGCTGCTTCTAAATCATGTAATGAAATAACGCCAGCTTCATTAACCGGTAAATAAGTAATTTCAAAACCAAATGTTTCTAAACTTTTACATGCATCATAAACAGAAGGGTGTTCAATTTCGGTCGTAATAATATGTTTTCCTCGATTTTGATGTTCAAAGGCAATTCCTTTAATTGCAAGATTATTCCCTTCTGTACCACCTGAAGTAAAAAACACTTCATTTTCAGCAACTTCCAATAACTGTGCAGCTTGTTCTTTCGCTTTCAATAGGAGTCTTTCTGCGTCACCACCAAACTGGTGGATGGAAGAAGGATTCCCAAAGAATCTTGTCGTTACCTGTTGAAAGCTTTCGATTATTTCTTTATGTGGCTTCGTTGTCGCACTATTGTCTAAATAAATCATTATACAGAACCCTTTCATGAAAAATCAACTTGTTATTAACTTCGCTCCCTAAACAAAAGAATAGGCTGACAGTCGAAAAGTAATCCTTTTCTACGGGGCAGCCTACGTACTTTTACATTACAAAATTTCTTGCATTTGCTCAATTTTTTTAATCGCACCAGGTTCTACTTCCTCAACAGCCTTTACCGCTTCTTCTAACGCACTTTCATACTCATAAGTACGAAATAGTCGTTCAGATTCTGCTAATTTAGCCGCTAAAACTGGATCCTTACTACGGTAACGGTTTGCATATTGAATAACGTGTTCAGTAAAATATGCCTGATCCAACATAAAATCTGTCTGTTCTATCAATTGATCAATCATTAATTTTGCCTCATTTAATGCTTGTTGCACTTCCGCAATATCTAACGGTTTTTTCTCAAGCACTTGAAATACATATTGATTTTTTTCTTGCGCATTTTCCATAATATTTAATATGAATTCCGGAATACCTGGTATATTGCTTTTTTTCAGCTTCCGATACGTACTTTGTAGTTGTTCGCGCATCTCAGATAATTGTGCTTTTGCTTTTATCTCATCTTGACGAAGATTTAATAAACCTTCTTTAAATTCTTCATGTCTTGCACGCAATTCCTCTATTTGTTTAAATCCACTTTCAAGCTGCTCTCTGAGAGTCGAATGAGCCGTTTGATCGTCTGTTAGATTTCTAGTTAATTCACTGAATTGATTTTGCAATTGGGTAATTGCTTTATCCAGTGACAAATATTTTTCCATGTCCATATCGTCTAAGTAATAGGTTTGTTTTATTTCATCAACTTCCAATCTTGTTGATTCTAAAGTTGATGCTGTTTCACTTAGAGCAGATTCATAACTCTTAACATGTGAATCCACATAGTTTTTCGCAAGTGCTTCTTTTTCTAGTAATTGATACATCTCTTTTATACGTATCTCAAGTTCAGCTACTACTTTTTTGGCTTCCTTTATTTCAGCTTGTTCTAATTCTTTTTCACAATCCTGTAGCCTTTGTTTATATTGCTGAATTTCTTTTTCAAATCCGAGATGTTCTACCCGGTAACCATCTTCTTTCATAGAATGTAAACCGTTAGATAATTCATCGAGTTCAGATGGTAGATGATGACTACATGCTTTAAAAATAGACGGATACTCCTCAAATGATTCTTTTAATTTCTCAAAATCAACCTTGACTTCTTCAACATGTTCTTTTGCTGCAAGATAATTTCCTGTATTTACAAGTTCAAAGTAATAATTTGTTCGTTCTTCCAATGTTTTTATATTGGCTTCAAACTTATTTCCAGCTTTTCCATATTGATAAAATTGTTGTGTCAGTTGTTTTTTAAGTTGACTTAATTCTGGTACAATTTGTTCTACTTCCATTCGACTCGTTTTCTCTGTATCAATTAATTCATCGAGTTCGGCTATGATTGTATCAATATCTTGTTCAATTTCTTTCAAAGTGCTAGCTATTTTTTGTAATAGTTTTTTTGCAGTTGGAAATCGATAACGATCCGCCGCTTCCTCCGCATCAAATAATTGTTCCTCTAAATTCGGCAATTCGTTTGTAACAATCGTTTCCCATTTATCTTTCCACATTTCAAACTTATCTTGTGTTTCACCAGAAAGATTTAATTTTTTTATTCTAGCAATCTCTGAAGCAACATTTCGATTTACAATTTCCATCTTCCGATTATCTAGTTGATCCACTTCATCGTAGATACGTTTACGAAAAATTAACCCCGCAATTAAAATTGCAATGATTACTAAAATACCACCGATAATAAATTCCATAAGATGCCTCCTAACCAGTTCCAAATAAGAGGGAGTATTTTATACATATATTAAATGTTAAATGTTTCTCGACTATCCATTATTGTATTTTTTAAATCGTTATACGCTATTATTTATAATACCATGTAATAGGTATTTTTGGCTAAGAAAACTTAAATTAATTGGTTATCTGACATTTTTCGAAAAATACATGCGTTTTCTTCTACAAATTTCTTGGAAGTAATTCAATTTTGCAATTTTCTATACTGGATTGATAACCTTCTTATCAACGATTGAATCGAGCCACTGATGAATTGTTTGAACATATTTAATAGCAAATTCCTCATTAGAATATGTACCAATAACTTGTGCTTTTAACTCCGTATGTAAAATATAAGGTGTAATAAGCATTCCTTTTAATTGCATAAATAAAAAATGACGGTCTATTAAGGGAACATTCCCTTCTTTCACAACATCAAAAAACAACTTGCTTAGATAGTGATTTTCTTTTGCTAAATAAGTTACAGTAATTTCACGTACAAAAACTGAATCTAACGTTAGTTCCCGATGGATAAAACAAGACATTTGGTGATGCTGTTGTTTATAATGTATAATTACTTCAAGTAACTTTTTTAGTTTTTCTAATGATTGCAATGTTTGTAACTTATGTATATTTTCTTCTACTATTTTGAAATATTCTTCATAGTAATTTGTAACAACATTTTCTAGTAAACCTTGTTTACTTCGGAAGTAATAGCTAATTGCCGAAACGTTGACAGAAGCCTTTTCCGCAATATCACGCACAGATGTCCCGCTAAATCCTTTTTGATAAAATAATAATGAAGCAGTATCCAATATTTTTTGCTTCGTTTGATTGGTTTTCAAAATACTCAACCTCCTTGGGCGTCTAGGTTATTAGCGTAAATAATCGGAATCTACTCTCATACCATCTAAATACGACATAGAAGCTAAAATTCCTGCAAACAATCGCAATTATCGCATTTGAATACGAATATTACATGCAAAGGATGATTTATATGTTTCAAACTTCAGCTTATACAGGAGATAGAGTAAAAGACTATGAATTTGTAACCAAACAACTTGATGCACTCGTTGCTGATGAAAAAGATATGATAGCTAATTTAGCAAATGCTGCTGCCTTATTAAATCAATTTTTAGATCACATTAATTGGGTAGGCTTCTATTTATGGAAAGAAGACCAATTGGTTCTAGGTCCATTTCAAGGGTTACCTGCTTGTATTCGTATTCCATATGGAAAAGGTGTATGTGGTACAGCGATTAAAGAACAAAAGACACAACTAGTCCCAGATGTAAATCTTTTTCCGGGGCATATCGCTTGTGACTCCCAAAGCCAATCCGAAATTGTCATTCCATTAATTGATAAAGACCGTATCATAGGTGTACTTGATATAGACAGTCCAATAAAAGATCGATTTGACGAAACTGACCAATATTATCTAGAAAAGTTTGCAGACGTGTTATTAAAAGCAATAAAAAGCTAAGAGCTAGACGCTCTAGCTTTTTATTGATATGGAATAACTTTATTTTTTCCAGCATGCTTTGCTTCGTATAGTGCTTTATCTGCACAAATAAATAAGTTGACAACCGATTCCCTTTGTTGACAAGACCACATCGCGACACCAGCCGATAAAGTAACGCGTGGATTGGTAAGTTGTGTCACTTTCGCAAGAATTCGCTCAGCCACGATTTCACTATCGGAAATGTTACATTCATGTAGGTAGATAGCAAGTTCCTCACCACCCCATCTAGCTGCAATGTCGTGACTACGAATGCTTTCACACAATATATTCGCAACTTGAACTAACACACGGTCCCCTATATGATGACCATAATGATCATTTATTTTTTTAAAATCATCAATATCGAATAAAACAAGACTACCCATTTTACCTACTTCCATATGCTCTTTAATTCTATCATCCAAATAAGCCCTTGTATGTAATTTTGTTAAATAGTCTGTAATGGCAGCATGTTCCAGTTTTTCTTTTAAGATGGTATTTGATAGTGCAAGTGTAGAATGCCCAATGAGTGCTTGGACAATTTTGAAACTCTCAAAAGTAAAATAATAAGGTTTTTCATGTAGCAACACAATCATCGCCCGACTAACCCCTGCATATTGCATTGGCACAGCCATCAATGATCGAAATTGTAAAACTCCATCGGCATAATTCCCTTTAATTAATCCATCATTTTTCGAGGTTACCTTCCCAAATAAATCATTAACGAGGGCCGTACCAGCCTCTGTATAAAAATATTCCGTGCTTCCCTCTAGTATCTGCACGACACTATCATTATTCGCTTTATGTATAATTCCTATTTGTGAGTACTTGCACCGTTCAGCAATTTTTCCCTTCAATAGTTTTATAATCTCACATACATTTAAATTTGAATTTAATTGACGCGAAGTCTCATTAATTAATCGTAAATCAGTAACTAATCGATTCGAATTTTGAATCAATGTTGTATTTTCAATTGCCTTTCCTGCTACTTTTGCTAATTGAGAAATAAAGTTAATTTCCTTTTTAGGAAAAAATAAATCTGCTGGGGCGATTACTTCAAGTACACCATATACACCTTGTTTACCTTTTAAGGGGGCATATAATCGATTACCCTCATGATGATTATCTAATAATGTTGTTCCACTTAAAAATGCACGTGTACTTGGTTCGTTTACACCCTGCTCATCATATTCAAGAGATTTTATTGGTAAACTCGTAGTTTCTATATCTTGTGATAAAAATAAATAGACAGTTAAACCAGGATACTGAAACTTCATATCTTCAATTATTTTCTCTAAAATAACTGTTTTATTTATGGTGGAATCCAATTGATAGCTTAGATCATATAAAAAACGCAGCTTATGTTTAGATTCCTTATTTTTATGAAAGTACTGTAATGTTTTAATAAAATTTTCAGTAAGTTCCTTTATGGCTTCATGTGATTCTAAAACGAGCTCATTTTCATTTGTTTCAGAGCCAAATATCATATACCCAATAAGATTGGTATCTAATTCAAGGTGAATATAATGAATAAGATACGGAGGAGTATCTGTTGTTTTAGTGAAAATTTGTTGCTTTAATACAGGATTACCTTGTATATCTTTCATAAAAGATGGCTGAAAGAGGCTCTTTCCTTGTTCATTTACACCGACTAACTTAAATACCGCTTCCCATTCATCGTAAATATAAATTGCTATATAGCTTTGATTCACAATATTAGCCAAATGATTTGCCACTGTTGAAAAGAATTCTCCATTACCATTACATTTTGGCATGTCACTTATTAAATCGAAATATAAACTGCCCAATTCCTCTTTTACTGTATGTAATTTCATTTTATCACCTTAATATGAAGATTAAATTCATAAATATAGGACTAATGTCACGTTTTTATTATAGCGAATATCTTGTTTGTTTTCATATATAAACAACTATTTAGCATAATTTTTTTCATTATAATAAATATCCTTCGTATATGTTGACTTATCGTGTCATAACTTTTATACTAGTCTTTGTGTAAAATAATTAAGTAGCCTAAGTGAACCACCGCTTGGACTCATTTTGTTCCTCATGAAGAGGTGTATCGCGTAACCCTCAGCTGCTGGGGCGATGGTACATGAAAACAAAATGAACATCGGTAAGGAACACACATGCGTTTATTTTATGCAAATAATAAAATATAAGGAGGAAATGTCTCATGGCACGATATACTGGACCGATTTGGAAAAAATCACGTCGTCTTGGCATTTCATTAACAGGAACTGGTAAAGAGCTAGATAAGCGCCCTTATGCACCAGGTCAGCACGGAGCAAATCAAAGAAGAAAGCTTTCAGAATACGGATTACAGCAACAAGAAAAGCAAAAGCTACGTTTTATGTACGGTTTAAACGAACGTCAATTCCGTACACTATTTGCAAAAGCTGGTAAAATGAAAGGTGTTCATGGTGAAAACTTTATGATTCTTTTAGATTCACGCCTTGATAACCTCGTTTACCGTCTTGGCCTTGCTCGTACACGCCGTCAAGCTCGCCAACTTGTAAACCATGGTCATATTACAGTTGATGGAAAACGCGTTGATATTCCATCTTATCAAGTAAAACCAGGTCAAACAATTGGTGTTCGTGAAAAGGCTAGAAACCTTGACATTATCAAAGAAGCAGTTGAAGTGAACAACTTTGTTCCAGACTACTTAACATTTGATGAAGACAAATTAGAAGGTCAGTTCACAAGATTACCTGAACGTTCTGAACTTCCAGCTGAAATTAACGAATCACTTATCGTTGAGTTCTACTCACGTTAATATTAGCACTTTGCATTTTAACGTAAACAAAACCCTTGAAATGTTGTTAAATCAACGTTTTGAGGGTTTTTTATTTTGTGGTTAATTCTAAAAATATAATATGTACACCCCTTATCATTCTTTTATCTATGTTTGTCTTAGGATTTACCATTTGTCACCACCGTATGTGACAATTGAAATAATATCAGGAAAAATTAATTTAAAACGAAAAGGATTTTTGGGGGCTAAAAGATCTCATTCCTCTATATTTTTTCACAGAAGAATTAGACCAATGGTATTCACAATTGCCCGTTTAGGGAATACTTCTCTATTGGTTTGTTAAAATATCCTTTAAAATCTTTGTGTCTTCTGAAGATATGTCAAAGCCATTTTTTTCGTGACCAACATACATTACTCTGCCTTTTTCTCCTGTATTCCCAAGCACAAGGTGCAATCCGTGAGTTTCCCCATTTTCATAGCGAATTAAAATATCATAATCAGGCTTTTCAGTATCGACATTAACTTTCTGTTCCCTACCTTCTGCATTTTTCAAAGCCTCTTCAAACCTTGATATGGTTGTGTCTTTATCAATTGTTGCAATATAATTTTCGTTTATTCCACCATAGCCACCAGATTTAGAAATGGAAATCGATGAAATATCATCTAACATCATCATTTCCTTTTCTTGAGATTGACAAGCAAATAAAAGTAATGTACAAAAAGATAACAATAATATAAAAAGTATTTTTTTCAAAATGTCTCCCCCTGTATTGATAATCATATTTCTCCAATTCCATAAGCAAGGATACTAAATAAAAAACTAATGATTGTTAAGCCTCCAACGGGAATAGAAAAAACTTGTTGTTTTTGAATTCAACGATAGCCGTGATTGCTCCCCCTACACACAGCACCAACCATATAGGCACAAACAATGCATCGGCAACGTCCATTGGTAGTAAACTTTATCCATTAGTCAAGAAAAAGAGCCATTGAAAAGTTAATAGCCCTACTATTATATAAGAAATCTTATAAGGACGTTTTCCCTTTCCACTTTTTCTAATAGCCAAAATTGCAGGCACAATAAACGTTGTAAGTACAATGATACCGAAAATTATCAAGAATATTAATGAAATAGTAATGATTAACACTTCCTTTCAATTTATGAACAAGTACCGGCGGCTCCCATTTCATTTCCGATCTTGATTGTCTAATCCCTTCGATATTCAAGAATATCCCCCGGCTGACAATCCAATGCCTTGCAAATTAATTCTAAAGTAGATAATCGAATCGCTTTTGCTTTTCCATTTTTTAAAATAGATATGTTAGCCATTGTGATTCCAACCTTTTCGGATAATTCTGCTACACTCATTTTTCTTTTTGCCAACATCACGTCAATATTGATTATAATTGCCACTATTTTCACCTCAGACCGTTAAATCATTTTCTGATTTTATATCTAAAGCACTTTTCAACAACTTCTGAAGAACCATAGTGAAGACTGCAATAACAACGGAACAAAAAATAATTGTAAATATGATAATTGCTATTCCGGGATGTAAAGCGTTTTGTGCCAATAAGAAGATAGCCCCTATTGCATATAAGCCACTAATTGTTATTGCACAGTATTTTATGTATCTTAATGCATTTACAGACAACTCCGAGAAGGCATTGCTTTTATCAATGTAGGTTAAAAGTTTCAAAGCTTTATACAAAGCAAAGTAAAACGGGATTCCTGTTACATACAAACCGATTAAAACGGGAAATCGTAAATAGGAAAACTCAGGAAACATTTCTGCAGTATCGTTTGCTAATCTAGGTAACCAAAATATAAACAAGGCAAGTACCATAATCCCAATAAAATAAACGGCAATTCTTAAAAAGAGTGTTGTTCCTCGTTGCATTTAAAAGCACCTCACTTAATTATCATCATTGTAATGTTAACACAACTTTATCGTAATTCAATAAATATATATTCATTTTCAATGAATTCTTATTGATTATTGACATAAAAAAGTATCTTTGAGTAAACAAAGATACTTTTCAAAAATATTGTAAGCCTAAATAATACCTCATTATTTCAACACAGCCTCATTCCACAGTCTGACTCCGTTTGCCACACGTATTTATTCAGCTACCGCACCCGTAAAAGGAAGTTACTTTACTTTATGGTAAAGATTCTTTAAATATTAAAAATCTCTAAGGATCTGATATTATACTAAATCACCTATTTTATCTAATAGATCATTCCCATACTTTACTCACGTTAATAGAACTACTTCTTAAAAAGCAATTAAAACCCTAGAAAGGTTGATTTATCAACATTTCTAGGGTCTTCCTTTTTCTGTGCTTCGTAGAATAATTTATTCTTCCCCAACAATTTGGGGGTCTTATAAAGGATTAAAGAATTTCTCTTTAAATCCATGATGGTAAATCAATTTAATAAATCTTTACCTTGCTGTCGAATACAAAAAATGATTGGTAAACTGATACAAATAACCAACAAAAAAATTCCCGTATATATTTCAATCATTGGAATTTTTGTCCATTGATACAATTCATTTTTGAGATAAAATGCATCTTTGAGTACTCGATTAGCAATAAAGATAAATACAAAACCAACTGGAATGATTTTCATTAGTAGTGATAAATAATGTTGACTGGTTTGAGAGAGGAATAAGAGAATTCCGCTATAAGCCATCCCAGTCAAGTAAACTAACAATATAACGTTCACTATCCACTCGGCAAATGTCCATTGATAAAAAGATAGTAATAAAGGTTCCTCATTATCGATAAAAAATGAATTCAATCCATTCGAAAAATATTGTGTGAAATCAGTAAAATACAACAAACTTCCAAAAATCCCTACGACAAAAGTAATCAACAAAAAGCTAGCAGTCATACCAATAATAAATTGTGTCCAAAGAATGTTCCGTCCATGACGACTACTCCATTGAATTTTTTGTAACCCTAACAAGCGATCTCTAACAAAAAAAGAAGGGATCAATATGGACAATAGAAAAATAAATAAGATAAGAATACTTTCAAAATAACTAGCAACTGTCGAAGATAAATAACTGGGCAAAATATTCCGCCAACCATCTTCCATAAACAATGTTTCTGAAAGCCTTTCTCTTTCTTTTTCCGTATAATGTTCATCATTGAGAAACACTTCCGATGAATCAAATTGGTTCATAGAATTATATAAGTTTTGTAAGACATTGATTTTATCCACCATTGAATGAGCGGTATCATTTATCAAGTCCTGCTGTATCCCATCGATTTGTTTAACGATTTCTTTCTCTTTTTCATTCATCTCATTGATTGCCCCAAGGGGAACGTTTTCTTCATACCAGGATTCAAACTCAGCATAATTTCCAAGTTGAAGTTTTTTTGCGATAGGGTTTTCCGAGACAATCATGTCCGCTTGTTTGACCAAGGTAACATACTCCGCTTCGATTTCTGCTATTTCTTCATCTTCAAGCGTTTGTCCAAATCGATTTTGCCAATCAGAAGCTTGCTCATAAATAGGAATCAAACCGCCATTCGGCCAAAATTTATGGATAAAAGTCAACTCTTGATTGAAGAACACAATCGTTATCAAAAGTGCAACAAGAAGTAAAATCGGTTGAAATAATTTTTTAAACTCAACAGTAAACACTTTATTTTACCTCCTTTGTAGCATAGAATTTACTTGTTAAAATACCGCCAATGCCTAAGAGAAATATGTTGATTACCATTGCAATTGATTCTTGCCACGGAATTGTTGCATAAGGTCCCATTTCCGTAAACCAATAGCCTTGTACTTTCCACAGTGAAATGGGGTGCCACATCAATAGAGAATGCAAGTTCCACCACCCCATTTGATTAATGATTTGTTCCAGTCCCAGGAAGACAACATACATGATAACAAAGACAATAAATCCTCGAAATAAATGATCTGTCCATAAGCCTATGAGAAAATTAAATCCATGACAGATAATGATTAATAGTCCACCTAATACAATGGACAGAATCGTATAGTTTAACAATGTCATTGGTTGCCAAGGTATAAAGGGAATTTCCAGCGATTGAGGGACATAAACATTTAAGTGAAATTGTGTCGACATACTTGTCTCCCATAATGTTCCAATAGGATACATATGATTAAAAATGCCAAACGTCAACATGACCATCGTTACATAAAATAGAAATATGAGAATGAAGCTCGCTGCATATTTACCCACTTGTGTTTTACGTCCTGTTTTTGATGTCACCACTAAGACATCTGTTTTCGTTAAACGCTCAGAAGTACTTCCATACAAACCTAATAATAAAGCAAAAATCAAACTTTCTCCTAAAATCGCACGAAATAATCGGTTTCTTATAAAGGTGAAGATACTCATTGTTTCTCCCGCTGTGCCCATTTCCAATGCAGCTTGTTCTTCTGCTAATTCATGTACGACAGAAGTTAATTTTTCGTATTTTATCTTCATTTTTTCAGCGACTGAACCTTGAATTTGAAAATAATTAATCATTTCTTGACCTAACACCTCTGTTGCGTAATGTTGAAAAACATTCTCTAGTTTAGCAGTTTCTATCAGTAATCGCTGTTGATTTCTACTAGTATATTGATTGGAAAGTTTTTCATGGAATTCGGATGTAATTAAAGTTCCTGTTTTTACTTCAGTTTCCTGAACATAATTTAAATAAGATTGATCCAGCTCTGCTGTCGCAATATACATTGTATTTAAAAATAAACTTGCGATAAAAAACAAGAAGATCATTGGCTGTTCAAATAGTTTACGAATCTCAAAGGGGATAATTCGCAACATCTTCAGCCACCCTATCTCGATAAATGTACAGAAATGCGTCTTCCAAACTTGGACGTACTTCCACCCCTTCCTTTGGGATAAATGGGCTTGCAATTCTTAGCAAATGACCTTTATCGCTTTCTGTTTCACTTAATAGCAATTGCTCTTGAGCTAATTGATAAGTAGCGGGAACTTCAAAAATTTTCCCTTGTACCGATTGGGTAATTTGGGAGGGTGTTTCGCAACAGTACAAGTGATGATTTTTAATCATAATGATTTGTTTTGCAATCGTCTCAACATCCGAAACGATGTGTGTAGATAAAATAACAATCCTGTCTTGAGCAAGACGATGGATCAAATTACGAAAACGAACGCGTTCTTTTGGGTCTAAGCCTGCTGTTGGCTCATCTAAAATGAGCAACTTCGGATTATTTAACATCGCTTGAGCAATTCCTACCCGCTGAATCATCCCTCCCGAAAAACGTTTCATTTTCTTATTTTTCACATCAGAAAGTGCAACAAGTTCTAAAAGCTGATCAATCTTTTCTTTCGCTTCTTTCTTATTCATTTTTTGTAATGCTGCAATATATAATAAAAATCTTGTGGGAGTATAATTGCCATAGTAACCAAAATCTTGTGGCAAGTAACCTAATATTCCCCGATACTCCGCTCCAAGCTCTTTAATTGCTTGTCCATTCCATAATATTTCACCAGAGGTTGGAAATAAAAGTGTTGTAATCATTTTCAATAATGTCGTTTTTCCCGCACCATTCGGAGACAATAATCCATAAACGCCATTTTCAAAAGTCAAAGAAATATCCTTCAAAATTGGATTGGACTGAAATTTCTTACTCACATGATTAAGTACTAACATAGGTAATCGTTCCTTCCTTTTTCATAAAGTAGCTGTAACGCAATAAATAGAAAAATAAAAGTACTAATCCAAAAACAAGCACTGTGACAATTGAAAGCGGCAGATACAACAGAAGCTGAGCAATCCAGTCTTGTTTCCAAGCAAAGAGAACTCCCACAGCCCCCCATATAGTCGGCGTTACCCAATAACTGCAATACATCGGTATTTTGTATTCTAGAAGGAGTTGAATATTAGCAAATAAAAACAAGGAAGAAAAAGACAGACTAAGCAATCTCATCAACGAAAGTTCCTGACCAAGCAATTGCCAAATAAGGATATTACCCCCAACAGAAACAACTAAAGAAATCCCACTAAACGCCAACATACGTATAATGAATAGTTCCTTCAAAGAAACACTTAGTGTCATTTTTAGTTCAAAGGTTCCTAATAGTCTCTCTTTCCAAATTCCAAGAAAATACAACAGTGCATAGCAAATAGGAGATGCCCCAAAAACAGTAAAATAAATTTCATCACGGTGGTCATTCTCAAGTAAATGATGTAAATCAGGAAAATATAGTATCCCCACTCCTATCAATAAAAGTCCAACAATAAATAAAATATCTCCCATTCCCCAAAATAGATAACGGAAACCAACTTCTTTATAATAAGAGCGAAGAAATTCTTTAAACGTTATTGGACGAAGATTGACTTCTTTTAAAATAAAAGCAATGCTATTTTCTCTTTCATCCCGTGTGAAAAGGATACTTTTTTTCTCACTATTCATGTTCACTAAACTCCTCTCTAATTCTTTTAATCAATCGATAGTACTGGGCTTTGATTCGCTCCTCTTTTTTAACAAGCAATGAAGCAATCTCTGGAAATGATAATTCCCCATAGACTCGTAACCGAAAGACTTCCTGGATTTCCGGACGAAAGCTTGCAACATATTGATTAATCGCTTCTAATAACTCCTTCTGATACAAACTTTCATCAAAATCTTTTTCTTCTCCCCATTGCACATCTTTTAATTCTAACCAAGTTGCCTTCACCCTGCGGCGTGCATCAATGACTTTATAGGTTCCAATACGGAAAATCCATGTTCTAAATGAAGATTTGCGTTCATCATAAGAACTCAATCCTTTTAGAGCAGCGATAAAAACTTCCTGTGTTAAATCAAGAGCGTCATTTCCGTTACCAACTTGACGATAAAGATAAAAATACAGGTCATCATAATAACGTCGAATCAATTCATTTGCTGCCTGATTCGAACCTTTTTTTAATATGTAACGAATTAAACGCTTATCAGTTAACACTTTTCTACTCCTTTCTATTTCATTACCTTTATATTCGAAATCCAAGTTATAATCGTTGCACTATTTACTTTTTACTATATCAAAGTCAGATTTGTTGACTTCTTTGCAACAACTTTGGCAGATGGAATAATAAGGTCATACCTTAACGCTAAATCTCTTTCTACACTATCCAGCATCGTGTGCATTTCTTCTAATATTTCAGCCCACCACAGTATTTTGTATTGATGATTGCCTCTTAAATTATAGTCTTCGTAAAAAGTTACTCGTAAAATTATTTCACATTGAACAAGAGAAGTTACTTAACTTCTTTCTATATGAAAATGGAAAACCAAGAAAAGACATTTAGTGAATATGAATTAACTCCCTCTGCACTAGATAAATGGATAAAATAGAGTAAAACAACTGGTTCATTTAAAGAAGAAGATAATCGTTCCACAGAAGAAAGTGAATTAACTAAAGCGATTATTGATATTTCCCATAAAAAACTGCCAAAATTACGGTCCCCGAAAAATCAAGCCTGAATGAAAGAAAAGAGGTATGGTTGTCTCAAGAAGACGTATAGGACGTATAATGTTTAAGGCCCGTTGAATATAAAATAGTTGCTCCTTAAAACATTTGTCCAGTTTAGTGTTGACATACCATTCTCTTTTTTTATGGGAATGTATAAACATCCTCTATATCTTTATAGCTATCTAAAAATAATAAGTCTCTCTATTTAAATATGGAAAATGTATCTTGAAAAAAGCTGATTTTCTATCTCCCCCTCCATTAATAACAAAACAGATCACTTTTGGTAAGTGACCATTAGCGATCTGTTTAATGAAGTCATCTTTAACCATTTATTTAGAAACTAGAAGGTAGATTCCCCCGGCTTTTATCTCTTTATTTTCTAACAACAGGGATCCACATTTCGCCATATACTAAGCCGCCCTGTTGTCCCATCAAAACTACAGCATTTGGACCGCCAACATAAGATACATTCGTTACTTCCATAAGGACTTCACCAAACGCAATACCAGTAAGCTTGTTACCCAACTCTTCGTCTGTATGCGCTTCCCCTTTAACAACGATGTATTCCCCTTTAGGAAATTCGATAAGTCTAGTTGCCTCTGGTAAGGACTCCTCCGCCATAACACCAACGTAATGCATCATCTTGTTATTCACCGCTTCGTTGACAACAAAAATGTAGTCATTTTTTGCGACAGTTTTTAGTTTATCAAGGCGTCCATCTTGGTTAACGGCATGCCAAAAGTCTGCTTTTTCCTTATTAATTCCAGCTTGGTCTGTGTAATCACTCTTCATTTCTACTCCAAAACCTAAAACAGTAAAGCTGTCCTTTTCTACTAAAGTATAGTTTGCCATTACAAAAATCCTCCTTTTAAATGAAACAAAAGATTTGGTTTTTCCTTTGTTAAGTTTTATGATAGCATTAAACCGTGTCAAAAAATGATACTGTTAAGAGGGAAGCCAATGAAAAAAGTTGAACGGATTAATACCATCATGCGGTATATCAATAACCGCTCTTTCTTTACAATATCTGAAATTATGCGTGAATTTAATATTTCTCGTTCGACCGCTATTAGGGATATCAGGGATATTGAAGCCATGGGGATGCCATTAGAAGCTGAAGTTGGAAGGGATGGAGGTTATTCCGTTATGAGTAACTCTGTTTTGCCTTCCGTTCGCTTTACCAATGATTGTATTTCGCAAGTGAAAAGTGAGCCACTTCGCAATTAAATTTTGAACCACCCTAAAATAAATAATTATTCATCAGTTGATTCGTTTTTTAGCCATTCCT
>NZ_JBHLWL010000055.1:0-1435 GCF_042432965.1 Paracerasibacillus soli | reverse complement strand
CGTTGCCTTGGTAGGCCGTTATCCCACCAACTAGCTAATGCGCCGCGGGCCCATCTGTAAGTGATAGCCGAAGCCATCTTTCATCTTCTCACCATGTGGTGAAAAGTATCATCCGGTATTAGCCCCGGTTTCCCGGAGTTATCCCAGTCTTACAGGTAGGTTGCCCACGTGTTACTCACCCGTCCGCCGCTCGTTCCACAAGCGTCACCCCGAAGGGATCAGCTTGCTTCCCGCGCTCGACTTGCATGTATTAGGCACGCCGCCAGCGTTCGTCCTGAGCCAAGATCAAACTCTCCAAAAAAAGTTTGTTGTTTCTTAGCTATAAATAAGAAAAACGAGGTTGTTTTTCTTCAAAGTTTTTGATTCAAGCACTTAGCAACTAAGTTACTAAAAGCACCTTTACCATTTATTTCGAATACTGGTCGTTCTGTTCAGTTTTCAAAGAGCAAATATTTTTAAGCGCCGCTCAAAAGCGACTTAACTATCATATAACATTTACAATAAAATGTCAATATGTTTTTTTAAAAAAGATTGGTGGAGCCTAGCGGGATCGAACCGCTGACCTCCTGCGTGCAAGGCAGGCGCTCTCCCAGCTGAGCTAAGGCCCCGTGTAATGGTCGGGAAGACAGGATTCGAACCTGCGGCCCCATGGTCCCAAACCATGTGCTCTACCAAGCTGAGCTACTTCCCGTCAAATATGGCGCGCCCGAGAGGAGTCGAACCCCTAACCTTTTGATCCGTAGTCAAACGCTCTATCCAATTGAGCTACGGGCGCATATTAAATTGGTGCCGAGGACCGGAATCGAACCGGTACGGTAGTCACCTACCGCAGGATTTTAAGTCCTGTGCGTCTGCCAATTCCGCCACCCCGGCAAGACACATTGGAGCGGAAGACGGGATTCGAACCCGCGACCCCCACCTTGGCAAGGTGGTATTCTACCGCTGAACTACTTCCGCATATCAATTATATCACAATAATGGTGCGGGTGAAGGGAGTCGAACCCCCACATCCGAAGATACTAGATCCTAAGTCTAGCGCGTCTGCCAATTCCGCCACACCCGCGATATTATGAAAGTGAGCCATACAGGATTCGAACCTGTGACCCTCTGATTAAAAGTCAGATGCTCTACCGACTGAGCTAATGGCTCATACAATAATATGAGTTTCTGGTGCCGGCCAGAGGACTTGAACCCCCAACCTACTGATTACAAGTCAGTTGCTCTACCAATTGAGCTAGGCCGGCAAAAATGGTGGAGGATGCAGGGCTCGAACCTGCGACCCCCTGCTTGTAAGGCAGGTGCTCTCCCAGCTGAGCTAATCCTCCATTTTAAAACTGCCTGGCGGCGTCCTACTCTTGCAAGGGCAATGCCCTAACTACCATCGGCGCTGAAGAGCTTAACTTCTGTGTTCGGTATGGGAACAGGTGTGGCCTCT
>NZ_JBHLWL010000054.1:0-40631 GCF_042432965.1 Paracerasibacillus soli | reverse complement strand
GAGATAATTGTGTTCCATTTTTATAAATAGAGGCGCCTACTTTTTCCGCCTGACAATTTGGGCATTCATTCACTTCATATGTTAATTTTGCCTTTATAAATTTACAATCTTTCCCTTTATGTTGTCCATACGTTACTGCATTTTCGCTTATATAAATATTTTTATCTTGAATATCTAACATATTTCTTATATCATTTGATATAGACAAGTGAGTTCCCTCCTATGAATTGGTTTTCGTCGACTTTAATTCTACAGGGAATCTCACTTGTTTTCTATTTATAAATTATTTTCATAAACATCATCCCACAATACTAGTTGTCCGTAATGAAAATGACCGACTCCTGTGGGAAAGCACGTGTCTGAAGACCCCACAGGAAGTGGGTTTCTTCCGAGGAGGCTGAAGCCGTGCCCACGGAAAGCGTGTCAATTTTCATGTAGGACAACGGCATGCACGCTCCATTTCAAAAATACTTTTAGCCTATGAAGTTAATATAAATAAAAAACGACGCTGGCGAGATTTGTCCACCAACGTCATTTATTGTACAACCTTTTTTACTTACTATAAATGCTAGGTGTTCATACGGTGTACTTTCTTAAGTTCACCGCCATAAACGCAAAATCTAATTCATTTTTTACTTTCTCTTTGTCTTTCCAACGGCATTGTTAACACTAGCAACTATGTAATGATTTTTCTATGAAATTAAAAGGTAGTTAGGCAAGCCAATCTGAAAAAGAAGTGCCTAACGTCCTTTTTTACAATTACTGGGTGGTATGTTCCGGCCCCCATTTAGTAATATAAGAAAGTTATGTCTTCAACAATCAATATAGAATCAAATGAGAAAGGGCATATGGATCAATCAATTTATGCTCAGTCATAACTCCATCATGGAAGACATACTATAAATAGTAAGGGGTATCATGAACCTAGCTTTGAAAAGGAGGCTGGTTATGGAACAGGCCGGGCAGTATGTGATGGTTTTTATTGAAACCGCTGGATTATTTGCCCCACTCATTTTTATAAGTTTTCATTTACTAAGACCATTGTTTTTCGTACCAGTTGTCTTTATTTGTGTTTCAGGAGGCATTTTATTTGGAGCATTTGCTGGCACGCTTTATTCCTTAATAGGTATTACATTATCTAGTATCGTATTTTATTTAATCGTTCAATGGGCACCTAAAACGTTACAAAGATTTGTTAATCTAAGAAAGAGGTTGCTCAAAAACACGGAATTCACGACAACACAAATAGCAGTATTAAGATTAATTCCTTTTATCCATTTTCATTTATTATCATTATGTTTATTAGAACTATCCCGTAACTTTAAAGACTATGCTAAAGCTTCTATTGTCTCGAATATTCCAATCGCCTTTGTTTACACGACATTAGGCCAATGGATTTCGACATTATCCCCTTTGTTTGTCCTCATTATTTTACTTCTGTTCATACCGTTGATTTACGTACTTAGAAGAAAAGAAATTATTATTAAATGGCAAGATTTTTTCCAAACTGCCACATAAAGGAGAAGAAAGTGGGCAAAAGGGTTAGAGCCTTTTGTCCCATCATCTTCTTATTGATGTAAGAGTAATTGATTTATCGGATGTTTCCATTCGATTTTAGCATGAGGGTAGTGGATAAGTATTTCCTTTTCTAAAAAATATAAATCCTCACGCGTAAGGCCATTTAACTCCATTGGACTGTGCACGGTAATATGAATATTGACAATTTCAAAGGAGTCTTCCGTGGTACCTATATATTTTTCTCCTTCAAATAAGCATCCCTTAAAGACGAACTCAATATTCTTTTTACTATTAGTAGGGTCATCTAAAAAGAAAAATTCACCAGACTCCTTTGCCAAGTTTAATTTACGCTGTGGATTGCGAAGATATTTCAAACCTGTATACATGAGCAATAGAAATGATATTATGATGAGAATGCGAAACAACGTAACTACAAACATGTCCAACCGCTCCTATTGTTTTATTATCATTCATACGAAATAAGGAGAGTAGAGGTTTCACTTATTGATTGAAAAAATGCTACAATGTAAAAAAGATGTTTGTTTATTCGTTTTAATGAAATGGAAACGTCTATATATGCAAGTCTATAGGGTGATAATAATTTCTATAAAATGGTATTCAAAAAATAAGATGTGAAACTATCTTGTATTAATACATAGTGAAAACGGGGGATTACGAGTGGAATATAACTTACAAATAAAATTAATACATGCGGATGCTAAACTACCATATCGAGCGAACGAAGGTGATGCAGGCTTGGATCTGTTTTCTATTGAAGAGAAGATAATTAAGGCAGGAGAAGCTGCGTTAATTGGAACAGGTATTCAGATGGCGCTACCAAAAGGTACGGAAGCGCAAATTAGACCGAGGAGTGGTTTAGCTTTAAAACATGCCATTACAGTTCTCAACAGTCCTGGAACAATTGATGAGGGATATAGAGGTGAAATAAAAATCATCTTAATTAATCATGGAAAGAAGGATTTCAAGGTAGAGAAACAGATGAGGATTGCGCAAATGGTAATAGCACCAGTTTTACAAGTCAAACTTGAAGAATCTAATGAATTAGCAGAATCCGTTAGAGGACAAGCTGGTTTTGGTTCCACAGGTCAATAGGTTAATGTTAAACCCCACCATGCATCCTTACAATTAAATAATAGTAAGGATGAAGCGGTAAACGCCATAAACTATTTGAAAAATAACGATATATTATATAAAAAGTAAATACTGATAAACTGAACAATTGTATTAATTTCTATAAAACAGTTATAATAGACGTGTTGTAAAGAGATGTGCTAATGGAGGAGGAAGTTACATATGACAAAAATGGATGAAACATTAACGATGTTAAAAGATTTAACAGATGCGAATGCGATTTCAGGCAACGAAAAAGAAGCTAGAAAAGTAATGGAACGTTATATTACACCTTTAGCTGATGAGGTTTACACAGATAATCTTGGCAGTCTGATTGCTAAAAAAACTGGGGCTCAAAATGGTCCGAAAATTATGGTGGCGGGTCACCTTGATGAGATTGGTTTCATGGTTACTCGAATTGATAAAAAAGGCTTTGTTTATTTCCAAACAATCGGAGGCTGGTGGAGTCAAGTTATGCTTGCCCAACGTGTGACAATCATGACAAGTAAAGGAAATGTTACAGGCGTAATCGGTTCAAAACCACCACATATTTTATCTGCAGAAGCACGTAAAAAACCAGTAGACATTAAAGAAATGTTTATTGATATTGGAGCAACTAGTAAAGATGAAGCGGAAGAGTTTGGTGTGAAGCCGGGAGATTCAGTAGTTCCTTATTTTGAATTCACACAACTTAAAAATGAAAAGATGTTGCTAGCAAAAGCATGGGATAACCGAATTGGTTGTGCCATTGCAATCGAAGTGTTAAAGCAATTAAAAGATGAGCAACATCCAAACATTGTTTACGGTGTTGGAACCGTGCAAGAAGAAGTGGGACTACGTGGTGCTAAAACGTCAGCGCATTTAATTAAACCCGATATTGGCTTTGGTGTTGACGTAGGAATTGCTGGTGACACTCCAGGTGTTAAGGAACAAGAGGCCGATAGTAAATTAGGGGCTGGGCCACAAATTATCCTTTATGATGCTTCCATGATCTCACATAAAGGTTTACGTGATCTTGTCATCGAAACAGCAGATGAGAAAAATATTCCATACCAATATGCATCAATTGCAGGTGGCGGAACAGATTCCGGATCGATTCACTTAACTGCAAATGGTGTTCCATCGTTGTCCATTACAATTGCTACAAGATACATTCACTCACATGCTGCGATTTTACATCGTGATGATTTTGAAAATGCAGTAAAACTTATCGTAGAAGTTATTAAAAAACTAGACCAAGATAAAGTGAAAGAAATTACATTAGCTTAAGAAAAAAAGAGAAGGGAATGCATCATGTTGCATTCCCTTCTCCTGCATTTAAGTTAAATAAGAGTCCATAATTTTTGTTACATAATTTTGTGTTTCTCTAAAAGGTGGAATTCCATTATGCTTATCAACATTTCCGGGACCTGCATTATATGCAGCCAGGGCCGTTTCAATGTTGCCATGGTAACGTTTAAGCATCTGTGATAAGTATTTTGTCCCACCTTCAATATTT
Source organism: Paracerasibacillus soli (assembly GCF_042432965.1). Taxonomy (NCBI): domain Bacteria; kingdom Bacillati; phylum Bacillota; class Bacilli; order Caryophanales; family Bacillaceae; genus Paracerasibacillus; species Paracerasibacillus soli. The sequence continues at coordinate 36,484 of NZ_JBHLWL010000054.1, read as the reverse complement.
TGTGCTGGATCATATGGATTGGTGACACCAAGAGACTTAGCCGTACCAGGCATTAATTGCATTAAACCCATTGCGCCTGCACCACTCTTTGCATTCGGATTATAGTTTGATTCAGCTTTTATAACAGCATGGATGAGTTGTGGGTCAACATTATATTTTTCCGCTGCCGCCTGAACGTATGGATTATATGCTTGTTGAGTAGGTGATGACTTCGTATGATTTTGGGTACCTTTGACAGGGAAAAAATTAGTAGCCATTGAAGATGGGGACAAATTCCTAGGTGAAAATTGTTCCGTATTTAACATCTGGGCTTGATCGATTTTTTCCTGTAATAATTGTTTAAATGCCAAGTCAACAATCGGTGCCAAATTAGATAATGAATCATTTTTATTTGTCATCATAGACATGGCTTGAAGTTGTAAAAATTGCTGGAAATTTTTGATTTCCATTAAACCCCTCCTTTACTTACCATGTCTATTTTACTATATAACTAGGAAAAAGTAACTATATTTTAAAATACGATGATTTCTTTCTTGATTTCTTTTAATAGCTCCACATAGAAAGGATCTTTGCCAATGCAAATGACACGGTCACATAAGTGAACAATCTCATCCATATCGTGTGAAGTATAGATAATCATTTTACCTAAATGCTTGGCTTGATGAAGTAAATATTGATTAATTTCTTTTTTAGATTTTAAATCAATCCCAACAGTTGGTTCATCTAGTAATAAAAGTGACGGATCATGGATAAAGCTGATTGCCATGTTTAATTTTCTTTTCATGCCGCCAGATAATACTTTGACAGGTGTGTTCCATTCGAAAAGATTCATATCTGTACATATCTTTTGTAATTGTGTATCTGTCTTGTTTTTCCACGATAGCTTTTCGAAATACCGCATGTTTTCAGCAACAGTAAATTCTTCCCATATGGCAATATCTTGTGGAACAAAACCAATTTGCTTTCTAATCTCACGTCGATCTTTGATATAGCTTTTATCATGAAGTGTAACTGTACCGACTGTTGGCTTTTCAAGTGTAGCTAATATCTTTAATAACGTAGATTTACCAGCTCCATTCTCACCCACTAAGCCAACGATATCGCCGGATTGTAGTGTGAAGTCGATATTTTCCAATACTGTTTTTTTGCGGTAACGTTTTGTAATTTGACTCACTTTAAGCATTGGATAACTCCTTTCTAGTAAACCAAATGAAGAAGAATACGATGTAAACGGTAATACCAACATAATGTAAATGGTGGTCCTGAAAGACGGCTAATGGATTGAGATGATTCATCCAAGTTAATTTTTGTAAAACGAACTTTTCCATATAATTACCGCTAAATATCATACATAGGATAGAAAACATGAGTGAAAATCCATAATAAGCGAATACCTTTTTAAAGTTATTTGCAATGATGCAGGCACATAATATAACGATGAAACGAAATGATAAAATCTGCCAAAGGATATTGAATTGAATATCTTGATTTAGGCTATAGTGAAAGACTGCAATGGTTGCTAAATCACATATTAAAAATAGTAAAAAGTATATGATAAGGTTTTTAATAATAAAGACAGCATAGGAATCTTTCATAAATGCATAGCGACTATAGATGAACGTACTTTTTTCCCGAATGACCCAATCAAATATAAGAAATGTACAAACCATAGAGAATGCAGCCCAAATAGTCCAAGGATTAAGTAATCCATTACTAGGGGTGGAGGCGTTTATCTGATTGTCAAAAGAAAAAGATGTTGAAATAAGATTTTCTTCGTCTTGGGTTTGTTTACTACGCATCGTAATATCTTCCCACGTCCATTTATCTCCATATCCATTGTCATTTGCTAGTTGTAGCACGGTGTGAGCTGCTTTTGACCGACCTGCATCTTGTTGAACGATAGATAATAATGTCTCTTTAACAGGAGCGTATGCAAATGATAAATTTGATTGATATCCGACAAGAAGTTGATTGCGCATTCCTTTATGAATAAGTTCTTCATATCCATCTTTGATAATAAACACACTATCTAATTGATGAGTTTCTAATTGATGTAATGCTTCATCCACTTGTAACTCGGTTATTCTTACGAGTGGGGATTGTTGTAACGCATCAACAATGGAAGTTGCAAAAGAAGTATCTTCCTCTAATACTATCCCGACAGGTATTTTTGTGTCGTCTTTTAGTTCATGGAATATATGTACAATAAAAATTGTCGCAATAATAGGCAGTAGTAATAACGCAAATAAACTTAATGGTTGCTTTTTCCATTGATAGAATCGGGTTATGAAAATGTGTTTCATTATTTAAATACACGCCCTTTCCAAATGGAGATGGCTATAAATATAAAAAAGCTAACGATGAGTGTGATAACTAACTTATTATAATCGAATTGATTTCCTTGATTCATGATAATATCCATTATTGCTTGTAAGGCTTCTGTTGAGAACAAAAAGGAACTGTATTTTTGCAATGATAATGGAAAATATATAGTTGGAATAATAGCACCACTCAATAAAATAATCCCTATCATCATTGCAGCTTGTACAAGTATTCGAAATTTACTAGTATGAATGAGTGTATTTATAATAGCTAATATAAATAAAAAAATTGCACCAAATATTAACAGGATAAAGAAAACATGAATAGCGTTGTGTATCTCGAGCTCCAGTTTCATTCCATATATTAGAAGAAATAGTGTAAGGATAATTAAAGTTCCTACTACTGTTAAGCTGGTCAATATTCTCGCCAGAATTTGTTCAGTTAATGTTACACCATACAATGTCATACGCCTTGAAATTTGTATTGGTGTTTCTCGGCTTAGTAAGGAATAAATTGAAAAGAACCATACAGTAATGACGATAAACAAACTGGCTACACTATAATAATGAATAGGTGACGCACTTGCTTGATTAATAAGCTTTTCTTCTGTGATGACATTATCTTTACCAATTGTGAACATAAGAAATTTCGTGAACTGTTCGAATAACATAGCATGCCTACGCTCGGCACTTATTCCCATTTCTGTGGCATAGTCGTAGATCGTAAGAATGTTAGCTTGTGAAGTTCTTATATGCCTGGCAATACTACCAACTAGCTCATTTATCATCATACTTTCAATAGGTTGTTTTGGGTTTCCAACAATAGATAGTGCAACAGACTTTCCCTTATACAAGCTTTCTGTAAAGTTATCAGGGAAAACAACATAGGCGCTTAACGTATTGGATCGAATTCCTTCCTTTGCTTCCTTTTCAGATAAAGCTGTCATATGTATGTAATCACCTAATTGGGAAGCATCTTCCATCATGTCTATTACCATTATCGTTTCTTCTGATTGATCCAAGTCGATCAATCCTACTTCTATGATCGCTTCTTTAGAAGGTGTGAAGATGGAAAAACCAAGAAATGTAAATAGTCCGATTAAAATAACTGGAAATAGTAAAACAAGAGGAAGTGAGAGCCACTTCCTCCATAAATGATTAAAACCTTGTTTGTAAAACATAACCAATCGTTTAAAAAAAGACATGTTAGCCCTCTTTTCAGTAAGAAATTAGCCGTAGCAATTTACCAAGAAGGTCCCATAAGATTAAATAAATACTCTTGCATATCGTATAGTACTTCGTTTTCGAAGAAGTCAGCTAATTCATCTAAATTCATATTACCCAAATCTTTCACTTGACCTTCTGATGGAATTTTTACTTCTTTTGTTGTTTCTGCTGTTTTCTTCAGATGTACGGTTAACATATCTCCGCTAATTTCATCTGCTTCAACAGCAAATTGGTGATTCGATTTCATGTTGCTTTTTTCATATGTGGCATCACCATTCCACATAAATTTTAATTGACCAGGTACTTCAAAATGACGTTTAAATTCTTTCTTTTTACCATCAAAAGTTTCATCGTTAGTAAAAATTACTTCATTATCATTTATGAGCAGTGTAATTGTGTCATCGGATTTTTTGCCATCATAAAACAAATCGCCGTTTATTCCAAAAGTGGCCTTTGTTTCTTCATCGCCAATGTTAAATTCATATTGAAACACTTGTTTATCTTTATCTAAAAGTTGTGTACCTTTAACATGTAATGATAAAAGTGATGTATTATTTTCCGCTAAGGACAAGCTTAAATCCCTTTTTACTACTAATCCTTTATGAACCCAAATTGTAGAAGTAATACCTTCGGGGATTTGCAAAAGGTCAAGGTTGTCCTTTACTTCAGCAATCATATCTTTCAAGTTATAAGAGATACCACTAAATACATGTTGATATTCTGGTGATGCGAGCATTTGTTTGAAAACTAAATCCATATATTCATTTAGTTTTTCATCCTTTTCCATCAAATTTAATATTTCTAGTAAAATATCTTTTGTCTCTTTCTCAGATAATTTGAAAGTAATTTTATCTGTTTTCAAAGATTCTTTGTTAACTTCAACTTGATCAGAAGACATTTCAAATGCTTCGTCCGGAAGTTTGTGATATATAACTTCCATATAATTCTTTAGTAAATGATCCAAGTTTTCTCTGACAACTTTATCAGCACTTCTAAAATAGTCTTTAAAGTTAATAAAATTAACATCTTCCATAGTTGGATCTGCTTCACCTAATAATTTATTCAAATCCGCATTTGAAATTTTAAACACATCTTCCACGAAAGGTAAACCAAATAATAGCTCATCACCAGTTAAATAAAGGTCAAGATTTCCAATATCCATATTTGCAAAACTAGCACCTAATGTAGTTGCGAATTTTTCGTTTTTCTTATCGACTTCAGATGTAATATTTACTTTTGCATTGTTAATAATTTGTGCTGCACTAAAGATTCCAACACCTTGATTTCCTGGATCGTTATATTCAACCGATAATTCATAATCAGACTTTGTGGGAGATTGTTCGGTTGTTTCACTCCAATCCAATTCAGATTGATATCTACCTTCTACTTTTTCAGATAATAGTTCCATAGATTTTGATTCTGCTAAAAAGTATTGTTCCTTCGCTGATTGATTTAGAAATGCGTAAGCAGCAACCCCTCCAACAACGACAAGTGCAATAACGAGAAAAATCATCACTATTTTCCTCATGTCACTTTGCTTTGAATTTCTTGCATTCATTTGATCACTCACTTTTATTTCCCCTCTTTTCTTTTACCCCAATAATAGGCTGTTCAAAAACTACATTTTTTAGAACTGCTATATCCTTTTTATTTGTTTTGAACATCTATCATAATACTATTTATATGGTGTGGGTAAATACATATAGTAATAATATATATGATTTCAAAGAAAATATCTTTACTTTTTTAAAAAATAGATATTAATACCTAATTCGATTTGTTTGAATAGTCACTTCCTATTGTATGCTATTCAAGATAAGTATCATCCATACATATAAAAGATTTTTTTCCGATAGATATCATAAGTTTAGCAAGAGTTGCTTTGCGAATAAATAGGGCTGAGGACGAAGAGTCAGCCTTCCTCAACTACTACAAATTAGTAGTTAAACGAAGGTGTCATACTCTGAAGTCCCAGCCCCTTGTATTTTGATTAATATGTAGCAATTTAACTCGGTGGATTTGCAGATACTTTTACTCCTTGTTCCAATGCCTCAACCATTTCCTGTTTCTCTGCGTTATTCGATTGTTCCCAAATAAGCTCAAATAAAACGCCAAGACCTGGAAGCATTTTTTCCTCACCATTTTCAATTGCGTCAACAATTGTTGCTTCCAATTGGTTCTTATCATTTTGGGAAATGTTTTGAATGATCGCTTTACGTATATCAAGGTTCATAAGACGATTCCTCCTTCATTAGTTCTAAACTTTAAATATTAAATGCTACACATAGTTTGACCAGCATGAAGTGAAGTATGTATGATAAAATGGATAAATTATAAATAGATAAATGTCATAACAGATTGGAATGAGAAAAGTGGATGTTATAACGTCTATACAAAATGAAAAGGTAAAAGATTGGCGGAAGCTACAGCAACGAAAATATCGCCAACGTACCGAAGCATTTTTAATTGAAGGAGCACATTTAATAGAAGAAGCAATAAAAAGTAATTGGATCGTAACAGAATTGATTGTTTCAGAAAGTACAACAGTTCCTACGAATATAGAGCAAATAGCAATAAATTATGTATCGGAAGCCGTCTTTCAACAAGTAACGCAAACAGAATCACCTCAAGGTATCGCGGCAGTAGTAAAAGTAAAGAAACAAAAAGATATCGTAGGTAGTCGATTATTATTCGTTGACGCTGTCCAGGATCCGGGGAATTTAGGAACACTAATCCGAACCGCAGATGCAGCTGGATTTGCAGCAGTTGTATTAGGAAAAGGGACAGTTGATATGTACAATGATAAAGTAATCAGAGCAACACAGGGATCATTATTCCATATCCCCATTTTGCAAGCGGATTTAAAAGAAACTATGAGAGAACTACAGGGGCAAGGCTATGTTGTTGTCGCATCGGCTCTTGAAAAGGCGGAACCATATACAACATTACAAAGAGATGAAAAAATGTGTCTAATCGTTGGTAATGAAGGTGCTGGTATTCAAAAAGAACTCATTATAGAAGCAGATCATATTGTGAAGATTCCGATTTACGGGAAAGCAGAATCATTAAATGTTAGTGTAGCAGCAGGAATATTGATGTATGCACTTGTTGAGTAAGGTGTTCGTAACATCTTTTGGCAAGAGAGTTGCAAAAAAGTACAAAGTTATCTATAATCATATAGAAAATGGATACATAATGAGGCGTTGAAAGAGCGGTTTAACAAATTTGATACAGGACAGGAAAAAATACCTTGATTGAGAGTATTTACTGTATACTTGTTAAATTTTCACTCTGGAGCTGTCACTTGGACCTTGCCATTTATATGCGAGTAAAGGTGCACCGGACTATTTCCGTTATCAAGATCGAGTTGGACATGAATATTATTCATCATGTCAACAAGGGTGGTAACGCGAATATACAATCTCGTCCCTTATATAGGGTACGGGGTTTTTTTGTTTTTTATTACTTTTTGATAGGTGAATCATCATTTAAAATTAGGAGGTTGATTTGCATGAAAGAACAATTAGAGGAAATACGTCACAAAGCAATACAGCATATTAGAGAAGCAGAAGGGCTTAAAGCACTTCAAGATATTCGTGTTTCTATTTTAGGTAAAAAAGGCTCCATTACTAGTGTTTTAAGAGGAATGGGGAAACTATCAAAAGAAGAACGTCCTGTCATCGGTGAAATAGCAAACGAAGTCCGTAATGTGATTACGGATGCTCTTGAACAAAAAGTAAAAGAATTGGAGCAAATTGCGTTAGATAAAAAGTTACAAGCTGAAGCAATTGATGTTACATTGCCAGGAAGACCAGTTCCAACAGGCGGCCCACACTTATTACGTAAAATTATTGAGGAAATTGAAGATCTCTTTATCGGGATGGGCTTTGAAATAAAGGAAGGGCCAATCGTAGAAACAGATTATTATAATTTTGAAGCATTAAATTTACCACAAAACCACCCGGCACGTGATATGCAAGATTCATTTTATATTACAAATGATTTATTGCTGCGAACACACACATCTCCAATGCAAGCAAGAACGATGAGGGAATACAAAGGTGAAAAAGCTGTAAAGATGATTTGCCCAGGAATTGTATATCGTCGTGATAATGATGATGCGACACACTCTCATCAATTTACACAAATTGAAGGCTTGTATGTAGATAAAAATGTACGTATGAGTGATTTAAAAGGAATTCTTGACGTCTTTGCGAAGAAATTATTTGGGGAAGACCGAGAAATTCGTTTACGTCCAAGTTTCTTCCCTTTTACGGAACCTTCAGTTGAAATGGATATTTCTTGTAAAGTATGTGGTGGGGACGGATGTTCGGTATGTAAGCAAACAGGTTGGATTGAAATACTAGGTGCAGGTATGGTGCATCCACGCGTACTTGAAATGGCAGGATATGATCCTAAAGTATATTCTGGATTTGCTTTTGGTATGGGACCGGAACGAATTGCCATGCTGAAATATGGCGTACAAGATATCCGTCAATTTTATTTAAATGATAAACGATTTTTAACACAATATCATCAGGCGTAGGAGGTAAGGATAAATGCTCGTATCATTAAATTGGTTAAAAAATTATGTGGATATTTCAGATGTCACTCCAGAACAATTAGCAGAAAAAATTACACGATCTGGAATTGAAGTAGATCATGTACAATATATCGCAGAAAAGAGTTCAAATATCGTTGTAGGTTATGTAGAATCATGTGAAAAACATCCGAATGCTGATAAATTAAATCTTTGTCAAGTAGATGTTGGAACGGAAAAATTACAAATTATCTGTGGTGCACCAAATATTGCGCAAGGGCAAAAAGTGGTTGTTGCAAAACCAGGCGCTATTTTGCCAGGAAACTTTAAAATTAAAAAGGCGAAATTACGTGGTGTTGAGTCAAATGGTATGATTTGTTCATTGCAAGAACTTGGTATGGAAGACAAATATGTTCCAAAAGAATATGCAGAAGGTATTTTTATTTTCCCAGATGATGTAGAGGTTGGGGAAGATGTTGAACCATTATTAAACTTAAATGATGCTGTGTTAGAGTTTGATCTTACACCAAATCGTGCGGATTGTTTAAGTATGTTAGGGGTTGCTTATGAAGTAGCGGCAATTTTAGAACAAGAAATTCAGTTGCCTTCAGAAGAAATTCATCCTGTTACAGAACAAGCAAAAGATTATGTTGCAGTGGAGGTGGACGCAAAAGACTTAAATCCATACTATGGTGCATTTATTATTCAAAATGTAAAAATTAAGCCGTCCCCATTATGGATGCAAAATTATTTGATGGCTGCTGGAATTCGCCCAATTAATAATGTGGTTGATATTACAAATTATGTTTTACTTGAATATGGTCAGCCATTACACGCATTTGATTATGATCGACTCGCAACGAAAAAAATTGTTGTACGACGTGCTAAGGAAAATGAAACAATGGTGACACTTGATGATGTAGAACGAAAATTAACTACAGATCAGCTCGTGATTACAAATGGAGAAGAGCCTGTCGCGTTGGCTGGTGTGATGGGTGGTGCCAATACAGAAGTACATGATGGAACCCATAATATCTTATTAGAAGCTGCTTATTTTGACCCTACTACAGTCCGAAAGGCAGTAAAAGCGACTGGTCTACGTAGTGAATCGAGTACAAGATTTGAAAAAGGCGTCGATCCAAATCGTGTTCGTAAAGCTGGTCTACGTGCTTGTGCTTTAATAGAAACATATGCAGATGGAAAAGTACTACAAGGTGTTGTTGAAGTAGACGCACTAGATAAAGTGGAACAAACAGTTGAAATGGACACAGAATCGATTAATAAACGTTTAGGTACAACTATTTCATCCGAAGAAATTGCCCAAATTCTTAAACGACTACGTTTTGACTTTGAACAAAATCGTGATCATTTTATCGTAAAAGTTCCAACGCGTCGTGGTGATATTACAATTTTTGAAGATATGCTGGAGGAAGTGGCTCGAATTTATGGATATGATAAAGTACCATACACATTCCCAAGTCATTTTTCACAACCAGGTAGGTTAACGGAAGCCCAACGATTAAAAAGAGCAATCAATCGTTATTTACAAGGAGCCGGCATGATGGAAACCGTCACATACGCATTGACGAATAAACAATTTGCTACAACACTAGTGAGTGCTGATGTGCGATACGAGCAACCGAATCCGATTAGCGTATCAATGCCAATGAGCGAAGACCATCAATATTTACGATTAAGTATTCTACCGGAGTTACTAAAAACTTTATCGTATAATATCGCAAGAAATGAAACAAGTCTTGCTTATTATGAGCTTGGCCCGGTATTTATTTCTAGTGAAGAAACATTGACAAAACAACCACATGAACAACTTCGTGTTGCTGGTGCATTAACCGGAAATATGTTAGAACATGAATGGCAAAAAGAAGTGAAGAAAGTTGATTTTTATGTCGTCAAAGGAATCGTGGAAGGCCTATTCCAACAATTGAATTTACCTGTCGCATTTAAACAAGCAGTGCTGGAGGATATGCATCCTGGTAGATGTGCGGAAATACTTTTAGAAGATAAAGTCATCGGATACATTGGCCAACTCCATCCACATTTTGAAAAATCATTAGACTTAAAAGAAACATATGTCTTTGATATTAATGTAGAGAAAATATTAGCTTCATATCTTCATGTACCGGCATATACAGCAATTCCTAAATATCCTGCTGTATCTCGTGATGTAGCATTTATATTAGACGAAGATACGCAAGCTGGACAAATCGAAGAGCGAATAAAAGAATTAGGTGCTCCACTTGTCAAACATGTACATGTTTTTGATGTCTATCAAGGGGAACACTTAACTGATGGTAAAAAATCAGTAGCTTACAATCTTGTTTATCAGGATCCGGAAAAAACATTAAAAGATGATGAAGTAGAAGCATCATTTCAAGAAATCATTGAAAAGATAAATGCGGAATTTCATGCCTATGTACGTTCATAATTAAAATACCTAACAAGAAGAGACTGGGAAAAAACAAAAAGGCCAGCCCCCTTATGTACTACATGAACGGGGGTCAGACCCAAATGTCCCAGTCTCTTTACATGGGTAAATTTATAATGAAGGATACACTTGAACTAGTCATCCACGTTTCATAAGTAAGCATTTGCTTTTTGTGTATTAGCAAAGTGTGTTTTTGCACAAGATGATAGCGCATCTTTACCTTTTAATTGAATCAGTTCGGCAATTGCACGGTCGACCTTTTGGGAAGCCCCCTTAGGAAGCTCCATGCCCACTTGCTCTGATAATTTATCCATTTCTTTTAGGAAGCTTGCCCTTGCGATAATGGATCCGGTTGCTACAGCGATGGAGTAACTTTCTGCTTTTGTCATAAAATATGTCTGGTTAGGCAGAGACTCATTTTCGGAAGAAAGATGCCGTTTGTATACGTCTGGCATACAGAATTGATCAATCAATATACCTTCTAATGGTCTGTTTGGTACTTTTTTTAATAACTTCTTGATCGCATGATGATGTAACAAAGTTTTCATTTTACCTTGTGTCCAACCTTGTTGTTGCAGTTTATTATATTTTTCATTATGTAAGTTTAATAGTGTGTATGGAATACGTAAACGTAAAATTTCCTTTGTTAGTTTTTGAATAGTTTGGTCGGTAATCTTTTTAGAATCTTGCACACCGATTTCTTTAAGTATTTTGATATGTTCCTCGTCAACATAGGCACTCGCTACTGTAACGGGTCCAAAGTAATCACCCGTGCCCGCTTCATCAGAACCGATATGGGGACGACTGAAGAGATATGGTGGTGGTGAATAATATGTTGATTTTGTCGTTGGACTTTTATGTTTCCCCCTATTTGAACTTGGGATACTTGTAGAGGCAGATTTATCCCATTTCTCCACTTCCTTTTCTGGTGCACTCCCTTGAAAAAGTACTTTTCCGGAACGATATGCCGTTATGACTGCAAAGTTAGTTTTTGCACGAAATACTGCCCCTTGAGGAATATCGATTAATGCATGATGATAATATTGCTTCATCGTTTGAATGGTATCATTTGAAAACACCAGTACCTGTTGAGACATTCTTTTTACACTCCAATCATTTATAATGTAAAATAAAACTAATTTACATACGCTGAATATAGTATAGGATATAATGAAGTGTGGAAGGTTTGCAAATCATTACGTACTATATTATATAGTGAGAGTCGAATATTCATATGAAATGATGTAAAGAACAGTTTCCTAAATGGTCTAGTTCATGGTAATATAAAAGATAAGAGATATTCAAATAGTCCGGTAAAATGACACACCATTACTCGGATTTCTGGTGCAGAGGACGTACGAATGGGTACGTTGTGCTAAAGGGATTCAAATCTGCTGGCCACATCTATGTAGTCCAAGGCTGTTTTCCTCAATTCTGCACGGTGCTTTTTTGAACAGAAAATACATATTAATTTATAAAAACTCATATATACAACATGTGATCCTACAGATGTCGTTAGAGGAGGGAAAAGTGTGACCCAAGAGAAAAAGACGAGAATTACAATTGAAATTCATAATAAGTCTTATACCATCGTTGGAAATGAAGCCGAAAGTCATGTTCGTTTAGTTGCAAGTTTAGTTGATCAAAAGATGAAAGAAATTCAAAATATGAATCAAAATCTTGATACAGCTAGTTTAGCAGTTTTAACAGCTGTTAACGCAACGAGTGAATATCTGAAGCTAAAGGAAGAATATGCATCATTGTTAGGTTCACTAAAACATGAAAGAGGACAAATAAAGCATGGTTGATTTTATTTTGGTTTTACTACTTATTTTTGGTTTGTTAATGGGGCTTAAAAGAGGTTTAATCTTACAAGTTTTCCATTTGATTGGCTTTATCGTATCATTTGTTATTGCAATTTACTATTATAAAAAATTAGCTAGTAAATTAGTATTGTTTATTCCATATCCGGATTTATCTGATAAAAGCTCGTGGGCAGACTTTCTACAGGCCTTACCATTAGAAACAGCTTTTTATAATGCTATTGCATTTGTAATTATCTTTTTCGCTGCAAAAATTGCGTTGCAAATTATCGCATCTATGTTAGACTTTGTGGCATCCTTACCAATTCTAAATTCAGTGAATAAATTACTAGGTGCATTACTTGGCTTTATAGAGGTGTATTTACTTTCATTTATTACGCTATTTTTATTGGCATTGACTCCGGTAGATGCTATTCAACAATACATCAATAACTCCTCGGTTGCTTTATTTATAATTGAAAAAACACCGGTTTTATCTAAGGAAATGGTGAAGCTCTGGATGAATGTATAAATATTAAGTCGGAAAATATTGTTTGAAGTAGGACTAATTCACTTTGTTAGGGGATCTATTGTTGGTCATGTACAATAAGGATGTCCGCAATGGATTAGTCCCTTTTACTTGTTTTTATACTATTTAATTTGGAATAAAGGGTGAAAGATTTTGGTTATCAATAAAAAAGATGTGTTGAGGTTATTGGAAAAGATTGCGATATTTTTAGAGTTAAAGGGAGAAAACCCTTTTAAGATAGCAGCCTATCGTCGAGCAGCACAGGCCTTAGAAAAGGATTCCCGTTCGTTAAATGAAATAGAAGATTTTACAAAGATAAAAGGAATTGGAAAAGGAACAAATGCTGTTATCGTGGAATACATTGAAAATCAGCATTCTTCAACATTGGAGGAATTAGAGAACACAATCCCCAAAGGACTCATACCACTTCTAAAAGTTCCAGGTCTTGGTGGAAAGACGTTAGCAAAACTGTATCAAGAGCTAAAAATTGTTGATGCAGAATCATTAAAAGAAGCCATTGACAGTGGTAAAGTAGAAAAGCTTCCCCGCTTTGGTAAAAAGTCAGTAGAAAATATGCGACTTGCACTAGAAGAGATGGGAAAACAACCAGATAGGTTACCGATTTCCTTTATGTATACAGTTGCAGAAAATGTTGAAAATTATTTACAGGGAATACCGGAGATCATACGTTTTTCAATTGCTGGAAGTTCACGTAGAATGCGGGAAACGTTGAAAGACCTCGATTTTATCATTGCAACAGACGAGCCTCAGCTTGTTCGAGAAGCGCTTCTGAAAATGGAGCGGATTAAAGAAGTCATTGCGCAAGGAGATACGAAAGTCTCCGTTGTTTTAGAGGAAACATATGATGTACAAATGGACTTTCGCCTTGTAACAAATGAAGCATTTACAACGACACTACATCATTTTACAGGATCAAAAGATCATAATGTGGCAATGCGCCAACTCGCAAAGGCTCGTGGTGAAAAGATTAGTGAATACGGGGTAGAGGTTGAGGAGACGGGTGAAGTCATTACTTTTCAAACGGAAGAAGATTTCTTTCAACATTTTGACTTACATTACATACCACCTGAAGTCCGAGAAAATAAAGGGGAAATAGAAGCGTTTAAAGAAGCAATAAAATTGATTGAGTTAGAAGATATTCGTGGTGATTTGCATATGCATACAACATGGAGTGACGGAGCCCAAACAGTGGAAGAAATGGTGTTACAGGCGCGTAAGAAAGGATATGAATTTATCGCAATTACTGACCATTCTAAAGCACTTCGAGTGGCAAATGGATTAGATGAGACAAGACTGCGGAAGCAAAGAGAAGAAATCCATGAATTAAATGAAAAATATGATGATATCAAAATTTTTGCTGGTGTAGAAATGGATATTTTACCTAATGGTGAGCTAGATTTTTCAGATGATTTTTTACGGGAAATGGATTTTGTCATTGCAGCGATTCATTCAAGTTTTAATCAAACAGAGGAACAAATTATGAAGCGGATTTACACCGCACTAGAAAATCCATATGTGTCGTTAATCGCACACCCAACCGGACGCTTAATTGGTCGACGGGATGGTTATGATGTGAATGTAGAAAAGTTAATTGAAAGAGCAAAGGAAACAAATACTGCATTAGAAATTAATGCAAATCCACACCGATTGGATTTAGCAGGTAAATGGGCTAATCTTGCACAGGAAAATGGTGTAAAACTGGCAATTAACACGGATGCGCACAGTTTTAATATGTTGGAACATATGGCTTACGGTGTACGACATGCAAAGCGAGCATGGATTCAAAAAGATACAGTTTTGAATACATGGTCAAAAGATAGACTTACATCATTTTTTAACCGAAATAAGTGATGTAATTATAGAAGGTATTCACACATGGTAAAGGAGTAGCATACATGAATGATCGAATATTACGCGTAATGGAATTCGATAAAGTAATCGAACAGTTAAAGAAACAAGCGGAAACATCATTAGGGAAAGAACGCGCTGCAAAATTAAAACCTGCGATTGATATGATAGAAGTAGAAGCAAGACAAAATGAGACAGACGAGGCAATGGGAATTTTACGGTTGAATAAATCAGTACCATTAGGTGGGATTTTTGATATTCGCGCAAGTATAAAAAGAAGTATCATTGGAGGCTTGTTAAATATTCAAGAAAGTCTCGATATTGCAAGTACGATTTATGGCGGACGACGTGTAAAGGACTTTTTACTCGGTTTCGATTTTGATATACCGTTGTTAAACAGTTTAGCCGAAAGAATTGTGCCGTTAAAAAATGTAGAACAATTTATAAAAAACTGTATCGATGATCATGGACAAGTTATGGACAGTGCAACACCAACCTTGCGTGGAATACGTGCAACGATTCGTACGTATGAAAATCGAATTCGAACAAAGCTAGATGATTATATTCGAACAAAAAGCAATATGCTTTCGGATGCTATTATAACGATACGGAATGATCGGTACGTCATTCCTGTTAAACACGAGTATCGAGGATCTATTGGTGGTATTGTTCATGACCAATCTGCTTCAGGTCAAACACTATTTATGGAACCGCGGCCAATTGTAGATATGAATAATCAACTGCAGGAAGCATTTTTAAAAGAGAAACAAGAAATTGAACGGATTTTAAGGAAAATAACCGAGTTAATTGCAGAAAACGAATTAGAATTACATGAAAATGTCACCGTACTTGAAGAAATAGACTTTATTTTTGCACGTGGGAAATTAGCTCAAAAAATGAAGGCGGCTAAACCTAAAATGAATAACAACGGATACATTAAAATGCAGCAAGCGCGCCATCCGCTCATTCCATTTGATGAAGTGGTAGCGAATGATATTGAAATAGGGAAAGACTATCAAGCTATTGTCATAACAGGTCCAAATACCGGCGGAAAAACTGTGACGTTAAAAATGATTGGCCTTTGTACATTAATGGCGCAATCAGGACTACAAGTACCTGCATTAGATGGATGTGAGCTCGCTGTTTTTAAAGAAGTATTTGCAGATATCGGTGATGAGCAATCAATTGAGCAAAATTTAAGTACATTTTCTTCACACATGACGAACATCGTTCAAATTTTAGAAAAAGTGGATGACCAAACGCTCGTATTATTTGATGAGTTAGGTGCTGGGACAGATCCGCAAGAAGGGGCTGCTCTCGCAATTGCTATACTAGATGAAGTGATTTCTCGACATGCACGTGTTATTGCCACTACCCATTATCCGGAACTAAAAGCATATAGTTATAATCGCGAACAAGTCATTAATGCCTCCATGGAATTCGATGTGCAGTCATTACAGCCGACTTATCGATTATTATTAGGTATTCCTGGTCGAAGCAATGCATTCGAAATTTCGAGACGACTTGGATTGGGTAAACATATTATAGACGTCGCAAAAAGCCATGTTGGAGTCGACTCAAAAAATGTAGAAAACATGATTGCTGCGCTTGAAAAGTCGCAAATACAAGCTGGAAAAGACTATGAAGAAGCACATCAGATTTTACTTGAAAGTGAACAATTACGAGATCAATTACATCGTGAATATGATTTATTCATTTCAAAACGTGAAGAACTTTATAAAAAAGCAGAATTAAAAGCTGAAAAGGCAGTACAAAAAGCAAAAGAAGATGCCGCCTCTATTGTTGAAAACTTAAGAAATATGGAAAAACAAGCCATACTGAAAGAGCATGAATGGATTGATGCGAAAAAAGGTTTAGAAGAAGCGTTGCCGCAAATTGCTTCCAAAAAAGGCGCGACGAATGATAAGAAACCAGATTTAAAGGAATTAAAACCTGGTGACGATATTATTTTGTTAACAGTGAACCAGCAAGGTACTGTAGTTGAAAAGATTAATGATAAAGAATATCTCATTCAAGTGGGCGTAATGCGTGTCAAAACGAAGCGGAAAGATTTACAAATCGTCAAGAAACAAAAGCAGCAATATGAAAATCCATTAGCTACAGTAAAAGGTACTTCCTACCATGTGAAACCAGAACTTGATCTTCGTGGTGAAAGATATGAAGATGCACTTGTACAATTAGAAAAATATATAGATGATGCATTATTGGCTGGATACCAATCAGTCAATATTATCCATGGTAAAGGAACAGGGGCATTAAGAAAAGGTGTCCAGGATTTTGCAAAAAAACATCCACATATTGGTGCGCAACGCTTCGGAAATATGAATGAAGGTGGAAGTGGCGTAACAGTTCTTGAATTAAAATAACCTAGGAATAAGGAAAGGAGAAGGGAAAGTGACAGGATTCTGGGAAAATGTCGTTGTCGAAACAATAGCAAGATACAGTGTTGTTATTCTTTGTTCTTTTGTATTTTTAGCGGTGTTTGAACTTGTAACAACATATAAAAATTGGGAAGAAATTAAACGTGGAAATTTAGCTGTAGCGATGGCGACAGGTGGTAAATTGTTTGGAATAGCA
This sequence comes from Paracerasibacillus soli, assembly GCF_042432965.1. Taxonomy (NCBI): domain Bacteria; kingdom Bacillati; phylum Bacillota; class Bacilli; order Caryophanales; family Bacillaceae; genus Paracerasibacillus; species Paracerasibacillus soli. The sequence goes on along the minus strand of NZ_JBHLWL010000054.1, from coordinate 19,152 downwards.
ACAATTTTTCGCTATTCCATTGAACATAATGACACATTATTACAAAGTATTGGTTGGGGATCGCTTGGATTTATGTTGTTGCTTTCAGGCTATTTTATTTTTGAGTTTTTAACACCTACGATGAAAGTAGATGATGAAATTGGAAGCGGAAATAAATCAGTAGGGTTTATGTCTATGGTTATTTCAATCGGTTTATCATACGTCATCGGTGCTAGTATAAGTGTTGGGTAAGGGGAGAACATATAATGGAAACGTTAGCGAAAGTACTCATTGTTGTTGCTATATTATTTTTTGTTGTAGGAATCATCTATTTTCTTTAAGAAATTGTTCAAAGATCTGGTAAACATGACATAATTGTTCTAAATGTTAGTCATTGAAGTCTTATCTTTATATAAATGAAACTTTGCTTTTAAAATATGATATTTTATAGATAACATAGGCCTTTTTGTGTACTTTTTAGATGCATATTCAAATATTTTTAAATAAATATTTCAAAAATATGAATTAGTCGGTATAATAGATACTAATATAGTATAAGGGGAGGGGTTTTACATGAATCAAACTAAGGTTTGGCATAAACACTATCCACCAGAAATACCGACTTCAATAACCTATGATAAGAAGCCATTACATTCTTTTCTTGAGGAGGCAGCTCAAACTTACAATGAAAAGAAAGCGCTTCACTTTATGGGGAAGGAATTGAGTTTTCGAGAGGTGTATGAGCAAGCAAGAAAATTTACAAGTTATTTGCAAACGTTAGGTCTTCAAAAGGGAGACCGTGTGGCAATCATGCTACCAAACTGTCCACAAGCAGTCATTGCTTATTATGGTTCATTATTGGGTGGAGCAATTGTCGTACAAACGAATCCGTTATATAAGGAAAGAGAATTAGAATACCAAATGAAAGATTCAGGGGCAAAATTTATTGTTTGTTTGGATATCTTACTTCCAATGGTTACGAAAGTAAGAAAAAACACAGATATTGAACATATTGTTGTAACAGGAATTAAAGATTATCTACCTTTTCCTAAAAACCTCATTTATCCATTTATACAAAAACGAGAGTATAATATGGTGGTGAAATTAGAACAAACTGCTGATACACATGTATGGCGTTATATGATGAAAACTGCTTCATCACGATATGAAAGTGTTGCAATTAATCCGAGTGAAGATTTAGCACTATTGCAATATACCGGTGGTACAACAGGTTTTCCAAAAGGGGTCATGTTGACGCATTTAAATTTAGTATCGAATACACAAATGTGTCAAAGTTGGATGTATAAAACAAAGCAAGGCGAAGAGGTTGTACTAGGTGTACTTCCGTTTTTTCATGTTTATGGTATGACAGCTGTTATGAATTTATCTATTATGCATGGTGCCAAAATGATATTAATGCCAAAATTTGATGCTGCGGATGTACTGAAGACGATTGATAAATTAAAACCAACATTATTTCCGGGTGCACCAACAATTTATGTCGGGTTGTTAAATCATCCTAATTTGCATGATTACGATCTTTCTTCTATCCAGGCATGTATTAGTGGTTCAGCACCGCTACCTGTTGAAATACAAGATAAATTTGAAGAAATTACGGGCGGGCGACTCGTTGAAGGGTATGGCCTAACCGAGACTTCTCCGGTTACGCATGCTAATTTCCTATGGACGAATCGAATAAATGGCAGTATAGGTGTTCCGTGGCCAGATACAGATTCCATCATCCTCAATATGGACACACAGACAGAAGCTGAAGTAGGAGAAGTAGGAGAAATAGCTGTTAAAGGTCCACAAATCATGGCGGGATATTGGAATAATACGGAGGAAACAGAAAACACGTTTGTTAACGGATGGCTCTTAACTGGAGATTTAGGTTATATGGATAAAGAAGGTTACTTTTATGTCGTTGACCGTAGGAAAGATATGATTATTGCTGGCGGCTATAATATTTATCCACGTGAAGTCGAAGAAGTATTGTATGAACATGAAGATATTATGGAGGCAGTTGTAGCTGGGGTCCCTGATCCATATCGCGGTGAAACAGTAAAAGCTTATATTGTTCCCAAAGCCGGAAAAGATATAGATGAGAAAGAACTGAACACATTTTGTAGAAAACATCTTGCTGCATATAAAGTACCACGGCTTTATGAGTTTCGCAGTGAATTACCTAAAACTGCTGTGGGTAAAATATTAAGAAGGCAGCTTGTAGAAGAAGAGAAACAAAAACAAGTAGAGATAAATCAAAAGGTTTAATGTTATCCCTCTTTTTTTTCATAAAAAAAGACAGGCCTTTGTATTGACAATCTCTTATCAGACCATTACAATATATTATGAATGATGATTCATTCATTTTATTTCGATGTAAGGGAGTACGTTATGAAAAGAGTAAAACCGAAATACAAAGCAATTATTGAAGCAGCAGTAAAGGTTATTGCGGAGAATGGTTATCATGCCTCACAAGTATCAAAGATTGCCCAAAAGGCTGGTGTGGCAGATGGCACAATTTATTTATATTTTAAAAATAAAGAGGATATTTTAGTCTCTGTATTTGAGGAAAAGATGGGGCAGTTTATCGAAGAAATTGGCACAGCGATTCATACAAAGGAAAATGCAGATGATAAATTATTGACGTTAATCAATATGCATTTTGGGCAACTTGCAGCTGATCATAGTTTAGCAATTGTAACCCAATTAGAATTAAGGCAATCTAATCTAACTTTGCGTAAGCAGATTAATAATGTGTTGAAACCTTATATTGAGATAATTGATCAAATCATTGTTGAAGGAATAGAAGAGAAATTATTCCGCAGTGATTTAAATATTCCACTTGTAAGGCAAATGATTTTTGGAACACTTGATGAAACGGTTACAAATTGGGTCATGCAAAATCAAAAGTATAATCTTATAGAACTTGCACCGCCTGTTCATAACTTAATTACGAATGGTATTACCCATTCGTAATTTTGCACACTTACTTGGGAGGGGAGGAGTAAAATGGAAGCGTTTCACTTTAAAAAAGAAGGACATATAGCAATCGTAACAATTGATAGTCCACCAGCTAATGCCTTATCTCGTAATCTATTAAAGAACTTAGATCAATTGCTTGACCAATTGGAAACTGATTCCGACGTAAAAGTAGTGCTTTTAAAAGGGGAAGGAAGATTTTTCTCAGCAGGGGCAAATATAAAGGAATTTACAGGTTTTCAAGAAGCATCTGATTATGAATCATTAGCACGAGGTGGTCAACAAGTATTTGATCGTATTGAAAAATTTCATATACCCGTCATCGCTGCAATTCATGGTGCAGCCCTAGGTGGTGGTTTAGAATTAGCAATGGCTTGTCATATGAGAATTGTAACAGAAAACGCCAAGATAGGTTTACCTGAATTAACCTTAGGTATTATTCCAGGTTTTGCTGGGACACAGCGCTTGCCACAATACGTTGGTACTGCAAAAGCTTATGAGTTAATTCTTTCTGGAACACCAATTAGCGGAGTAGAGGCAGCAAAAATTGGCCTCGTCAATCATGCTGTTTCTGAAGATATTCTTATTGAAGAAGCAATGAAACTTGCAACTTCAATTGCTGAGAAGAGTAAGTTATCCATTAAGGAAATTATGAAACTAGTTCCTTATGCAAAAACCGAACAATTTCAAACAGGTGTGAAGGAAGAGGCACAGGCCTTTGGAAGAATCTTTGGTTCTGAGGATGCCAAAGAAGGTGTGCAAGCATTTCTTGAAAAGAGAAAACCACAGTTTAAAGATAAGTAATCATGATTTACAACATATACAGATAGTAAGAGGAGGAGCTATACATGAATATTTATGTATTATTAAAAAAGACATTTGACACAGAAGAAAAGATTGTTGTTTCAAATGGTCAAATAGAAGAAGATGCAGCAGAATTTATTATTAATCCTTACGATGAATATGCTGTTGAGGAAGCGATTAAACAGCGTGACGAACATGGAGGGGAAGTAACAGTTGTAACCGTTGGGGATGAAGATTCAGAAAAGCAACTTCGGACAGCATTGGCAATGGGTGCAGATAAAGCCGTCTTAATTAATACAGAAGATGATTTAGAAGAGGGAGACCAATTTACAACTGCGAAAATACTAGAAGCTTTCTTTGAGGAAAAAGAAGTAGATTTAATTTTAGCTGGTAATGTTGCAATTGATGAGGCAAGTGGCCAAGTAGGACCAAGGCTAGCTAGCAGCCTAGATATTCCATATGTTACGACGATTACGAAACTCGAAATTGATGGCGAAACTGTAAAGATTGAAAAAGACGTAGAAGGTGATATGGAAATCATCGAAACAAGTCTACCATTGCTTGTAACTTGTCAGCAAGGGTTAAACGAACCACGCTACCCATCCTTACCAGGAATTATGAAAGCAAAGAAAAAGCCACTTGAAGAATTAGAGATAGATGATCTAGATATAGATGAAGACGATGTAGAACCTAAAACAAAAACAATTGATATATTTCTCCCACCTGAAAAAGAAGCAGGAAGAGTTTTAGAAGGAGAATTGGAAGCACAAGTAAAAGAACTAGTATCCTTATTAAGAACAGAAGCCAAAGTACTTTAATTTTCAACGGAGAGGAGAAATAAAGATGAGTAAGAAATTATTAGTTATTGGAGAATCACGAGATAATAGTTTACGTAACGTTACGTTTGAGGCAATTGCAGCAGCTAGGAAAATAGCTGCAGATGGGGAAATTGTGGGTGTTTTATTTGGTGCAGAAGATTTAGCCACTCAAGCGAATGAAATGATTTATTATGGTGCGGATCGTGTCATAACTGTGCAACACGATAATTTGAAAAACTATACATCAGATGGCTATGGTCAGGCTACTATGGCAGTAGTAGAAGAAGAATCTCCTGATGTGATCGTGATGGGACATACCGCAATTGGAAAAGATGTTACACCAAAAGTTGCAAGTAAATTAAATACAGGACTTATTTCAGATGTGACGACAATTGATTTTGACGGAGACACTGCTGTGTTTACGCGACCAATCTATTCTGGTAAAGCATTTGAGAAAAAAGTGATTACAGATGGTATTGTATTCGTTACCGTTCGTCCAAATAACATTCCAGCATTAGAACGCGATGAATCAAGAACAGGAGATGTGCAGGCGAAAGAAGTAGAAATTAAAGACTTGCGTACGATTATAAAAGAGGTAGTTCGTAAAACTTCTGAAGGCGTTGACATGTCGGAAGCAAGTGTTGTTGTAGCTGGCGGGCGCGCTGTTAAAAGTGAAGAAGGATTTAAACCTCTTTATGAATTAGCAGAATTATTAGGTGGTGCAGTTGGTGCGTCCCGTGGAGCTTGTGATGCAGGCTATTGTGATTATTCATTGCAAATTGGTCAAACAGGAAAAGTGGTTACACCAGACTTGTATATTGCAGTAGGAATATCAGGGGCGATTCAACATTTAGCAGGGATGTCTAACTCAAAAGTAATCGTTGCGATTAATAAGGATCCAGAAGCGAATATATTTAATGTTGCTGACTATGGAATTGTTGGTGATATGTTTGAAGTTGTTCCTATGTTAATAGAAGAGATTAAAAAAATTAAGGCGTAAACAACTTTATAAGTGATAAGAGGTCTAGTGCAATTATACTAGGCCTCTTACTTACGGTTTATCACAAATGATATACCAAATTCATTTGACAATATTTTACTCGGTGTTTGTATGAAAATAGTACAGGTGAGCATTCTGTTAGTACAGACATATTTTTAATGTTATACTCTATTTAATGAAATTTTCTTATATAGAATATAACCTTTTATTAAGGAGGATTTTTAAATGGCAATACTAAATGTAACTGATCAGAACTTTGCGGAAGAAACTTCCAAGGGTCTTGTGCTAGCGGATTTTTGGGCACCATGGTGTGGTCCTTGTAAAATGATTGCCCCTGTTTTGGAAGATCTTGACGGTGAATTAGGAGATAAAGTTAAAATAGTAAAACTTGATGTAGATGAAAACCAAGAAACCGCTGGTAAATTCGGTGTAATGAGTATTCCGACATTGTTACTTTTTAAAGATGGTAATATTGTTGATCAAGTTATCGGCTTTCAACCAAAAGAAGCATTGGCAGATTTAATTAATAAACATGCTTAATTAAAATTCAAAAAGTTATCCCTTGATGTAACGTACATCAAGGGATTGTTTTTTTTACCAGAACATAGTATGTTAACAAGTGGGTATCATTCTCGTCTATGATTGCGATGCGTAAAGGGTGAAGAACATGAATGAACTTATAAAAGAAAAACTAGCAATATTACCTGCGCAACCTGGTTGTTATTTAATGAAAGATAAACATCGAACCATTATTTATGTCGGTAAATCAAAATCACTACGGAATCGTGTACGGTCCTATTTTACTGGAGCACATGACCAAAAGACGCAACGGCTTGTTCAGGAAATAGTCGATTTTGAATACATTATTACAGCATCCGAAATGGAAGCGCTCATTTTGGAAATGAATTTAATTAAAAAGTATGACCCAAAATATAATGTCATGCTTAAGGACGATAAAACATACCCATATTTAAAAATAACGAATGAACGCCATCCTAGATTACTGATAACGAGAAATGTTAAGAGAGATAAAGGAAAATATTTTGGGCCATACCCAAACGTTATTGCGGCCCGGGAAACAAAAAAATTATTGGATCGGCTATATCCATTAAGAAAATGTAACAATCCCCCTGGACGATATTGTTTGTACTATCATATGGGGCAATGTTTGGCCTGTAGTAATCAACCACCAACAGAGGAGGATTATAAAAAAATCGTACAAAGCATTACGTCTTTTCTGCATGGTGGGTATAAAGCAATTAAACAAGATTTAATAGATAAGATGCAAGAGGCAAGTGAGCAATTATATTTTGAACGTGCAAAAGAAATTCGTGATCAAATACAACATATAGAAGTTGTGATGGAACAACAAAAGATTATTCTTAATGAAAGCGTCGATATTGATGTATTTGGCTATAGTTATGATAAAGGTTGGATGTGTGTACAAGTCTTTTTTGTCCGTCAAGGTAAACTGATTGAAAGAGAGGTATCCTTGTTTCCATTTTTTGATGAACCTAGTGAAACCTTCTTATCCTTCATTGGCCGCTTTTACTTACAACAAAACCATCCGATGCCAAGGCAAATCTTTGTCCCGATTGGTACTGAAGTTCATTTATTATCCGAACTTTTACAAATAGAAGTCCATACACCTTATCGTGGAAGAAAAAAAGAGTTAGTGGAGATGGCAATGAAAAACGCCAAAGCTTCTCTTGTAGACAAATTTACATTAATTGAACGAGACGAAGCACGAACGATTGTTGCCGTTGAAAAACTAGGAAAGGCGATGAACATAGAAACACCGCATCGTATTGAGGCATTTGATAATTCTAATATTCAGGGGTCTGACCCCGTATCCGCTATGGTTGTTTACATTGATGGAAAACCTAATAAAAAGGAATATCGAAAATATAAAATAACAGAGGTTGCAGGGCCAGATGATTATGATACAATGCGGGAAGTCATCAGAAGACGTTACAGTCGTGTTTTAAAAGAAAAGTTACCACTACCCGACCTTATTATTGTTGATGGTGGAAAAGGTCAAATGAGTGCTGCACAGGACATTCTGGAAAATGAGTTGGGGTTAGATATTCCGCTCTGTGGCTTGGTGAAAGACGATAAGCATAAAACGAGTGAACTTCTTTATGGAGATCCAGCCGAAATTGTTCCACTTTCGCGTAAGTCACAGGAATTTTATCTTGTACAAAGAATACAAGATGAAGTCCATCGTTTTGCAATAACGTTTCATCGCCAATTGCGTGGGAAAAATATGTTACATTCCGAATTAAATGAAATTCCTGGAGTTGGTGAGAAAAGAAGAAAGTTGTTGCTCACCCATTTTAAATCAATTGATAACATAAGAAATGCAAAATTGGAGGAAATTACCGTATTGGGGATACCTAAAAACGTAGCCGAGGCAATTATAAATCATTTAAATAAGTGAAGTGAAGTTAAGATATGCGGGATCTCATGAAAAAATGAGGTTAGGTGTATAATGAACGGATAGATTAGATTCTAATTAGTTTAAAAGATAGTTCCTTGTTTCATCGGTTGATGACTGCCACTTCGTAAGAATGATCTCATAATGACAAGTGGGGGAGTGGCAGGATACAGCTGATTAGTAAGCTATCCATTTAGTGAAGAAGGCGAACACCCCCATTAATTGAAAATAAAACCACACGAAATCAAGATTTACAATGTAAATTTTAAATTGATTTCATGTGGTTTATTTATTTTGAAAAAGGGTATCCCAACGTCTTCATTTAACTTTATATGAACTACTCTTTACTTAGTTAATATAAAGAACATTAAATTCTACTTGATGTATCTTTCGATGGATCGCAACCGTACATTCACATTCCATCTGATTAACGAATTGGATGGATTCCGCCAAAAAGCCAGCTTCAAGTTTAAAATCGCCTTCAAGTGGTCCGTGTAGACGTTGTGCTACAGCGTCTGATAGCAAGTAAAATACGAGAGAACGGCGCTTTTCTTTTATTAATTCTATTTTTCCCCAGCCCATTTTTTCAAAGAAAACGGCAATATCGTCCACTGAACGTATGTCAAACATTCGCGCTAACCTCTTACCCATAAAGTAAAGAATGGTATCTTTTTCTGGTCCAAGTAAATCAGCAATACCGATATATCGTAAGACATCATACCCCGCACCAGCTGATTGATATTGATCAAGTAAGGAAATTGGAAGCAGCTTTTTTTCTTGCGACATGGATGTCATCCTTTCTAGATGTAAAATAACAATATGTTAATGAACTAATCATAACATAGGTAAAATGACACATACATACATTATCTAATTATTCTTTGCCAGATGCAATCATAATATTAATTTTTCCCCAATTAATATAGTTTTTAAAAAAAGTTGATATGAAAAGAAAGGTAGATAGTTGAAATACATGCTTTAACAAATACGAGACTACTTAATTAAGATTGTTTTTTTATGAAATCCAAAAGGAATATAGTGATGAATGTGTTAGAAAGTTACTGAAAACGGATCTAATTAGAGCAAGGTTGATAGATTGATAAGTTAATGTCGATTAATTTATCGAAAAAACATAACTTTAGTCCTGGATAAATCAAAGCGTTTGCAAGATTGTTGTTTCCTTTCCTTGACGCTCGTATTTGTAAGAAGTACAATAAATATGGTCACAAATTGTACACTTTATACAGTAAAGTGAATACGTTACCAAAAGTTCGCTTTATTGTCGAAGTATTTATGCCACTTTAAAAAAATCACAACACTGAGGGGGGTAACAGATGGCGGAGCATCGGGAGTTTTTTTATAGGAGATTACACTCTTTGTTAGGGGTAATCCCTATTGGTGTGTTTTTGATTCAGCACTTGGTGGTGAATCATTTTGCCGTTTATGGTGCAGAAAGTTTTAATAAAGCAGCAGGGTTCATGTATGACTTACCTTTTAGGATTGTTTTAGAAACAGTTGTTATTTATCTACCAATCTTATTTCATGCTGTTTTAGGGGTTTATATTGTGTTCACCGCAAAGTTTAATGGTAAGAGGTATGGATTTTTCCGTAACTGGTTGTATATATTACAACGAATTTCAGGTATTGTTACATTAGTCTTTATTGCTGTCCACGTTTGGCAGACACGTGTACAAGTTGGGCTAGGAAATGTTGACGTTAATTATAGTTTCATGGAAGGCATTTTATCAAATCCATGGACGCTAGGCTTTTATATTGTTGGTGTTATATCAACGATATTTCACTTTGCTAACGGTCTATGGGGCTTTATGGTTTCATGGGGATTTGCACAATCACCACGTTCCCAAAAAATTGTTACATATGCTACGTTAATTGTATTTTTAGCTGTTAGCTATATTGGTATTCGCGCAATTTTTGCATTCGTATAATGGATTATTAAATGGAAAAGGTTTACTTTTTAAGTAAATAGAGAAATAGGAGTGAGTAATAATGAGTAACCGACGAATTGCTGTAGTTGGCGGAGGTCTAGCTGGTCTTATGGCGGTAATTAAGGCTGCTGAAGCTGGTGTAAACGTTGACTTATTTTCTATTGTTCCTGTAAAACGCTCTCACTCTGTGTGTGCTCAAGGTGGAATTAATGGTGCCGTGAATACAAAAGGTGAAGGGGATTCACCTTGGCTTCACTTCGATGATACGGTATATGGTGGGGACTTCTTGGCGAACCAACCGCCCGTAAAAGCAATGTGTGAGGCAGCACCTAAGATTATTAATCTAATGGATCGTATGGGCGTTATGTTTAATAGAACACCAGAAGGATTACTAGATTTTCGTCGTTTCGGTGGAACACAAGTCCATCGCACAGCATATGCAGGTGCTACAACAGGACAACAATTATTATATGCGTTAGACGAACAAGTACGACGTTGGGAAGTAGAAGGCCTTGTTACAAAATATGAAGGCTGGGAATTTATTGAAGCAATTATTGATGAAAATGGTGTAGGTAAAGGAATTGTTGCACAAGATATAAAATCTCATGAAATAAGAGCATTTCGTGCTGATGCTACGATTTTTGCAACAGGTGGACCTGGTATTATTTTTGGAAAATCTACTAACTCTGTTATCAATACCGGATCTGCAGCAAGTATGTTGTACCAACAAGGTGTAAAATATGCGAATGGTGAATTTATTCAAATCCACCCAACTGCTATTCCAGGGGATGACAAATTACGTTTGATGAGTGAATCGGCTCGTGGAGAAGGTGGACGTGTTTGGACATATAAAGATGGTGAACCATGGTATTTTCTAGAGGAAAAATATCCGGCATATGGAAATCTTGTACCACGTGATATCGCAACAAGGGAGATTTTTGATGTTTGCGTGAATCAAAAGCTAGGTATTAATGGAGAAAACATGGTGTACCTTGATTTGTCACATAAAGATCCGAAAGAGTTAGATGTTAAACTAGGCGGGATTATGGAGATTTACGAGAAATTCGTCGGGGAAGACCCGCGTAAAGTTCCAATGAAGATATTCCCGGCCGTTCACTATTCAATGGGTGGACTTTGGGTTGACTACGATCAAATGACAAATATTCCTGGTATCTTTGCTGCTGGTGAATGTGATTATTCTCAGCACGGTGGAAACCGACTTGGTGCAAACTCCTTACTATCCGCTATTTATGGTGGAATGGTTGCAGGGCCTAAAGCAATCGAATATATTGAAGGACTTGATAAGCACGTTGAAGACTTACCTTCATCCCTATTTGATGATCGTGTAAAAGCTGAAGAGGAGAATTTTGAAAAGCTTATGAGTATGGATGGTTCAGAAAATGCTTATCAAATTCACCAAGAACTAGGGGAATGGATGACAGATAACGTTACTGTCGTTCGTCACAATGATCGTTTATTAAAAACAGATGAAAAGATTCAAGAATTACTAGAGCGTTGGGAAAATATTAATATTAATGATACATCACGTTGGAGTAACCAAGGGGTTATGTTTACACGTCAACTTAAAAATATGCTTCATCTTGCACGTGTGATTACAATAGGTGCATATAATCGTAACGAAAGTCGTGGAGCACACTATAAGCCAGACTATCCAGAGCGTAATGATGAAGAATGGTTGAAGACAACGATTGCTACGTTTGATAAAGAAAACAATGCACCAGTACTCACTTACGAAGAAGTTGATACGTCATTAATCAAACCTCGTAAGCGTGACTATACAACGAAACATTAAAAAGCGGAGGGAGTAAGTGAAGATGGCTGAACAAAAAACGGTGACATTTATAATTACACGACAAGACAGCCCGGACTCTGCCCCTTATAAAGAAACTTTCGAGGTTCCTTATCGTAAAAATATGAATATCATTTCCGGTTTGATGGAAATACAGAAGAATCCGGTAAATGCAAAAGGGGAAAAAGTAAGTCCAGTACAATGGGAGTCAAACTGTTTAGAAGAAGTATGTGGTGCGTGTTCTATGGTAATTAATGGAACTGCAAGACAATCGTGTGCAACACTGGTTGATGAATTAGAGCAGCCAGTTCACCTTGAACCAATGGATACGTTTCCAGTGGTTCGTGATTTAGTGATTGATCGATCGCGTATGTTTGATGCGTTAAAACGTATTAAAGCGTGGATTCCAGTAGATGGAACGTATGATTTAGGACCAGGCCCGCGTATGCCAGAGAAAAAACGTCAATGGGCTTACGAACTGTCAAAATGTATGACATGTGGGGTATGTCTTGAAGCTTGTCCAAACGTAAATGATAAATCAGACTTTATTGGTCCTGCATTTTTATCATTACCGCGCTTGTATAATGCACATCCTACAGGTGAGATGAATAAAAGTGAACGTTTAGAAGCATTGATGGAAGATGGTGGTATTTCTGGATGTGGAAACTCACAAAACTGTGTCCAAGTTTGTCCAAAAGGAATACCGTTAACGACATCAATTGCAGCAATGAACCGTGCAACAAATATTCAATCATTTAAAAACTTCTTTGGCAGTGATCATGCAAATTAGTTTTGGGGCAAAATAGATCATGAGTAAAATAACCCTTGCCAAGTCATGGTAAGGGTTATTTCATATCTAAAGTAAATTGTTCTGGCTTAGACAATAAGGGGTTGTGACAGTTTATTAGGTAGTGGGAATTGCATTAACATAGACACAAGGGGAGATGGAAATGAAAAACATTTCATATATAGAAGACTATACCAAGTGGAAAGCTGATTTTAAATTTTGTATTCCGATTAATGTTCGATTTTCAGAAACGGATATGTTTGGCCATGTCAATAACGTTTCACCTTTTATATATTTTGAAGAAGCACGAATAGCGTATATGAAAGAAATAGGGTTGTTTTCATTAGATGATCAACCAGAAGGAATTCCGGTTGTAGCTGATTTACAATGTGATTATCATAGACAAATGTATTTTCAAAACCAACTTCAGTTATTTGTAAAAACGAATACAGTAGGTAAAACTTCATTTGATATCCATTATATGGCAGTTAACGAAAAAGAAGAATTATGTCTTACTGGACGCGGAAGAATTGTGTATGTAAATCCAAGTACTGGTAAACCGGTACAGTTAGATGATGAAATGATACAGCGATTGCTAGACAACTAATAAACTCAAAAATAGAGCCATCGCCCCAAGTAAATGGAATCGATGGCTTTATACTATCCGTTGGTGGTGATAGTACCTTAAACGTAATTGAAGCACATGTTTAAACTTCTAGTTCTCCCATACGAATAAGCTCAACTACTGCTTGTGAGCGCCCCTTTACTCCCAATTTTTGCATGGCGTTCGAGATGTGATTGCGGACAGTCTTTTCAGAAATAAACAATTCTTGGGCAATTTCTCTTGTCGTTTTATCTTGTACTAAGAGTTCAAAGACTTCTCTTTCCCGTTTAGTTAGTATTTGCTTTGATTTATACTCGTTGTCCTTCAAATGTTAACCCCTCCTTGCTGTCATAGAGCCGCAGTTTGAAGGGAATTATCTAGTCAATATTAGCTTATGTAAATTCTGAAAATCGGTGAGTGGTATTCAGTTATCTTTATTGAAATGTTGCCAAGTTCTAAAAAACCCTTTTTTAAGTGTAAACAATAGTAAGATGTAAATTTTATTTTGTATTATCCTTTTTCTTACAACATTTTTAGTGTTCCTTTGACAATTTACAACATATTTTACCCGAATTCAAGTTCTTTTGATATAATAAAAAGAGTCAATTTTATCACGCCGTTATTTAGGTATGTTATATCATGCTAATGGGGGGAGTATATTGGAAGGGAACTTACCAAAGGAAAGTGTAGCAAAACTTGAAAAAAGATTACGTCATATCTCTGGCGCTATAAAACAAAATGGGAGAAAAATTTTAGCAAACTATCCCATTACTTCACCTCAATTTATTGCATTGCAATGGATTATTGATGAAGAGGGTTTAACAATTGGAGAATTATCCAATCGTATTGGACTTGCTTTTAGTACAACGACTGATTTAGTTGATAGAATGGAAAAAAACGGATTAGTGAGACGGATAAAAGATGAACATGATCGTCGGGTCGTTCGGATTCAACCATTAGAAAAAGGAAAGTCGATTATTAAAGAAGTAATTGATAAAAGACGCGAATACTTAGGTGAAGTGCTTGATAATTTTACAACAGAGCAAACAGAAGTGTTAAACGAATTATTAACACAACTTTATGATAAAATGATTTTACTAAATAATAGATAACAACAACGGTGAAAGAAGTGAAGCAAGTGGATCGTGCGATAGGAGTTATAGATTCAGGTGTAGGCGGTTTAACCGTAGCCAATGAATTATTGCGGCAATTACCAAATGAGAGGTTAATTTACGTAGGGGATACGTTACGCTGTCCATATGGTCCACGAAATGCCCAAGAGGTTTTAACCTTTACCTGGGAGATGGTCGAATTTTTATTAACAAAAAATATTAAAATGCTTGTTGTTGCGTGCAATACTGCAACTGCATTTGCTTTAGAGAGCTTGCAGGAGAAATTAACGATACCTGTCATAGGAGTCATTCAACCAGGTGCAAGGGCGGCTATTAATGTAACGAAGAATAATCAAGTTGGTGTAATTGGAACAGAAGGGACGATTAATAGCCAAGCTTACGTACAAGCATTAAAACAAATTAAAGAAGAAATACAAGTACAATCTTTAGCTTGTCCACTATTTGTTCCAATGGTAGAACGCGGCATATTAAACGGCGAAGAGGCTGAGGAAATTGTAGCGTCTACTTTACAAGTTTTTAAAACAACTCAAATAGATACGTTGATCCTAGGATGTACACATTACCCGCTTATTAAAGACACGATTCAAAGTACTTTAGGAAATAAGATTCATGTTATCTCCTCTAGTGAGGAAACAGCACGGGAAACGAGTTTAATTCTGGAAATGAATGGGCTTTTGCAAATAGAACCGGCTACATATAAGCATGAGTTTTATACAACAGGAGATATCGATCATTTTCAAAAGATGACAGAGCGGATTTTTAACCGTACATGGATAGATAGAGATTTGATTCGCTTTTGGCACGTCAAATTATAAAAAACAGACTATATAGTCTGTTTTTTTATATTGTTTGTTAAAGATTCTTTCCTAGCATGATTAACCATCGTTAGATTAAAAAGATTTGATAAACTTTGGTCTAAATTTTTATTAGGCTCGTATATATAGTAGTACAAACCATCGTAGGAGGTAGGTACATGAAAATACGCGGTTTATTGTATCTTTTGCTAACAATTAGTCTTGCCTTTATACTAACTGGATGTTTTAAAGGTGAACAAACAATGGATAAAATGGATCCACCACCAGAAAATGCAGAACCAGTTAATCAGAAAAAGGGGGAAGATGTTGAAGCAGAAGACAAAACAGATGAGGAAAGTAAAGCTTCAGAGACGGTTGCACGTCAATTATATTTAGTTGATGTTAATGGAATGGTTGCACCACAAACAGTAGAATTGCCGAATCCAGAGTCCAAGGCAGTAGCAAAACAAGTTTTGGAGTATCTTGTAAAAGGTGGTCCCGTCACACCAATTTTACCAAATGGGTTCCAAGCAGTGTTGCCTGAAGGAACAGAAATAAAGGAGATGAACTTAAAAGAAGATGGAACGATGGTTGTGGACGTTTCAGAAGAATTTAAGGAATATGAAGCTGAAGACGAATTAAAAATAGTGGAAGCGATGACTTTCACATTAACACAATTTGAGAATGTGGAGCGGATAGAGCTAAGAATTAATGGCCAAGCTGTTGATGAAATGCCTGTTAATGGAACACCGATCTCAAACGGATATTCACGAGTTAATGGCATTAATTTAACAGATACGGATGCAATTGACATTATGAACAGTGACGTATTGACAATGTATTTTCCAGCCGAACATAATGAACAACGTTATTATGTTCCAATTACACGGCATGTGGAAAAAACGGAGGACAATGTTTATGAATTAGTAGTCAATTCTCTGCTGGATGGACCTGGATATAATACAAATTTAATTCATGTATTTAATACAGATACAATGCTCGTTGATGAGCCTACATTAGAAGATGGGGTTTTATCTTTAACATTTAACGAAAATATTTTAAAAGACCCTGAACAATCCATGATATCTGACGAGGTAATGGAAACAATTGTACGGAGTCTTACAGAGCTACAACAAGTAGAAGCTGTGAACATTCAAGTTGAAAATATGGATAAATTAGTAAATGAAAATGGTGAGGCTTATGAAGAGCCTGTTTCTAAAAAAGTATTCGTACCAACTGATAAATTATAGACGTATAGAGGCTAAAATATTGCCTCTTTTTTTTTTGAAAGAAAAGAACAATCCATCTTTGGAAATGCTGTAATTGAAGACATCTTTATAGGTAAGAAGTTAGTTGAGTAAATGATGATATATTTTGGTTCTTTCGATTTAACGTCCAAACATAAAACTTTTTCATTCCTTACGAGCAATAAAATAAAAAGTTAAAACATCTTTACCGAGGATAACCATTCGGAAATAAGTAAAAAATATGATAAGCTATTAGTTGTGAAGCAAGGAGGACGTAAAATGGAAAACAATAAAAAACAAACTGACTTATTACGACCAATTAAAATTACTCCAAATTTTGTGAAACATCCTGAGGGATCTGTATTAATCGAAGTAGGAGATACAAAAGTAATTTGTAACGCTAGTATTGAGGACCGAGTTCCTCCTTTTATGCGCGGACAAGGAAAAGGTTGGATAACAGCAGAATATGCTATGTTACCACGGGCAACAGCACAACGTAATATTCGTGAATCTTCAAGAGGGAAAGTAAGTGGTCGAACGATGGAGATTCAACGTCTAATTGGTAGAGCGCTACGTGCAGTAGTTGATCTAGATACGATTGGTGAGCGGACAGTGTGGGTAGATTGTGATGTTATACAAGCAGATGGTGGAACAAGAACCACATCCATTACGGGAGCATTTGTAGCTGTTGTATTAGCTTTTGGTAAACTATTAGAAAAAAAAGCAATACAAAAAATGCCTGTTACAGACTTCTTAGCTGCAACATCTGTTGGCATTTTAAAAGATGGAACAGAAACATTAGATTTAGATTATGAAGAAGATTCGCAAGCAAATGTAGATATGAATATTGTAATGACTGGCTCTGGAGAGTTTGTTGAAATTCAAGGCACAGGTGAGGAGTCTACGTTTACATATGACCAATTACAAACGATGCTTGGTCTTGCTAAGGAAGGTTTAAATACAATCTTTTCTATTCAAACAGATGTATTGGGGCCATTAGCAGAACGTATTGGTGAAACAAAAGCAAAAGATGGAGAAAAATGATGAGAAAGCTTATTATTGCAACGAAAAATAAAGGGAAAGCAAAAGAATTCGCATACTTTTTTCAACGATACGAAATCGAAGCAATATCTCTATTAGATATTGAACCACATGCACCAGAAGTTGAAGAAACTGGAACAACCTTTATGGAAAATGCCGCTTTAAAAGCTGAAACAATTTCTAAACGGTATGATAAACCTGTATTAGCTGATGATTCTGGACTTATTATTGATGCAATTGATGGTAGACCTGGCATATTCTCAGCACGATATGCTGGTGAGCCAAAAGATGATATGAAAAATATGCTCAAAGTTTTAACGGAATTAAAGGATATACCGGAAGAAAGACGAACAGCCAGATTTATTTGCGTACTTGCATTAGCTATTCCAAAACAAAAAACAATTTTTAAAATAGGTTATTGTGAAGGGCGCATAACAATGATGGAAAAAGGGGATAACGGTTTTGGTTATGATCCGATATTTGTACCGGATGGCCTGACAAAAACAATGGCCGAATTATCTTCGGTTGAAAAAAGTGAAATAAGTCATCGTAAACGCGCGATGGATCAATTAGATGAATGGTTAAGAAATAATAATGGAGAGGGATTCCATGCCTAAAGTATTAATTGTAAGTGATAGTCATGGTTTGATAGAAGAACTTCAAAAAATAAAGCAACAACATGAAGTGGATTATTATATCCATTGTGGCGATTCAGAGTTGGAATATAGTAATCCGACAATGGACAGGTTTATAAAAGTTGGAGGGAATTGTGACTTTGATTCGCGATACCCAAATGAAGAGGTTAAGAAATTTGGTGATTTTACATTCTTTATTACACATGGCCATCTGCACCAAGTAAAGCAAAACTTAATGACGATTGGTTATCGCGCAGAAGAATGTGGTGCGCAAATTATTTGTTTCGGTCATACGCATATTGCGGGAGTAGAAAAACGAGGAGACCAAATATTTATTAACCCAGGAAGTATTCGTTTACCAAGAAATCGAAGAGAAAAGACATACGTTATGTTAGAATTATTTCCACAAACAAAGCAGGTAGATGTAAAATTTTATACGATAGACCACCGAATCGTGCAAGATTTGTCCTGTGTTGTTAGTTTAGATAATAAGTAATCATCTCCCCTTAAAGTAATTAGCCGCTAAGGCACCATTCGCTTTAAGGGGAGTTTTAATAGCATATAAAATCTGTAGGTAAGACTGGTCATTGTTTCATATGCTTAGACGATTTAAACATGACTTTTTGACCATGATAAGCTCTCACTACTTCTTTTTTAACTCCTTTTTCCTTTTTCTATTTTTAAAAGCAATCCAAGATGTTTTTAAAGAGGAATATGTTCCGACTGCGGCCGCACTATAGAATCCGCCCATAAAGATACCAGCCCATATATTGTGTCGATGACTATAAAAGATAGAAATACCGAAACCAAGAACAGATGCGATGGTAGGAAAGTACTGACGAGGTATCGGGAAAATTTTAAAACACTGTGTAATGATAACGATTAAAGGAACAGCAATCACGCCATCCCAAAAGTTGGTATGGATAGTTGGAAATTCCAATAACATACACCTTCTTCATTTTCATTTCCTTTTATTATAGCCAATTCTCTATAATATTATTGAATCAGGAAAATAAATGAAGTGTCATGGCTTTTTAGGCTCTACAATAAATAGTGTTGGTGATAAAAATTCACTAACACTATTTTTAGTATTAGTAAAAATAGAAAACAAGTGAGTTTCCCTGTAGAATTAAAG
>NZ_JBHLWL010000053.1:6465-15274 GCF_042432965.1 Paracerasibacillus soli | reverse complement strand
TGAAGTACGCAATCCACACCAGGATTGTAGTGTCTCAATATTAGTACCCTTACCTTGTTGCGCACTTTTTTAAGTAAAGGTCAGGTTACTAAAGGACAAGTTCTTCATTGTTTGGATCCTTTGCCCCACGCAAATTGGCGGAGAGGATGCCAAACAATGACAAAAAAGTACAAAACAAGCCAAAAGAACAGAGAATCTTATATTTACTATTCTGGAAGTAAAAAGATAGCAACAATCCTACCAGGTAAAAATGGTGTAACAGAGATTGACATTGAGATTTTACATTCTGAAGATGATCAGGAAGTGGACGAAGGTCGCCGCTATGATTACCGAATTGCTTGTAATTTAGAATCTTATGTAGATGAAAACGGAGATTCAAAAGCTGAACATAACAAACTTTTAGCAGATTGGGATGCAGATCCATTCAATGAAATTTTGGAAATGGAGAACTGCGAAGAGAAACAAAAGTTAATCGAACAATTGCACAAAGCAATGGGGCAGTTAACAGATAAACAATTTAGAACCATACAAAAGAAATTTTATGAACAAAAAACAAACGTTGAGATTGCAGCCGAAGAAGATGTGACTGAAGCGGCTATCAGAAATCGTTTAAATAAAATATACAGAAGATTAGAAAAACTGATATCGAAAGGCTCTTAATGAGCCTTTTAACTTTTTTTAAAAAAAGGGGTTCGAAAGGTCATTATTTTTCGCTTACTAGTAAGGGACGAAATAGAAACCTTAGAAAGGAGTGTTTCCAGATGAGTCTAAAACACAAGGTAATTATCAATGTTAAAGATGAAAATGGTGAGAAAACAAGAGTGGTTGAAGGTAAACGTAAAACTGTACGTAGCCGAATGCTAGATTTATTGTTTGGTAAAAAAGTAAATCTGCTTGTTATCACACCAGGCGACTCAGTAGAAACAGTGGAAATAAAAGAAACTCGGAAAGGCGGTGAAGCTTAATATGAGCAGAACAAAATTACTTCTTGATGTAGTTACTGATTTACAAAATTTAGCTGGTTCACTTCAGACGATTGCTGAAGTGTTAGCGAATAATGAGGAATCACCTCGAACGGAAGAAAAAGCACCAGTAAAAAAAGCAAAGCCGAAAAAGAAGGAAATATCGCTTGAAGAAGTTCGTACATTACTTGCACAAAAGAGTCAGGCTGGGTTTACGGCAGATATTAAAAAGCTACTTGAAAAATACGGTGCAACCAAACTAAGTGAGATTGGCGCAAAAGACTATGAAGCATTGTTGAGAGATGCGGAGGAATTGCAATGACGAAACATGCCATTTTATCCGCTTCAGGGGCACATCGATGGATGAATTGTACCCCATCGGCCCGCCTTGAATTAGAGTTTGAAGATTCTAGTGGTGAAGCGGCTGCGGAAGGAACAGCCGCTCATGAACTAGGAGAACATAAGCTTAGGGAAGCGTTAAAGATTTCAACGAAAAAGCCAACATCCATTTATGATTCTGAAGAGATGGAGCGTTATACCGATGAATATGTCCAGTTTATTTTGGAAGAACTAGCGGCAGTAAAACAAATAACGAAAGATCCACTTCTTCTTATTGAACAGCGATTGGACTTTTCGAATTATGTCCCAGAAGGTTTTGGGACAGGTGACTGTGTCATTGTTGCAGATGATGTGGTTCATGTTATTGATTTTAAATATGGACAAGGTGTTTTAGTTGAGGTGGAAAATAATCCGCAAATGATGCTTTATGCATTGGGAGCACTTAATCTATTTGATGCAATTTATGATATCAATTCAGTAAAAATGACTATCTACCAGCCAAGGCGTGAAAACATCTCTACCTTCGAGATAGCCAAAACAGATCTTATTGAATGGGCAGAAAATACACTTAAACCCAAAGCAGAATTAGCGTTCAATGGTGAAGGAGAATATAAGCCTGGTGACTGGTGTAGGTTTTGTAGAGCATCTGTGGAGTGCAGGGCAAGGGCGAAAGAAAATTTGAAGGTAGCAAAATTTGAATTTAAAAAGCCACCTTTATTAACAGATGATGAAATTGCTGAAATTTTACTTCATGTAAATGATCTTACTAAATGGGCGAATGAAATCTTTGCTTATGCAACGAATGCTGCTGTCCAGCAAGGGAAAGAATGGACAGGTTTTAAAGTTGTAGAAGGTAGGTCTAATCGTAAATATGCAGATGAAGAAGCGGTAGCTGAAGCCGCAAAGAAGGCAGGCTATGAAGATATTTACAAGCAAAGTCTGCTTACGATAACCAACATGGAAAAATTGATGGGTAAAAAGAAATTTAATGAAGTGCTTGGTGATTTTATTATTAAGCCAAGCGGAAAGCCGACACTTGTTCCGGTATCGGATAAGCGTCCAGAAATAAATATATCAACAGCAAAAAATGAATTTATGGAGGAGAAATAATTATGTCGAAAACAGTAAAAAATCCAACAAAAGTAATTACAGGGGTAGTACGTTTATCTTATGCAAATGTGTGGGAGCCAAAGTCAATTAATGGTGGAAAAGAAAAATATAGCGTGAGTGTGATTATTCCAAAAAGTGATACGAAAACTTTGGAGGCAATTGAAAAAGCAGTCGATGCTGCAATTGAAGAAGGTCGCGGAAAGTTTGGCGGGAAAATTCCAAACAAGGCATCGTTAAAATTACCGCTTCGTGATGGAGATATTGATCGTTCGGATGATGAAGCGTATGCAGATAGTTTCTTTGTAAATGCAAACAGCATTACACCACCACAGATTGTAGATGCTGATATTAATCCAATTTTAGAGCGCTCAGAGGTTTATTCAGGAGTGTATGCTCGTGTAAGTATTAACTTTTATGCGTTTAATTCAAATGGTAACCGAGGGATTGCTTGCGGCCTTGGTAACATTCAAAAGATTCGTGATGGAGAGCCATTAGGTGGTCGTACGGATGCATCGGTAGATTTTGCTACTGATGTGGATGATGACTTCTTATCATGAAAACATTAAATATTGATATTGAAACGTATAGTGGTGTGGACCTCGCTAAAAGCGGGGTCTATCGCTATGTGGAGGCAGATGATTTTGAAGTAATGCTATTTGCTTACAGTGTGGATAGTGGACCTGTTTATGTTATTGATTTGGCAAACGGTGAGTCTATCCCGTCTGAAATTGAACAAGCGATATTTAATGAAAATATAACGAAATGGGCCTTTAATGCTCAGTTTGAACGGATTTGTTTAAGTAAACATTTTAAGCAAGATTTATCACCTGTTGATTGGCGATGCACCATGGTGTGGTCTGCTTATTTAGGATTACCATTATCTTTAGAAGGTGCTGCAATGGTAACGGGAGCAGATAAACAAAAGCTATCAGAAGGGAAAGATTTAATTCGTTTTTTCTCTATTCCTTGTAGACCAACAAAAACAAATGGCGGCCGAACAAGAAATCTAAAAGAACATGATCCTAATCGATGGGAAAGATTTAAAGCATACAACAAACGTGATGTAGAAACCGAAATTGCGATACAAGATAAACTATCTAAATTTCCGATGCCCGAAGCAGAGTGGGATAACTACCTTCTTGATCAGTTAATTAATGATAGGGGAATAAAGCTAGATTTGGAGTTAGTTGCTCAGGCTATTAAATGTGATGATTTAATTCGCGGCGAGTTAATCAGTCGTATGAAGGAAATTACTAAGCTAGAAAATCCGAATTCTGTCAAACAAATGCGTGAATGGTTACAAACACAAGGTGTCGAAACAGATAGTTTAAATAAGGCCGCAGTAACTCATTTAATTGAAAGTAATGAAGGTGAAATTAAAGAAGTGCTTCAACTGAGAAGACAACTCGCAAAATCAAGCGTGAAAAAATACGCAGCCATGGAAAATGTTGTTTGTCGTGATGGACGAGCTAGAGGGTTGATTCAATTTTACGGTGCAAATCGTACAGGGAGATTTGCAGGAAGGTTAATCCAGGTTCAGAATCTCCCACAAAATCACATATCTGACTTAGACGAAGCACGTGCTTTATTGAAACAAGGTAATTTTGAAGCCTTACAAATTTTATATGAATCTGTTCCGAGTGTACTTTCTCAGCTTATAAGGACCGCATTTGTCCCTATTCGGAACAATCGCTTCATAATCGTTGACTTTAGTGCAATTGAAGCACGTGTGATTGCCTGGATTGCAGGTGAAAAATGGCGGAATGAAGTGTTTGCATCACACGGGAAAATCTATGAAGCATCGGCTGCGCAGATGTTTAAAGTTCCCTTGGATGAAATTTCAAAAGACAGTCCATTAAGACAAAAAGGAAAAATTGCAGAACTTGCGCTTGGTTATGGAGGTTCTGTTGGTGCGCTGAAATCAATGGGTGCAACCAACATGGGACTTGAAGAACATGAATTAAAACCACTTGTCGATGTGTGGCGGCAGTCGAATTCAAGGATTGTTAAGTTTTGGTGGGATGTTGACCGGGCAGCAAAGGAAACTGTGCGTAAAAGAAAGTCCCACGCAACTCATGGAATAAAATTTGAATATCAGAGTGGCATGTTACTCATAGGTTTACCTTCGGGCAGATGGCTTTCCTATGTAAAGCCAAGAATAGGGATAAACAGTTTTGGAAATGAATCTGTCTCGTATGAAGGGATTGGGGCGACAAAGAAGTGGGAGCGAATATTTAGTTATGGTCCGAAGTTTGTCGAGAATATTGTGCAAGCAATATCAAGGGATTTATTATGTTTTGCTTTGCAACGTGTTCATGATGAAGGTTTTCGTATTGTCATGCACATACATGATGAAATTGTCATTGAAGCACCAAACGATGTAACGGTCGAATATATCAGTGATTTAATGAGTCTATCTCCACCTTGGGCAGAAACGCTAGAATTACGTGCGGATGGGTTTGATACAAACTTCTATAAAAAAGATTAATTTAGAGGGGTTCGAATACCCCTTTTTCTTCGCATATAGCTGAGGGTAAATTTATTTACTCTACAACTATTTGTAGGAGGTTCATTTATATGATGAACAATATTAAAATTTTTAACTTCGAAGGAAATGAAGTAAGAACATCTTTTAAAGATGGAAATGTTTGGTGGGTTGCAAAAGATGTGTGTGATGTCTTAGGAATTAAAAATAATCGTGATGTTATCGCTCGTTTAGATACAGATGAAAAGGGTGTAGATACTATCGACACCCTTGGCGGACAACAGGAAGTATCCGTTATAAACGAGAGTGGGTTATACAACATTATATTGCTCTCAAGAAAACCAGAAGCGAAAAAATTCAGAAGATGGGTTACACATGACGTTCTTCCATCTATTCGAAAGCATGGATTGTATGCAGTGGACGAAGTATTAGCTAATCCAGATATTTTGATTAAAGCACTGGAAGAATTAAAAGCAGAGCGATTAAAAAATAATCAATTATCAGAAACAGTGAAAGTCCAGGAACAGCAAATTGTTGAAATGAAACCCAAAGCAAGTTATTACGATGTTGTTTTAAATTGTGAGGACGCAGTTGCAATTTCAGTGATTGCCAAAGATTATGGAAAATCTGCTCGCTGGTTAAATAAATACTTACACGAACAAGGGGTTCAATATAAACAAGGGAAGATTTGGTTGCTATATCAAAACCATGCTGAGTTTGGATATACAACAACAAAAACTCACACATATAAAGATAGCAATGGATATGATCGTTCAAAAGTTCATACGTATTGGACGCAAAAAGGTCGATTGTTTATTTATGACTTACTAAAAGCAAAAGGCATCTTACCTAAAATTGAAATGGACAGTTAAGCATTGGAGGTAATCGATATGAAAATAGCTGTCGGAAATAGTCGAATGGACAGAAAGTGGAAGAACAAAGATGTAACGTGGGACGAGTTTATTAATCTTGTAAATCAGACAATCCGTACAACTGAAACGGTAGATGAATATAGAAAAATGAATCGTGCAAAACAAGATGCAACAAAAGATGTTGGTGGCTTTGTTGGTGGTGCTTTAAAGCAGGGGAAAAGAAGGAACGGACATGTTTTGTCACGTTCACTTCTTACCCTTGATATGGACTACGCAGTACCTGGTATTTGGGATCAAATTGAACTTCTTTATGATTTTAAATGCTGCGTATATTCAACACATAAACACACTCCTGAAAAACCAAGGCTACGTCTAATTATTCCGTTTAAACGTGATGTTTCGGAAGATGAATATCCAGCGGTCGCAAGAATGGTCGCAAAAGAAATCGGTATTGATTATTTTGATGATACAACATATGAACCCTCAAGATTAATGTACTGGCCATCGACACCGTCAAATGGTGAATTCATTTTCGAGCAAAAAGATGGTGAGTTATTAGATCCTGATTTCTATTTGTCGAAATATGACGATTGGAGAGATACGACAACATGGCCTGTATCGTCAAGGCAATCCGAAGTTGTACAAAGGAATATTAAAAGACAGGCTGATCCTCTAGAGAAGGATGGTATTATTGGCGCTTTTTGTAGGGCTTATTCTATCGAGGAAGCCATTGATAGTTTTTTGTCGCATGTGTATGAACCAAGTTTGATGGAAGGAAGATTTGATTATATACCAGCTGATTCGTCTGCAGGGGTCGTTGTATATAACGGAAAGTTTGCTTATAGCCATCATGCAACAGATCCTGCTTCAGGGAACTTACACAATGCATTTGACCTAGTTCGATTACATTTGTTTCAAGATTTAGATGACAAAACATCTTATTCAACCGCAGTAACAAAACTTCCATCCTTTAAGGCTATGACTGAGTTTGCTTTAAAGGATGAGCAGGTAAAGGTGCAGTTTGCAGAAGAACGAAAAGAACAAGCAGAAATCGAGTTTACGGAAGATGACTGGGAAGGACAGCTTGAGCTTGATAAAACAGGCGCAGTTAAAAATACACTTAGAAATCTTACCTTAATATTGGAACATGATGAAAACCTTCAAGGTATTGTTTTTAATGAGCTATCAGACAACTTGGAGATTGTTAGTCCTGTTCCTTGGTCGCACCCATCTAAATATTGGCGGGATGCGGATGATGCTCAGCTTGTTAGCTATGTTGATACGCACTATGGAACGTTCTCAGCTAGAAATTATGATATTGCAATTGCGAAAGTAGCTGATGATAGGTCTTATCATCCGATTCGAGATTATCTCGATGAATTGCCCGAGTGGGATAAAGTGCCACGAGTCGATACGTTATTAATTGATTATTTAGGAGCGGATGATAATCCATATGTTCGTGCTGTAACAAGGAAAACATTATGTGCGGCAATATCTAGAGTTCTCACACCTGGCATTAAATTTGATTCAATGCTCGTTTTAAACGGACCTCAAGGAGTCGGGAAAAGTACGCTTATTGCAAGGCTTGGTGGTGAGTGGTTTTCAGATAGTTTAAGTTTATCAGATACAAAAGATAAGACAGCTGCTGAGAAGTTACAAGGATACTGGATCATTGAAATCGGAGAACTCGCTGGACTCAAAAAAGCAGAAGTAGAAACATTACGTAGTTTCCTATCAAGACAAAACGACATTTATCGAGCGAGCTTTGCTAAAAGAGTTACACCGCACCTAAGACAGTGTGTATTCTTTGGAACGACTAATGCTGAAAAAGGTTATTTAAGAGATACGACAGGTAACAGACGATTTTGGCCTGTGAAAACCCCAGGCGATGGTGTAAAGAAATCGTGGGAAGTTACTGAAGAAGAAGTGCTGCAAATATGGGCAGAAACACTCGAATACGTGAAGCAAGGTGAAAAGCTATATCTCGAGCATGATATTGATCAGTTAGCAAAAGAAGAACAGCGAATGGCGATGGAATCGGACGAGCGAGAAGGGTTGGTTCGTGAATACCTTGAAACGCTACTTCCTGATGATTGGGACGATATGGACTTATTTGAACGTAGAGCATTTATCAATGGCACTGAATTTGGTGATAGTCCAAAACAAGGTGTTTGGAAACGGGAGCATGTTTCTAATATGGAGATTTGGTGCGAATGTTTCCAAAAGGAACGTTCCAATTTAAGACGGATAGATGGTAACGAAATATCAACCATTATGGCCAGCATTGGTGGCTGGACAGGTTTATCAAAGAAAAAGAGACTTCCCATTTACGGAACGCAGTGGGTGTATGAATTAAAAAAGTGACGTTCCAAAAAATCGAGTTTGGAACAAAAACATCACATTGGAACAGAATATTATGTTCCTGGAACAAAATAAAAGAAGTTCGTCACATAGTTAGGAACAGCAATCAACCTATGTCATATAAGGGTTTGTGAAAAACCTGTTCCAATGTTCCAAGAAAAATATGATATTAGGAAAATATAAGAATATAGGGTTAAATCACGCAAATACGCATATACGCGCGTAAGAAAGTTTAAAATCGTTTGGAACAGGAGAGTTTGGAATGCGGGAAAAAACGATCGAGTTAAAGTTAAGTGAAGCTGTTAGAAATATGAAGGGTTTATCTATTAAACTTACATCTCCAGGTTTTGATGGATTGCCTGATCGGTTAGTGTTACTACCAAACGGAAAAATTGGATTTATTGAAGTGAAAGCCTCAGGCAAGAAACTTAGACCGCTTCAATTGAAAAGAAAACAGCAATTAGAATCACTAGGTTTTATTGTCTTTTGTCTAGATAATCCTGAAAGTATTGGAGGGATGTTGCATGAAATTCAAGCCACATAAATACCAGGAGTTTGCAACAAACTTTATTATAGAAAATCCTATAACGGCAATATTTCTTGAAATGGGTCTCGGTAAAAGTGTGATTACACTGACTGCTATTTATGAATTGATGTTAGAACGATTTGAAGTTGATAGA
>NZ_JBHLWL010000053.1:563-6455 GCF_042432965.1 Paracerasibacillus soli | reverse complement strand
TTTTAGTAATCGCACCGCTCAGGGTTGCTAGAAATACGTGGCCAGAAGAAATTGAAAAATGGAGTCACTTGAAAGGATTAACTTATGCAGTTGCTGTTGGAACAGAAAAAGAGCGCTTAGAAGCATTATATTCAGACGCGCACATTTATATCATTAACCGAGAAAATGTAGAATGGTTGATTGCTAGAAGCGGTATCGATTTTAATTTTGATATGGTTGTTATTGATGAATTATCATCGTTTAAATCTCATCAATCAAAACGCTTTAAAAGCTTGATGAAAGTGAGACCTAATATTAAAAGAATAGTTGGTTTAACAGGAACACCTTCATCGAATGGCTTAATGGACTTATGGGCGGAGTACCGATTACTTGATATGGGTGAAAGATTAGGAAAATTCATCGGACGTTTCAGAGAATCATACTTCGATCCTGACAAAAGAAATCAACATATGATTTTCTCATATAAACCAAAACCAGGGGCAGAAGAAGCGATATATGAAAAAATAAGCGATATCACTATCAGTATGAAAGGGACGGACTATTTAAAACTACCCGATTTAATTATGAATGAAATGCCTGTTTCGTTAAATCAGAAAGAAAAAGAAACGCTTGATGTCATGAAACGTGATTTGATTACAACGATAAAAGGGGAGGACATAACCGCTTCAAATGCAGCGGCTTTATCAAATAAACTTCTTCAAATGGCAAATGGTGCAGTTTACGATGATAACGGTTCTGTCACTCAAATACATGACCGAAAACTCGAAAAGCTAGAAGATATCATTGAAGCGGCAAATGGAAAGCCAGTGTTAATTGCTTATTGGTTTAAACACGATCTGGATAGAATACAAAGCAGATTTAAGGTAGAAATTTTAACAAGTAGTGATTCGATTAAAAAATGGAATGAGGGGAAAATTCAAATTGCGGCAATCCATCCAGCATCCGCGGGACATGGTTTGAATTTACAAGCAGGTGGTTCAACACTCGTATGGTTTGGACTAACCTGGAGCTTGGAGTTATATCAACAAACAAATGCAAGGCTGTACAGGCAAGGACAAACAGACACAGTGATTATCCATCATTTAATCGCAAAAGATACAATGGACGAACGAGTGATGGACGCTTTAAATAAAAAGAATAATACGCAGTCAGCACTCATTGATGCGGTGAAGGCAACGTTAAAAGGGGGAATTCTTGTATGAATATTGTATGGCACTACTTGGATAAGCGAGCAGCAACGATTGATGTGATAAAAGATTACAATAGTATGAAACACATTATAGATAATACCGATGACGATATTGCAATCCTTCATGATGGAATGATGTCCCCAAGTGCACCAGTGAATGATGGCATGCCTTCCACACACAATCCTAAAGCTAATGAAAATCGTATTGCTTATAGCATCGATAAAATTGATGTGCTGAAAGAAAGGTTAAGACAAGCCATTGAGTATATGAATTGGTTCCAGCCTGCTTGGGATGAGTTAACCGAAGATGAACAGTTTGTGCTGTATGAATTTTATATGGTGGAAGACCAAAGCCGAACCGATGCCGTGCATACGATTTGTGATTACTTTAAGATTGAAAGGTCATCTGCCTATAATAAAAAGAACAGAGCATTGGAAAGGTTGACGTTGTTACTTTATGGCAAGTGAGTAGTCTTATTTCAAAGAAAATAAATCAATATATCAAGAAACCCACTTAGGTATTTTCTAAGTGGGTTTTGTTAGGCCTACAGTATTGCGCTTTTACAAGCTCGTAGGATCTATTATTTAATATTATGCTCAAATGCATTACTTTTATTACAATATATCTCTCCAATTTTCAGGAAACCCGTATTGAATGATATCAATTAGTGGGTAATCTTCGATAATGAATATTAATTGTTCTTTAATTGATTGAAAATCATTTGGATTAGTGAGCGATTTAAGTACTAGAATATAGGAAAATAATTTGTCATTGACAATGTCACCGTCTTCAGTAGTAAGCAATAATGACTTTTCTCTCCTAGAAAGTCGTGGTTTTCTTGTGAATAGTCTATTATATAATCGTCCACCATGGGCGCTAATATTTCTAAGTATTGTGACACAATGTAATAGGTTCTCTAGTATTTTATGGCCGTTTGAATGTTTAAAGCCAAGCTGAACTGCAATATTCTTTTTGGTTTCGATATCAAGGATAGAGTATAATTTAGAGATATCGGATAGAGTTAGAATTTCAACATAAACCCAAAATGGGAGCACATCATTCTTGTTTTCTTTATGATGTTTGATGAAGGGTTCTGATTCTATCATGGCATTTTTTTGTGATGCGGCCTTCCTTGTGATGTATAAATAATTATCAATCGTTTTAATATTAATCTTACCCCTGGTAGTACAATAAAAATTGTTAACATCTAAATAGCCGGTAGGACCGTGCTTTTTACAATGGTAATAAGCGAGCATAGATTTTAATCGAACTTCAATAACTTCAATTATGGAAAGCATTGCTTGCCTCATCTGTCTATCCGCTTCGTATATTTGAATTAATTTATCCAGTGAAGCATTTGCAGTAAAAGTATTTCTGTTTCGCATTGTTAAGGTATAACCACTAACACGGTAGTAGTTGTTATTTAACAAAAAATCTTTTGCTGTATCATACTGATCATCGGGTATTATAAGACCACGTGAACGCAACAAGTCTATCTGCTTTTCAATTGATAAAAAAGGTTTTGTATTCGACATTGATTTCTCCTTAAAATAAAAAAGCCCACATAGTGTGCCATGTCTAAGACATAGGCCTGTGGGATTTGTTAATTTAAATATACACCTTATAAGGGGAGCTGTCAATAATTTTCACCTGATCATTTAAGCAAGTGAGTAATATCGTGGATGCATTTACCGTTTGAGCGGGTTATAGTGGTAGTATGGAAAAAGTATCAAAGGTAAATAGATTTGACCTTTGAATATTCAAGTGAGTAATATTGCGGACGCTTTTTGACTTTGAGCATGTTATGGTATTAATATAGAAGAAATATCGCAAGCCTTCGTGGGAGAAATCCTGCGGGGGCTTTTTTGTTTGGAGGTGAAAGTTATGCCAAGGAAACCAAAGCGACCTTGTTCACAGCCAGGATGTCCTGAGTTAACGCATGAACGCTTTTGTGATGAACACCGGAAGGCAGAGGCAAGAAGATATGAAAGGTATCAACGAGATCCAAACACTGCAAAGCGATACGGACGTGCATGGAAAAGGATACGTGACCGTTACGTTGCAAAGAACCCGCTCTGCGAGGAATGTAAGCGAAACGGGAAGCTGACTCCAGTGCAAGAAGTACACCACATCCTACCGCTGTCAAGAGGTGGAACGCATGACGAAAGCAATCTGATGTCTGTTTGCACACCTTGTCACTCATCGATTACTGCTCGAGATGGTGATCGTTGGCGAAGGGGTAGGGGGTAATCAATCTCTACAACTTATGAAGTGGACAACGGGCGGGGAACGTCACGCAAAAAATCGCGATTTCAAAGAGGGTATATAGGGGGCGAGAAGAAATGAGGTGTTGAAATGGCCAAGGATGGTACGAATAGAGGTGGCTCTCGGGTTGGTTCTGGACGTAAAAGAAAGCCATTATACGAAAAATTAGAAGATGGAAATCCAGGTAGACGAAAATTAGAAGTGCTCGAATTTACACATGCACCTGACCTTCAAGGACAAGAAATGCCACCGCCAAGAGAGATGCTATCTGCCACTGAAAAGGACGGTTCTACTCTTGAAGCAGCAGAAATTTATGAAGAAACTTGGAATTGGTTAAATGAAAGAGATTGTGCTCATTTAATTATGCCGCAACTTTTAGAAAGGTATGCAATGAGTGCAGCAAGATGGATGCAGTGCGAGGCGGCTGTGACAGAGTTTGGCTTTTTAGCAAAACATCCAACAACAGGAAATGCTATGCAAAGTCCCTACGTTGCTATGAGTCAAAACTTTATGACACAAACCAATCGACTCTGGTTAGAAATTTACCAAATTATAAGAGAAAACAGTGCAACAGAATTTATTGGAGCGAATCCACAAGATGATATGATGGAGCGCTTATTAACGATGCGTAAAGGCAAATAACGGAAACGAGGTAATGTGATGACGATTAAATATTTAACAGCAGAAAGTGTATGTGCAGGCCACCCAGATAAACTTTGTGATTTAATTTCAGACAGTATTTTAGATGCTTGTTTATTGAAAGATAAATCTTCACGTGTCGCTTGTGAAGTATTGGCAACAAAAGGAAGAATTATCGTGGCGGGCGAAATCTCCTGTAGCGAAAAGATTAATATTAAAGAGGTTGTAAAAAGTGTATTAGTAGATGTTGGATATGCACCTTCAGACTTTAAAATATCTGTATATGTACAGAAACAAAGCACAGATATTGCTGAAGCGGTAGATACAGCACTTGAAGTTCGTCAAAGAATCAAAGAGCCTTTTGGAACGATTGGTGCAGGTGACCAAGGTACAATGTATGGTTATGCAACAAAGGAAACAAAAGAAATGTTGCCACTACCATTAGTTCTTTCACATAAAATTGTAAAACGATTAGATGAAGTCCGCAAAGGAAAAATTATTAAAGGTTATTTTCCAGATGGGAAAGCGCAAGTCACGATTGAATATAAAAATAATCAACCAGTTAGGGTAAAAACAATCGTTGTATCTGTTCAGCATCAAGCTTATAAAAGACAAGCGGAAATCGAACAGGATATTATTGAAAATGTTTTATGGCAGGTTTTTGAAGATTTCCCGTTTGATGAAGATACAGATATTTTAATCAATCCATCAGGACGATTTGTTGTTGGAGGACCAACAGCTGATACAGGATTAACGGGACGAAAGTTAATGGTTGATACGTATGGTGGTTTTACATCACATGGTGGTGGGGCATTTTCAGGAAAGGATCCTACCAAAGTTGATAGAAGCGGTGCTTATATGGCAAGGCATATTGCCAAGCATATCGTGTGGTGTGATTACGCAGACAAATGTGAAGTAAGTATTTCATATGCCATAGGGAAGGCAAATCCTGTCGCATTTTCAATAAATACATTTGGGACGGGAAATGTTTCTGATTCAATACTTGAACAAGCAGCACTTGATGTATTCAATTTAAAACCCGCAGCAATTATCGAGTATTTACAATTACGAGATATTCACTATGCCGATACAGCGGTGTACGGACATTTTGATAGCTGGTTATATCCTTGGGAAGATGTGAAAAGGTATAAAGAATTTAATCAGGCGGTGAGTAAATATGATAATAGAGAAGATTAAAGTTGAACAACTTATTCCCGCCGATTATAATCCGAGAAAAGATTTACAACCTGGTGATAGTGAATATGAAAAGATTAAACGGTCACTTGAAGAGTTTGGATATGTTGATCCGGTAATCTGGAACAAGACAACTGGCAGAGTAGTTGGCGGACATCAACGTTTAAAAGTTCTAGCAAGTATGGGAAGAACTGAAGTCGAATGTGTCGTGGTCGAATTAGACGAAGAAAAAGAGAAAGCATTGAACGTAGCATTAAATAAAATTAGCGGTGATTGGGATAAAGAAAAATTAGCTGTACTTATGACAGATTTAGATGCAGCAGATTTTGATGTTTCACTCACAGGTTTTGATGCATCTGAAATTGATGATTTGTTTAAAGATACACTTCGAGATGGAGTAGAAGATGATGACTTTGATGTCGATGAAGAACTTCAAAACCCACCAATAACAATGCAAGGTGATGTATGGATTTTAGGTAGACATCGACTTGTATGTGGAGATAGTACGAAAAAAGAAACTTTTGATAAGTTAATGGAGAATAAAAAAGCAAACTTGGTTGTCACTGATCCACCTTATAATGTTGATTATGAAGGCAGTGCGGGG
>NZ_JBHLWL010000053.1:0-553 GCF_042432965.1 Paracerasibacillus soli | reverse complement strand
GTGGAGATAGTACGAAAAAAGAAACTTTTGATAAGTTAATGGAGAATAAAAAAGCAAACTTGGTTGTCACTGATCCACCTTATAATGTTGATTATGAAGGTAGTGCAGGCAAAATTAAAAATGACAATATGAATAACGATACATTTTACCAGTTTCTATTGGATGCTTTTACGAACACAGAAGATGCACTTGCGAAAGATGGCAGCATTTATGTGTTTCATGCGGATACAGAAGGACTTAATTTCCGTAGAGCATTTGAAGAAGCTGGTTTTTATTTATCTGGAACTTGTATTTGGAAGAAACAATCGCTTGTACTTGGTCGCTCACCTTATCAGTGGAAACACGAACCGATATTATTTGGTTGGAAAAAGAAGGGTAGGCACCGTTGGTATTCAGATAGGAAACAATCGACCATTTGGGAATTTGATAAACCAAAACGAAATGCCGATCATCCAACGATGAAACCAATTGCCTTAATTGCTTATCCAATCATGAATTCAAGTTTAACAAACAGTATTGTACTTGACCCGTTTGGTGGATCTGGTTCAACTTT
>NZ_JBHLWL010000052.1:9925-12993 GCF_042432965.1 Paracerasibacillus soli | reverse complement strand
TCAATCTCTTTATTTAATACTGCATTTCTCGCTGTTATAGCTTTAATCGATTTATCATTTCTATCAAATTCTGATGTCACTAATTTCATTTCAGAACCTAACACTCTGAAACTTTGGTTAATTTCCCGTAGAGATTTCTTAAATTCTCGTTCCCCTTCAACACCAATTTTAAGACCAAAATTGTCTGCCATACTACCACCTCCTCTAAAAATGAGCATAAAAAAAGAACAATCTATTGATTGCTCTCAAATCCATGTCCTTATATTAACGCTGTGTTGCAAAGCCTTCGTACTTTGGTTCATATTTGTAATGAAGTACCGCTTCAATCAAGCCCAATGTAAATATGCCAAGCTCAACATTCACTAAAATGTCAATCCTTCTGCAATTCTCTTTTATCCACACACCAACGTTTTCCTCAGTTATACCAAATTGCAACATATCCGAATCCCTTAATATTGATGCGGCTAACGTGCTTTGGGCTGATTTCGGATTGTAATGTTGACTTAAAAATCTAGGACCACTCTTAGAGCCTGCTTTGCCTATTTTTAAAAATCTGTCATTATACCAAAACACATAGACTCCCATCATTCCAACAGGTAGCGATTTGGGTTTATGCGGTAAACCTCTATCAATAATTTCATATCCATCTACTTTAATAGGTTTACCTATCGTTTTACTCACATCCTGTATTAATGAATCGATCTCGTTGATTAGTTCCATTCGATATTCCCCCGCATTTAGATATTCTGAATACTATTGTATCAGAATTTTTAAATACCTAACGGAATAACATCATCAATCGATAGTTCATTTTTAGGTTTTGTGAGACCTGAGAATTGTTTGTGGATTTCCCATTGATCAAGTAAATGACCGATAGGCATCAACCAAACTTCCTGTTCAGTCCTTTTCAGCTGTGTCACGCCATAATAAATAAGTCGAGCAAACATTTCTTCATCGTTTACTCGACCACTTCGTTTTTTGTATCGGCTTCCTCCGACTCAATATAGCGTTTTGTCCCTTTAAACATTGCTTCCATAATTGCATCTTTAAAAGTTGCCATTTCAACAGGTGATGTTAACAGTTCAACATCATCTTCCGTTAACAACTCTTTCTTTTCTTCATTTAATCGATTATGGATATAGATACTTTGATTGGCAAGCAGGGTAATTAACCAGACAATCTCGTCTAAAGCCATTTCAAAATTTTCAGCTTTCATTAACTTCTCACCTAAATCTTCAAGTCCACCATACCTTTTTGCAATTTCCTTTGTCGCTTTTGTTGTTAAGATTAATTCATAGTCCAAACCACCAATCGTAATCTTAGCACTTCTTTCATTCGTCATAATTGATCGCTCCTTTTATCCTTCAGTCCCCGCAGCAAATACTGGTTCATACACTTCGCTATACCATCCAGTAATTATTTCTTGATCCACACCATCGTCACCTTCACTAACTTCCGCTTTCCATGGATGTTTTCCTTGACCATCAAGCTTGTTTCTCCGTAAAACTGTACCTTCAATTGTTGGTGTAGAGAAGGTAATACTATCCCCTTTTGTTGCGAGGTTTGTTGCTGGGATACCAAACTTTACTCGGTATAGCCAAAAGTATCGGTATTTTCCATTTGCCTTTTTCGCTCTAAATCCAATTGCAACTGGGTCCCCGCCATCTTCACTTGTAGAAATCAATACATGGTTGTCATCAATTGTTGCTCCAGTTAAATCACTAGCTGCTGCCACACCGATATCATCAATACCAAGCGATAGTGTTCCGCTTTGAAATTCTTTAATCACTTCAGCCGCACCATCATCTGCATATAAAGTTGCCTCAGCTAATTCAACAGATAATTCAGCACTAATCGCCTTTGCTAAAGGAGTAGGAGTTTCATAGGTTTCATCACCGTTTTCTCCTTCTGTTATTGTTGCATAATAAAGCCGATCAAGACCAATAGTCGCCATAAATTATTCCTCCATTTCAAATTCATAATATTTTGCTACATCAATAGCTAAATGATGATATCCAGTATCATCTTCGTGACCAATATATCGCCTATCCGTAATAACAAAGTCCGCACCCAATAGAGTACGGACTATAATATTTTTAATTGATGTATAATTCTTTTTTGAAAACAACGAAACCCTAACTTCTTGTACATCATACTTTGGAATATTATCTGCATGTAATTCAAACATATCAACGATTGGTGTGATTACAATGTATAAATCAGGAGCAGTATCTGAAAAGATACCTGTTTCAACTGGAATACCACATTGTTCCGCAATTTGAGTTACTTCGGCTAATACATTCATATGCTTTCCACTTCTTCTTCCAATTTTTTAATCATCGCATCCATACAAGGTTGCCTTGATGTTCTTCTTGCTGGTTTTAAAAATGGCTTTGCAGGTTGACCCGATTTTCCGTATTCGATTATATTAGCTAATTTAGCGTTGCTAACCCCATCTTTACGTGGTTCATTAAACCCTACTTTAACATTATGATTTCCTCTTCGGTCAACTAAGGCAGGTGATACTCCTAATGCAGATACCAACTCACCAGTTGATCTACTCGGAAGTTTTGTGTCCTTCCCAATAACCGAGCTTAAATTAGACTTCATTTTATCTAATACAATTGCTCCTCCTGCTTCAAGAACCCTCGGAACGATTTCATCTGTTTTACTTCCCAATCTTGAAATCTTCATCAAGAATTCTTCTGGCATTTTAATATTAACTTTAGCCATCTGATGCCACCACCTTTTTTGTTAAAACCTCGATATACATATTTCTGTTTTTCACATTATCAACGCTTACTACTTCATATCGCCCATCATCACATACAATAAACATTTTCGGTTTAATGGTTAAATCGGGAATGTTTCTAAAACGAAATAACGCATTCGCTTCAGAAAAGGCTGCCCTATTTGCCCAAGTCTTACTACCAAAGCGTTCTTCTTTGTATGCTGTCACAGATGCTAGGATTCTATCGGTTTCTTCACTGAAAGACTCTTCATCTTTTACAATTTCACGTGTTACGATATCGATAAATGTACGCATTTTACCAAAACTCATACGCTAT
>NZ_JBHLWL010000052.1:0-9732 GCF_042432965.1 Paracerasibacillus soli | reverse complement strand
TTGTCGCGGGCATATTCTCATCTAAATATGTGCCTTCTTTAATATGTTGATAACTCTCTGCATAAGAAATGGCGGCAGTGATGTACATTTCTATTAAAGCATCATCTTTATCATGTTGGAGTATTAAATTAGCCTTTACTTTTTCTAGTAATGTCATCACTTTCGCCACCTTTATTCTTCTGACATATAACCAGATGTTTTTAATTTCGATAGTAATGCATTAAAATCCGCAACTAAGTCTTCTATTGTTTCTGCTGTACTATCAGATTGATTTGCCATTTTTTCATTTGAAGAAGAAGGAAGGCCAGTGACCTTTGCTCCTTCTTCAATAACAAGTTCCCCGCCAATCACCGTTTTTTCTCCGCCTTGTTCTGTATAGTTTTTAGCGCTATACCCCATCGCACTCTACCCCTTTATTATTTTTGTTGTAAGACTTTGATTGCTTCTGGCAAGATTAACTTTCCATCGACACGTTGACTTGCTAGGAAACCAACTTGTCCTGTTGTTGCAAAAAGTTCATTTAAACGCTTGAATGAACGACCTTGTCTGTCTGCAATCCAATAATATCCGAAATCACCAAAGGCAATAGACTTAGCTTTCGTTTCAATAGTCGGTGCATAAGCTGAAGTGAATACTGGACGATTCAATAACGTATCTGGTGTACCGGCAGTTAGTGATGGTTGCCATAAGTACTGACCTTGACCATCTTTTAATTTTCGAATTGCTTTTATTGTTGCATCATTCATAATGAATACAGCATTTTTACGATATGGTGCTTTTAAAGAGTAAACTAAGTCAATAATTTCATCTGCAGTAATAGCTGTTGCTGATGATGCAGTAACTCCTAATTCTGCACCACCAGTATCATGAAACACTCCAGTCGGCTTTCCTGCTCCATCACCGACAAGAAACGCTTCTTCTTCTTTTGCTCCAATTCTTCGAGCAAATTCAGTTGAAATGTAATTCTCTAAATTAAATACACTATCGTTCAATAATTCATCCGAAACTTTAATCATTGTACCTAACTTATAAGCACTGATTGAAGTCTGTCCAAACACTGAATCGCTTTCTTCAAATTCTTCTCCTTCATCCAACCATGCCGCTGAACCTTTAGTAGTGACAACTGGAATTTTACGATCGCCACTGGACGTTTTTACAATCTTAGCAAGTTTTCGGAATACGTTCTCTTCTTCTAATGACTGTACAAGTGTACGCTCGAATTCATCGGGAACTAAAAATCCTCCTTCTGAATCTGTTCCCACTGATAGTGAGTTCATAATTTCTTGTGTTGGATTTTTACTTCTCATCGCATTCCAGAATGCCTTTGTATAACCTTCAGAAGCTCGTCCACTCTTTGTTTCCATTCCTGGAACAGATGGATTTCCAATGATAGGTGTATTTATTGGACGATTTAATTCTGCATCTAAAGCCTCTTGCCGT
The DNA here is from genome assembly GCF_042432965.1 of Paracerasibacillus soli. Classification (NCBI taxonomy): domain Bacteria; kingdom Bacillati; phylum Bacillota; class Bacilli; order Caryophanales; family Bacillaceae; genus Paracerasibacillus; species Paracerasibacillus soli. The sequence goes on along the minus strand of NZ_JBHLWL010000052.1, from coordinate 8,292 downwards.
TCTAATCGTTGAATTTCTTTGCCTAAATTCATAATATCCTCTTCCATACAATCATACATCTGTGCATCTTCAGCCGCTACCAAACCATCACTTCCACGTTTAGTATCTAAAAAAGTTTTAGCAGCCTCCCATGCTTTTGCTCTTTTCTCACGTAATTCTAAAATTTTATTCATATTGGTTTCCTCCTAATATTTCAATAAATTAAGCCGCTCATAAAGCGGATCAACCGATTGACCTTTTTGTGGTTTTTGTATCTTGTTTATTAATGAATTTGTTACTGCTCGTCTACTAAAAACAAAGCTGTTCTCAGGTTGGTTTTCATCTTTACCATTTGCGAACATAATGGCATCCGCAAATCCGAGTTCAATTGCTTTATGTGCATTAAGCCACGTTTCAGCATCCATTAATTCGGATAGTTTATTTCTTGATAAACTTGTTTTAATTTCATATGCGTTAATAATGCTTTCTTTTACTTCGTCAAGCATATGCACCGTCTTTTTCATTTCTTCACTATCACCAATTGCGACAGTAAATGGATTATGAATCATCATTAGGGACGTTGGTGACATTTGAATTTCAGTGCCTGCCATCGCAATCACAGATGCTGCCGATGCGGCAATCCCATCAATTTTGACAGTGACATCACCTGGATATTCCATCAACATGTTGTAAATTTGCGCAGCTGCAATACAATCACCCCCTGGCGAATTAATCCAAACTTCAATATCGCCTTTGCCTTGCACGAGTTCTTCCCTAAAGGCAGATGGTGTGACTTCATCATCAAACCAACTCTCCTCTGCTATTGCCCCATATAAATGAAGGGTTCGTTTATCAGTTTCATTATTCTTTGTCCAGTTCCAAAACTTCTTCATCTTCGGTTTCCTCCTTTTCATATTTCTTTGCAAACACACCTGCGTCTTGGAGTTTCGTCATATTCCCATTGATTAAATATAAATCTCCCCCAAGTTCATCCGGTATCCGGTCTAAATTCTCAAGTTCACGAATGTCATTAGCACTCATCCAGCCATTTTGCCTTGCTGTTGCATAGCCACTCATTCGTGAAGCATAATCACCTCTAAGCAATCCATCCACATTAAATTTCACAAAGTACGCTTTCTTTTCACTTTTAGTAAATAGTGAACGACTAATTGCTTGTTCCCACCGAATAACCCATGGATCAAGTGTGTATTTAACGAATTCTAACGATTGTTGCTCTATATTAGAAAAGCTCGACTTTTCCAAGTCACCTACCATGTGAGGTGGCACTCGGAAAATTCGAGCAATCTCGTTAATCTGAAATTTTCTTGTTTCAAGAAATTGTGCTTGATCGGGTGCAATTGCGATTTGTTGATACTTCATCCCTTCTTCTAATACAGCAACTCGATGGGCATTACTTGAACCTTGATAAGCTTTATTCCAACTATCCTTTACTCTTTGGGGGTCCTTGATAGTTCCCGGATGTTCTAAGACACCACCTGGTGCCGCTCCATTAGCAAAAAACTTTGCACCATATTCCTCAGTTGCCATTGCTAGACCCACTGCATTTTTAGCCATCGCAATTGGTGAATATCCAACTAAACCATCAAAACCAAGTCCGGGTATATGAAGTACATCTTCAGCTTTTAATGCAATAGTTGTCTTCTCTGACCCATTCATTTCCTCAAATGTTTTTGTGTATAAATAATACAGATTACCTCTCGCATCTCTTTCGACTGACATTTTATTTGGCATAAGTGGGTAAAGTGCAATAACCTCCCCTTTTCCATTGCGAATGATCTGAGCATACGCATTTCCCCATAATAAAAGATGAGTCATTAATGTTTCTCTAAACACAAATGAACTCATCTCAGGATTTGGTTCGTCATGAAGTAAAAAATATAAGGTATGGGATATTGCTTTTTCCTTCCCACCTGTATCTGTGTACTTATATAAGTGCAGTGGTAAACCAGCTACCGCTTCAGCTAATATGCGTACACACGAATATACTGCAGTCATTTGCATTGCTGTAAATTCATTAACGGATTTTCCACTACTAGAATTTCCAAAGATGAAACTATAATTGCTCCCAAATGAATAGTTTTGTGGTTTATCTCTTGCTTTAAATAAATTTGTAAACCACCGCATATGAACATCACCTCCTCAACGTTAGAACACAATCAATCCTCTATCATCATAAACGGAATCACTTGTTCCGCTTCTTCTTATCGCTCGGTCGAGTGCCATAATTGTTGCCACCACACCATCAATCTTTTCCGTTGATTTTTCCTTGTCAGGTTTAATGTTTCCAGCTGGATCCGTTCGAACATGAATGTTATCCATCATCCAACGTAAAACTGGATGTCCGCCGTGAGCAAGTTTTTCTTCTAATGTTAATTTCATCAACTCTTTTGATGATGGGCTCATATCTTTAAAACCTTGTCCAAAAAAGGAACTACAGTAAAGCCTAATCCTTCGAGGTTTTGCGTCATCTGAACAGCTCCCCAACGGTCAAAGGCAATTTCCTTTATATTGTATTTCTTTCCTAATTCTTCGATGAACTTTTCAATATAAGCATAGTGAACAACGTTTCCTTCTGTTGTTTGCATGTGACCTTGTTGCTCCCACACATCGTAAGGTACTCTGTCCCTATCCACACGCTGTCTAATGTTTTCTTCAGGTATCCAAAAGTAAGGCAAAACAACATATTTATCATCTTCATATTCTGGTGGAAAGATTAAAACAAATGCTGTGATATCTGTTGTCGATGATAAGTCTAAACCCGCATAGCACTCTCTACCAATTAACCTTTTAGGGTCAACTGGCAAACCACATCTGTCCCACTTTTCCATTGGCATCCATCTGACAGATTGTTTTACCCATTGGTTCAATCGTAACTGCCTAAATAAGTTCTCCTCAGCAGGATTCTGTTTCGCACTTTCACATGCTTGTTCGACTTTCTCTATATCTACTGTAATTCCTAGTGATGGATTTGCCTTCTTCCAAACTTCAGGGTCTGTCCAATCATCATCTTCCTCTGCACCATAGATAACAGGATAAAAAGTAGGATCTATTTTTCTTCCCTCAAGTACATCTTTTGCTTTCTGATGTACTTCGTAACATATTGAATGCTGGTCATTTCCTGCAGTTGTGATTAAGAAATACAATGGTTGTTTCCTTGCGTCCCCTGAACCATGAGTCATAACATCGTATAGCCTTCGGTTCGGTTGTGCATGTAACTCATCAAAAACTACCCCATGGACGTTCAATCCATGTTTTGTATAAGCTTCCGCAGATAGCACTTGATAAAAGCTACCTAATGGTTTATAAATCAATCGCTTTTGTGAAAGAACTGGTTTAAATCGTGCCTTAAGTGCGGGTGATTGTTCCACCATGTCGACAGCAACGTCAAATACAATCGATGCTTGTTGCCTATCCGCAGCACATCCATACACTTCTCCGCCATGTTCAAAATCACCACATGTTAATAGTAATGCAACCGCAGCAGCAAGTTCTGACTTTCCTTGTTTCTTAGCTATCTCAATATAGGCAGTATTAAACTGGCGATAGCCATTCGGCTTCATCGTCCCAAATACATCTCGAATAATCTGCTCCTGCCAATCTATCAAGTCAAAGTTCTTTCCGAACCATTCACCCTTTGTATGCTTTAAACAGTTAATAAAATTAACTGCCATATCGGCAGCATCTTTGTCATAGTATGATTGATCCGCTTTAAAGATTGTCGGTTTATAATTTCCTAGTTTTCTAATTACCACCACCCCCTATCAAACAATCTTAAAAACTTAAATGAATTTATAAAATTTTGCACGACAAAAAAGCCCAGACTAATATCTGAGCTTAAGGCATCTATTTAATAGTTCCACAATCGCACCCGTTTGTTCAATAAGAAAAAGGCTTCTCAATGACAGTCGTGATGATTTGTAAATATTAGGAGAAGTTAATCAATACGTAACCAACATGATTAGCAATTATTAGTGTTCATCGTTCAAAATGGTATGCGTTTTGACACATCCACTATATATCCGTGTCGTTCGGTCCACTCCTGAATCCCATTCCAGAAATTCTCTAGCGATTCCAAAAGTTTTTCGGAGTCGGAAAGCTGACCAGACATTACTAACTGGCACAGAAGGTCATAACCTGAAGGAAGATCTGATTGCATAACGGCTTCAGTTAAAACCGAAGCGCTCGTCGTATAACAGATGCGATGATGCAGACCAATCAACATGGCACCTGCCATAGCCACCTTTACAGTCAAGGATGGTAGAAATGTTGTCGGTCCTTGCACACGAATATTACGCCACTTTCCTGCATATTCAAACAGTTCTTCTACGATAAGGGCACAAATCGCATCGTGAAACGCTTGGGCTTCTACCGATTTTGCAGTTTGATATACCTTCTCTAAGTATCCACCTGAATCATAAATCGGCAAAATAGAGAAAAATTGACCATGTGTAAGTGGCCAATCTGATTCCACCTGTGATGCATAATCTAGTAGAATCTCTTCACTATCAAAATTCACTTCCACCTTCCACTCACCAGTTGTCCATTCATGGCTGAACTCTGCTTCCTCTGTGGACAGGACACACATCATCTCAATATCCGAATAGGGCCCATCAGCCTGACGACCAAGAGAGCCATAAACACCAATAGCCTTAACGACATCCCCATAATTATCCAATATTCGTTCCTTAATTTCATGAACAATCTTCATTCTATCTTCTCTAGTCATTTTTATTGGTCCATTCACTATTCTCATTCCTTCTTCAAATAATTTTAGATGTGCTTATCTAAATAAGAATATTTGGAGAGCACTATTCTTATTCAGCTATAAATACTCGTCTTCCTAAGCTCCTTCAATCTTTTAATAATAATTATAGCATCTAATCTTCAACTATTCTCCCCGTCTGTTGAACATTCAATTTTGTTTATATCCTATCATAATTATTCGTACTTCTCTATTTCTTACTGACTAGATTCGTCTTCTAAGGCCTCGTCATCTTTTTCATATGAATCTTCAACAGCCTTACGTAAATATTCAACATCAAACCCTGCACTATTATAACCCTCTAAAATAGTTGAATAATAGTAACAACTCGGTTGTTCAAGTGGTTTGCCTTCATTCATAATATAGACCGTTGCATTGACGGTTTTTTTGTCGACTTTAACTTTCATCATTTCTTTTCTATACAGATGTGGCCATCCTTCATAACGGTCAAGTGCTTTTTCGTCATTGGGCGTAATCTGCCACACAAGGACCGGAACGCTTTCTCCCTTGCATGGTTCAACCGTTGCAACAGCATGCGCGTGTGGCCCCCTAAAAACGAGTTTGTGGTCCTTTATTTCACTTGTTCCTACTACTTTTGCGGTTGGACATCTGTTTGACATTTGTTCTAGATTTAAATTCGATCCGTAGGCAATATATAATTTCTCCATCATTCATTTCAATCCTTTCACAATTTAATCTTGAATAATTCCGGGTGGCTTATCCAACTCGGAACCTCCATGCTGCTGATCCCGATAAAGGTTTAGTTAAGTGTAATCTACAGTTTGCGAATTCCTCTCCAATCAATCCGATTCGGTTGAGATATGTTCGCATGGCGAATTTTTCATTTTCAACTTGGGGCTTTTTCGATGATGCACTTTTCTGTGTTAATGCTTGGTTGTTGATTGCTAAGGATAAAACGATAAAGCTTCTATCTTACCAGCGTGAAGAACGCTGTTAAAGCCACGTAATTCAACTGTTCGATTCCTTCTAAAAAAGCTATGTAGATTTAAGAAATGGTATCGGCTATTATGGTAGTGTCTACTTCTGCTTTCGCTGTATCCTTCATACCAAATGTTTTCAATTTCTCGCATTGTCTTTGGCTTTTTCCGATTCATCTTTTCTACTAAAATGTCATCCATCCGTTTGCAATAACGCATTCTCTCATTCTTGATTTCTAGTGCTTTGTAAAATAAGTCGTTTCTACTTGCGATGATGTTTACAAAGTTTCGTATGCTTCTTGGTGTATGTGTGCTCCCGTCCAAATGAATATGAATGCCGCAAGATGAATTTGTAAAGGCTCCGGCTTTTCGTATCCTTCGAACAAGCTCCTGTAAAGTGTCAATGTCTTTTCTGTAGGTTAAAATTGGGCTTACAATTTCAACGCTGTAATCTCTGTTTGCATTAACCCTTCTGCCGCTTCGACTAACTTGCGTTCGAATACTTCCGTCATAAGCAAATTCCCATATACGTCCGTCTGGAGCCTTCACTTTCTTCACATCGTAATATGTTCCGCCTTCGATGTATTCGCCTTCAAGAAACTTTGCCGCTACTTTCGCTGCTTTTTCTCTTGTAATTCCTGTAAATTCAATTTCAATTCCAAACTTTGCGTTTAACATTTTATCATCCCCTTTTAGAGTGTATGTGTGTTTTCGTTACATACATATATCACTATAAAAGCCTTATATAGCAAGTGTTATCTACACTTATTCGGATGTATTTTTATTGTTCGATGATTAGACACTTATCGACTCCAAACACAATCCCGAGTGAACTTCCTTTATCCCATTTTATGTGTATGGTTCCAATATCATCAACGAAGGAAACTGTTCCTTCATCTCCTGGAATTAAATTTGAATATGGATCATCCATTTCAATCAAACGTACCCTTGTTCCAGTCTGATATTGTTTTTTTAACTTGTTCAGCGATTCTTTCGTTATATTGTTCATGAAGCTTCCTCCATCTTTTTCGTTCTTTTAAATGAAGAATCACCTGACAGTTTTGACATCAAGAGCTTTCTGTCGGCTTTATATTCATCGCCTATAAAATTCAGTTTTAACAGGAAGCATCGAAATGCATATTTTTCGTTTTCGACTTGTTTTTCAACTGCTGTCACTCGTTTTTGCTTCAGAGCTGTTTCGCATAATGCGACAATGAATTTTGTGTATGTTTCTAGTTCCTCGGATGTCAATTCTCTCTCAAACCAAGGAAACTTTATTCGGTCATCTTCTAATTCAATCCTAGTTGATTCAATAGCTAGCGCCTGTTTAATTAAAGTGTTCTTACTTTGGATTAGCTTTTCTAAATTCTCGATTGTTTGTCCATCGAAAGGGTCCCGCGGGTATTCAATGGAAAGTGTATAAGTTTCCGCTTGCTCATCCCGCTCTGCTTCAAAGCTATATTTACTTTCTAATGTTTGGATTAACGCGTCATTAGCCGGTCCTTCCAGCGTTCCAACCCTATCAACTACATATTCTCCAATTTCGTAGGCAAAGCTTGGTGTTCCTTTGTAATCAAAAGGAATATTCAAATGTTCGCTTATTGCTTCCACTAACTTTTTCCGTTCTTTTCCCTTCATATTAAACTTTACAATCATTTTTTATTCCACCTTTCAATTTTGGTACATACATATATCACTCTAAAAGGTGTTTATATCAAGTGTTTTGAACAGATTCCATCTGACTTTCTAATCTTTATTTAATTGTATGGAAATTCCAGTCAAAACATATATAACACAAGGAAGTGCGACTCCGTTCCCCCACATTTTATATTCAGCTGTATCGGAATGTGGCTGGCTTAACCATTTAATGATTTGTTTCCTGGTTTTAGGTCGTTTATTTTTACTGATTAACTGTCGGTGTGTTTCCCATACTTTCTCCCAAAAGTTAATCTCTTCATCCGATGGGTTATCTTCTCCCAAATTGTCGCACCATCCATCTGGGAAACCTTGCAATCTTCCACATTCGGTAGGAGTAAGCCTTCTCACAATTAAATCTTCTATGTTTACTAATGGGGGATCCTTATAATCGGTAGCAACAAGCGTACTAGCAAGTTCTTTTTCTGCACTTGTAAAATGTGAGTTTTTACTAGATGAATAGGTTGATTGTTTTCCTTTACTTACATCATCTTTATTACTAACAATTGCAATCCCGCCTTGATTACTGTTTGGTGAGTTACCTGATGTATCTATTGTTCTTGATACATCACTTTCATAAATGTTTGCTCGAACGTTAACCGTTCCTTCAGATGTCAAACGAATATCAAAGGTTTTCGGTTTCTCTAAAACAAATGGCTGATTGTTTCCACCAGTTCCATATAACGACACAACGGTCTGGGCAACATCAACTGGTCCTTTAATTCTTGCATCCCTTCCATGGTTATCAAAAACAAGTGGGGGATGATTTGATTTTGCTCGTAAAGTTGCTGTTACCTCTTTGGTTACATCCATTCGGCTACCACCTTGGTCATTTAAGCAGATATTGCTTGTTTCTCTAGAACTTTTTGAAGTATCTCTGGTAGTTCCTTGCCCCGC
>NZ_JBHLWL010000051.1:9444-16350 GCF_042432965.1 Paracerasibacillus soli | reverse complement strand
TCAATCTCTTTATTTAATACTGCATTTCTCGCTGTTATAGCTTTAATCGATTTATCATTTCTATCAAATTCTGATGTCACTAATTTCATTTCAGAACCTAGCACTCTGAAACTTTGGTTAATTTCCCGTAGAGATTTCTTAAATTCTCGTTCCCCTTCAACACCAATTTTAAGACCAAAATTGTCTGCCATACTGCCACCTCCTCCTAAAATAGATATAAAAAAAGAACAATCTATTGATTGCTCTCAAATCCATGTCCTTATATTAACGCTGTGTTGCAAAGCCTTCGTACTTTGGTTCATATTTGTAATGAAGTACCGCTTCAATCAAGCCCAATGTAAATATGCCAAGCTCAACATTCACTAAAATGTCAATCCTTCTGCAATTCTCTTTTATCCACACACCAACGTTTTCCTCAGTTATACCAAATTGCAACATATCCGGATCCCTTAATATTGATGCGGCTAACGTGCTTTGGGCTGATTTCGGATTGTAATGTTGACTTAAGAATCTAGGACCACTCTTAGAGCCTGCTTTGCCTATTTTTAAAAATCTGTCATTATACCAAAATGCATATACTCCCATCATTCCAATAGGAAGCGATTTTGGTTTATGTGGTAAACCTCTATCAATAATTTCATATCCTTCTACTACAATAGGTTTACCTATCGTTTTACTCACATCCTGTATTAATGAATCAATCTCGTTGATTAGTTCCATTCAATATTCCCCCACATTCAGATATTCTGAATACTATTGTATCAGAATTTTTAAATACCTAACGGAATAACATCATCAATCGATAGTTCATTTTTAGGTTTTGTGAGACCTGAGAATTGTTTGTGGATTTCCCATTGATCAAGTAAATGACCGATAGGCATCAACCAAACTTCCTGTTCAGTCCTTTTCAGCTGTGTCACGCCATAATAAATAAGTCGAGCAAACATTTCTTCATCGTTTACTCGACCACTTCGTTTTTTGTATCGGTTTCCTCCGATTCGATATGTCGTTTTGTTCCTTTAAACATTGCTTCCATAATAGCATCTTTAAAAGTTGCCATTTCAACAGGTGATGTTAACAGTTCCACATCATCTTCCATTAACAACTCTTTCTTTTCTTCATTTAATCGATTATGGATATAGATACTTTGATTGGCAAGCAGGGTAATTAACCAGACAATCTCGTCTAAAGCCATTTCAAAATTTTCAGCTTTCATTAACTTCTCACCTAAATCTTCAAGGCCACCATACCTTTTTGCAATTTCCTTTGTTGCTTTGGTTGTTAAGATTAATTCATATTCCAAACCACCAATCGTAATCTTAGCACTTCTTTCACTCGTCATAATTGATCGCTCCTTATCCTTCAGTTCCCGCAGCAAATACTGGTTCATACACTTCGCTATACCAACCGGTGATAATTTCTTGGTTTACCCCATCATCACCTTCGCTCACTTCAGCTTTCCATGGATGCTTTCCTTGTCCATCTAGCTTGTTTCTTCGTAAAACTGTACCTTCAATTGTGGGTGTAGAGAAAGTAATACTATCTCCTTTCCTTGTGGTGACAAAAGTGATTGGGATTATGGTTCTTGCCTTATTTATTGCAGTTGCTTTGACACAATTGAAAATAAAAGAAGCACCGTTTTACCGAATTGTGTTTTTCTTTCCTAATATCATGTCGATTGTCGTGATCGGGATCCTTTGGACGTTTATTTATAATCCTAGTATGGGACTTGTGAACTCTGGTTTAGAGTTTCTGGGGCTCGAGTCATTGGCAAGACCGTGGCTTGGGAGCGAAACTTGGGCATTGCCAAGTCTTGTCCTTCCATCCATATGGGCAGGAATTGGATTATTTATGTTGATCTTAATGGGTGCTATTAGCAATATCTCAAAAAGCTATTATGAAGCAGCTGAAATTGATGGGGCAAGTGAATGGCAACAGTTTTGGAAGGTAACATTACCCCTTATATGGCCACAGATAAAAATTTCCATTCTTTATATTGTCATTACAACATTAAATGGTTCTTTTATCATTGTACAGGTCATGACTGGCGGAGGACCGAATAATTCCACACATGTCATGGGTTCCTACCTTTATCAACAGGCGTTTGTTCAATATAACTTTGGTTATGGGGCGACAATTGGTGTAATGATACTCATTCTTTCATTAATTACCGTACTCATCCTGCAATTTCTGATGCGAAGTGAAAAAACAGAATACTAGTTTTGGGAGGTGGGATACACATGAAGAAAAGTGTCGGACAGATTTTAGGTCGCACAGGAATCCGAATTCCGTTGATTCTGTGGACAGTCGCGGTTCTTTATCCAATTTTTTGGATGTTCTTAGGTTCATTTAAATCAAATGCGGAAATATATAGAAATCCTTGGGGTTTCCCAGAAACCTGGAATTGGCAAAATTATGCCGAAGCATGGACAAATTTTAATATTGATACAAGTGTATTTAACAGTTTGATTGTGACAGTGCTTGGAGCAGCGTTAACTTTAGTACTTGCTATCCCAACTTCGTATGCGATTGAAAGAATGAATTTTCGTGGCAGTAAATTTCTTTTTACATTATATGTATCGGCTATGATGATTCCGATGGTACTTGGTTGGATCCCCTTGTTTTTCCTATTAAGTGAAATAAATCTGCTTGACAATATTTATGGGCTAGCAATTGTTTATGCAGTCAGTCAGCTGCCGTTTTCAATTTTTGTATTGACGAGTTTCATAAGTACGATACCTAAATCGTTAGAGGAAGCAGCTGCAATAGATGGAATGTCTCCTTATCGTATTTTGTGGAAAATCATTACACCTTTGAGTATGTCTGGTATTATCACTGTTACAATCATGAATGCCATCCAATTTTGGAATGAATATTTCATGGCGTTGATTTTCCTACAGTCACAAGAAAATTATACACTGGCATTAGCGATTGACTTTATTAGTAGTGAGGCTGAATATACAAATGCCTGGGGCACATTATTTGCGAGTCTTGTTATCGCCATCGTTCCTGTAATAGTTCTTTATGCTATTTTCCAAAAAAGGATTGCAAAAGGAATGACTGAAGGTGCGATTAAGGGGTAGGAATAGTAGAAATTGAGGAGTGGGGCTGGGACAGAAGTAAATATAGTTACCAAAAATCGAACAATACGAGCTATTAGCTCCGAGAATATACGTAGACTCCAGTGGGAAGGAAGCGATAGGTGAGACGGTGAAGTGCTATAGTACGAGCGGGCTCACCACGCGCCCACGGAAAGCGAAGTATATTCCCGGAGCTGTTTTATTCTACTATCCATCATATTGTTCAGTTTTTAGCTCATTAAAAATACTTTTGGCTTGGCCTCTTACTTACTTTTGGTAGAATAAATTGTAGCGAAGGGCTAAATGATGCTAAACTATATACAGTGTACCAAAGTAATAGAGAAAAATGGAAAGGGGAAATTTAAGATTAAATTCATACAATTAATGGAGAAAATATTAATTGGTGGGATAATTGGTGTCTCGCTAAATGTACTTGTAAATCTTTTTTTCTATTTTAAAAATGACTACCCATTATTTTCGGTTGTAAATATTAGTGTGATTGTGAGCTCTGTTTTGTTGGTCGTTATTATTCTTTTATATTTAGTTGTAAGAAGAAAGACAAAGGAAAATGAAGCTAGTTAGAAAGCTTGTCATACATAGAGCATAAACCGGACGCTATAAAAATGAAATGGCGTCTTTTTATTATGAATAAGGGGAAATGATACTGGAAAAAGAGAATATGAAGCTACGTAAAGATGTGTTTAGGAGTATTTTCAACTAATTATCGAGCAATCGCATTGTATAAGCGTATGGGTTTTATAGAAGAAGGACGCAAGGTAAATGAGGTAAAGTTAAATGAAAAGGAAGATATGGATGATATTTTGATGTTTAAGTTGATGTGCGCTTATGTTATGATGAAAAAACAATTATATTTGCTAATACACTTTAATTTTTCCATAGTAGCACATTGGATAAGAAGTGAAGACACTCAGATTGAAACCTGAGCGTTTTCATTTCTTATTTAATTTTCATTTGCTATTGTAAGATAGAATTAAATTGAAGGGCATCTCGTAAAATTATCCCAGTATAATCGTCCATAAACTGTCACTTCGAAACTTTGAGTGATATGAAGACGTTTAGGTGGGGGGGGAAGAAAACTCCCACCGATTGAAGTTTTACTTTATAGGAGGAAAGAACATTCATAGCTAAGCAAGTATTGGCTGAATAGAATGGTAAAGTAATATGAAAAGGTTGTGTAAATTATGAAGGTTTCATTAATCGTTGCAATGGATAAAAATCGTGTAATTGGAAGAAACAATGATATTCCGTGGAGAATTCCGAATGACTGGCAGTATGTTAAGAAAATGACAACGGGACACTCGATTATTTTAGGCAGGAAAAACTTTGAATCAATTGGGAGAGCGTTGCCGAATAGAAGAAATATCGTGTTGACAAGAGATAGGAGTTTTAGTTTCCCCGGCTGTGAAATTGCGCATTCTAAAGAAGAAGCACTTGCTTTATGTAGCGATGAAGCAGAAGTTTTCATATTTGGTGGAGAAGAGATATACAATATGTTTTTATCGGATGTTGAAAAGATGTACATCACAAAAATTGAGCATGTGTTTGAAGGAGATACTTTCTTTCCAGAGGTGGATTTTACTGAATGGGAGGAATGTTCCAGAGAAAAAGGAATCAAGGATGAGGCAAATCCTTATGATTATTATTTCCATGTTTATGAAAGAAGAAATAAAAACAAATAGAGCAAACCGTTTGAACTACAAGTTCAAGCGGTTTTTGATTGAGAGTCATTATCATAAGCTTTTCATCCTTCATATTTGCGAAATTTAATGAAACGCGTTATAAAAAATCAAAAAGGGAAAGCTATCTATAGATAAACCGGATTATAAAAAATTTTAAACGTCAGGATAGAAAGGGTTGGAATATGCTAAAAAAATGGAGAGTATTTTTAATTTCATTAGGGATAGTGCTTTTATTTATTATTTGGGGAGTTATTCCAGAGGATATCCTTCCTAACGGTAACTTGGATCACGTAACATCTATCATTCAAGATTTTATTGTAGCTCGTTTTGGATGGTTTTATTTGATTAGTGCATCAGGGTTTGTTGCAAGGTTTGTTGCTGGAATACCAAACTTCACTCGGTATAGCCAAAAATATCGGTATTTTCCATTTGCCTTTTTCGCTCTAAATCCAATTGCAACTGGATCCCCGCCATCTTCACTTGTTGAAATTAAGACATGGTTATCGTCAATTGTTGCACCAGTTAAATCACTAGCAGCTGATACTCCAATATCATCAATACCAAGTGACAATGTTCCGCTTTGAAATTCCTTAATCACTTCAGCAGCTCCATCATCTGCATATAATGTCGCTTCTGCTAATTCAACAGACAATTCAGCACTAATCGCCTTTGCTAAAGGAGTTGGAGTTTCATAAGTTTCATCACCATTTTCTCCTTCTGTTATTTTTGCATAATAAAGCCTATCCAATCCGATAGTTGCCATGAATCATTCCTCCATTTCAAATTCATAATATTTTGCTACATCAATAGCTAAATGATGGTAACCTGTATCATCTTCATGTCCGATATATCTTCTGTCAGTAATAACAAAGTCCGCACCCAAAAGAGTACGGACTAAGGTATTTTTTATTGATGTATAATTCTTTTTTGAAAACAATGAAACTCTAACTTCTTGAACATCGTACTTCGGGAAATTGTCCGCATGTAATTCAAACATCTCAACGATTGGTGTGATTACAATATATAAATCAGGGGCAGTATCAGAAAAGATACCTGTTTCAACTGGAATACCACATTGTTCTGCAATTAGTGTCACTTCGGCTAGTACACTCATATACTTTCCACTTCTTCTTCCAATTTTTTAATCATCGCATCCATACAAGGCTGTCTTGATGTTCTTCTTGCAGGTTTTAAAAATGGCTTTGCAGGTTGTCCAGATTTTCCATATTCGATGATGTTTGCTAATTTAGCATTGCTCACTCCGTCTTTACGCGGTTCATTAAACCCTACTTTAACATTATGGTTTCCCCTTCGATCAACTAAGGCAGGTGATACTCCTAATGCAGATACCAACTCACCAGTTGATCTACTTGGCAGTTTTGTATCTTTTCCAATTACCGAACTTAAATTGGACTTCATTTTATCTAATACCACTTCTCCCCCTGCTTCTAGAACCCTCGGAACGATTTCATCTGTTTTACTTCCCAATCTTGAAATCTTCATCAAGAATTCTTCTGGCATTTTAATATTAACTTTAGCCATCTGCTGCTACCACCTTTTTTGTTAAAACCTCGATATACATATTTCTATTTTTCACATTATCAACGCTTACTATTTCATACCGTCCGTCATCACATACAATAAACATTTTCGGTTTAATGGTTAAATCGGGAATGTTTCTAAAACGAAATAACGCATTCGCTTCAGAAAAGGCCGCCCTATTTGCCCAAGTCTTACTACCAAAGCGTTCTTCTTTGTATGCTGTCACAGATGCTAGGATTCTATCGGTTTCTTCACTGAAAGACTCTTCATCTTTTACAATTTCACGTGTGATAATGTCGATGAATGTACGCATTTTCCCAAAACTCATACACTACACCTTCCAATCTCTATCTAGCCTTAATAAAAGGTTGACTGTTTTCCAAACTTGCTCTCCAGCAAGTGCGCTATCTGCGAAAAATCCACCTGTACTGCCATCTCGACTTTCGTAAAAGTGTGATGCCAACATGATAACCGCTTGTTCCGTTGTCGCGGGCATATTCTCATCTAAATATGTGCCTTCTTTAATATGTTGATAACTCTCTGCATAAGAAATGGCGGCAGTGATGTACATTTCTATTAAAGCG
>NZ_JBHLWL010000051.1:0-9434 GCF_042432965.1 Paracerasibacillus soli | reverse complement strand
AGTAATGTCATCACTTTCGCCACCTTTATTCTTCTGACATATAACCAGATGTTTTTAATTTCGATAGTAATGCATTAAAATCCGCAACTAAGTCTTCTATAGTTTCTGCTGTACTATCAGATTGATTTGACATTTTTTCATTTGAAGAAGAAGGAAGGCCAGTGACCTTCGCCCCTTCTTCAATAACAAGTTCCCCGCCAATAACCGTTTTTTCTCCGCCTTGTTCTGTATAGTTTTTAGCGTTATACCCCATCGCACTCTACCCCTTTATTATTTTTGTTGTAAGACTTTGATTGCTTCTGGCAAGATTAACTTTCCATCGACACGTTGACTTGCTAAGAAACCAACTTGTCCTGTTGTTGCAAAAAGTTCATTTAAACGCTTAAATGAACGACCTTGTCTGTCTGCAATCCAATAATATCCGAAGTCACCAAAGGCAATAGACTTTGCTCCGCTTTCTAGTGTCGGTGCATAAGCTGACGTAAAAACTGGTCGATTCAATAGTGTATCTGGCGTACCAGCGGTTAATGATGGTTGCCATAAATATTGTCCTTGACCATCTTTTAATTTTCGAATTGCTTTGATTGTCGCATCGTTCATAATGAATACAGCGTTTTTACGATATGGTGCTTTTAGTGAAAAGACTAAGTCGATAATTTCATCAGCTGTAATTGCTGTAGCCGATGTCGTAGTTACACCTATTTCAGCACCACCTGTGTCATTAAATATTCCCGTTGGTTTTCCAACACCGTCACCGATAAGAAAAGCTTCCTCTTCTTTCGCTCCAATTCTTCGTGCAAATTCGGTTGAAATATAACTTTCCATATTAAATGCACTATCGTTTAATAATTCATCAGATATTTTAATCATCGTCCCTAACTTATAAGCACCGATTGAAGTCTGCCCAAACACTGAATCGCTTTCTTCAAATTCCTCTCCTTCATCAAGCCATGCCGCGGAGCCTTTCGTTGTAACAACAGGTATCTTACGATCACCACTTGATGTTTTTACAATTTTCGCTAATTTACGGAAGATGTTCTCTTCTTCCAATGTTTGGACAAGTGTACGCTCAAATTCATCTGGAACTAAAAATCCACCTTCAGAGTCTGTCCCAACTGAAAGTGAATTTACAATTTCTATTGATGGTGTTTTACTCTTCATCACTTTCCAAAAAGATTGTTTATATTCATTACTAGCTATCCCTGTTTTACTTTCCTTTTCATGTTTCGAAGGTTCTTCTACAATTCGAGTATTAATTGGTAGATTCAGCTGAGCTTCTAAAGCTTCTTGACGCTCTAATCGTTTAATCTCATTCCCTAAATTAATTACATCTTCTTCCATTCGGTCATAAACTTCTGCATCTTCTGGAGAAATAAGACCATTACTTCCACGCTTTGAATCTAAAAAGGCTTTTGCTGCCTCCCATGTTTTATTTCGCTTTTCTCTTAACTCTAAAATTTTACTCATATTAATTTCCTCCTATTATTTCAATAGATTAAGCCGCTCATAAAGCGGATCAACCGATTGTTCTTCTTGTGGTTTTTGTATCTTGTTTATTAATGAATTTGTTACTGCTCGTCTACTGAAAACAAAGCTGTTCTCAGGTTGGTTTTCATCTTTACCATTTGCGAACATAATTACATCCGCAAATCCTAGTTCAATTGCTTTATGTGCATTGAGCCACGTTTCAGCATCCATTAATTCCGATAGTTTATTTCTTGATAAACTTGTTTTAATCTCGTAAGCGTTAATGATGCTTTCTTTTACTTCGTCAAGCATATGCACTGTCTTTTTCATTTCTTCACTATCACCAATTGCGACAGTAAATGGATTATGAATCATCATTAGGGACGTTGGTGACATTTGAATTTCAGTGCCTGCCATCGCAATCACAGATGCTGCTGATGCGGCAATCCCATCAATTTTGACAGTGACATCACCTGGATATTCCATTAACATGTTATAAATTTGCGCAGCTGCAATACAATCACCCCCTGGCGAATTAATCCAAACTTCAATATCGCCTTTGCCTTGCACGAGTTCTTCCCTAAAGGCAGACGGTGTGACTTCATCATCAAACCAACTTTCCTCGGCTATTGCCCCATATAAATGAAGGGTTCGTTTATCAGTTTCATTATTCTTTGTCCAATTCCAAAACTTCTTCATCTTCGGTTCCCTCCTTTTCATATTTCTTTGCAAACACACCTGCGTCTTGGAGTTTGGTCATATTTCCATTTATTAGATATAAATCTCCTCCGAGTTCATCGGGTATTCGGTCTAAGTTCTCAAGTTCACGAATATCATTCGCGCTCATCCAGCCATTTTGCCTTGCTGTTGCATAGCCACTCATTCGTGAAGCATAATCACCTCTAAGCAATCCATCCACATTAAATTTCACAAAGTACGCTTTCTTTTCACTTTTAGTAAACAGTGAACGACTAATTGCTTGTTCCCACCGAATAACCCATGGATCAAGTGTATATTTAACGAATTCCAACGATTGTTGCTCTATATTAGAAAAGCTCGATTTCTCCAAGTCACCGACCATATGAGGTGGTACTCGGAAAATTCGAGCAATCTCGTTAATCTGAAATTTTCTTGTTTCTAAAAATTGTGCTTGATCAGGTGCAATTGCAATTTGTTGATACTTCATGCCTTCTTCTAATACAGCAACTCGATGCGCGTTACTTGAACCTTGATAAGCTTTATTCCAGCTATCTTTTACCCTTTGTGGATCTTTAATTGTTCCTGGATGTTCTAAGACTCCACCTGGCGCTGCTCCATTGGCAAAAAACTTTGCTCCATATTCTTCAGTGGCCATTGCCAAACCTACTGCATTTTTCGCCATAGCAATAGGTGAATATCCAACTAAACCATCAAAACCAAGTCCGGGTATGTGCAGAACATCTTCAGCTTTTAATGCAACAGTTGTTTTTTCTGAACCATTCATTTCATCAAATGTTTTTGTGTATAAATAATACAAGTTACCTCTTGCATCTCTTTCGACTGACATTTTATTTGGCATAAGTGGATAAAGTGCAATAACTTCACCTTTTCCATTTCGAATAATTTGCGCATACGCATTTCCCCATAATAAAAGATGAGTCATTAATGTTTCTCTAAACACAAATGAACTCATCTCAGGATTTGGTTCGTCATGAAGTAAAAAATATAAGGTATGGGATATTGCCTTTTCCTTGCCACCTGTATCTGTGTATTTATATAAGTGCAGCGGTAAACCAGCTACAGCTTCAGCTAATATTCGTACACAAGAATATACTGCAGTCATTTGCATTGCTGTAAATTCATTAACGGATTTTCCGCTACTAGAATTTCCAAAGAAAAAACTATAATTACTCCCAAATGAATAGTTTTGTGGTTCATCTCTTGCTTTAAATAAATTTGTAAACCACCGCATATGAATATCACCTCCTCAACTTTAAAACACAATCAATCCCCGATCATCATAAACAGAATCACTTGTTCCGCTTCTTCTTATTGCTCGGTCAAGTGCCATAATTGTTGCCACCGCACCATCAATTTTTTCTGTTGATTTTTCTTTGTCAGGTTTAATGTTTCCAGCAGGATCAGTTCGTACATGGATGTTATCCATCATCCAACGTAAAACTGGGTGTCCACCATGCGCAAGTTTTTCTTCTAATGTTAATTTCATTAATTCTTTTGATGAAGGACTCATATCTTTAAATCCCTGCCCGAAAGGAACTACTGTGAAACCTAACCCTTCAAGATTTTGCGTCATCTGAACAGCACCCCAACGGTCAAAGGCAATTTCCTTTATGTTGTACTTATGCCCTAATTTTTCGATGAATTTTTCAATATAAGCATAGTGAACAACGTTTCCTTCCGTTGTTTGCATATGCCCTTGTTGTTCCCACACATCGTAAGGTACTCTGTCCCTATCCACACGCTGTCTAATGTTTTCTTCTGGTATCCAAAAGTAAGGCAAAACAACATATTTATCGTCTTCATATTCTGGTGGGAAAATTAAAACAAATGCGGTAATATCTGTTGTCGATGATAAGTCTAATCCCACATAGCACTCTCTACCGATTAAACTTTCAGGGTCAACTGGCAAACCACACCTGTCCCATTTTTCCATCGGCATCCATCTGACAGATTGCTTTACCCATTGATTCAGTCGTAACTGTCTAAACAAGTTTTCCTCAGCTGGGTTTTGTTTCGCACTTTCACATGCTTGTTCAACTTTTTCAATATCAACTGTAATTCCAAGTGATGGATTTGCTTTCTTCCAGACTTCTGGATCCGTCCAATCATCATCTTCCTCTGCACCATATATAACAGGATAAAAAGTAGAATCTATTTTTCTTCCCTCAAGTACATCTTTTGCTTTCTGATGTACTTCGTAACAAATCGAGTGTTGGTCATTTCCTGCTGTTGTGATCAAGAAGTACAGTGGTTGTTTCCTGGCATCCCCCGAACCATGGGTCATAACATCGTATAGCCTTCGGTTCGGCTGTGCATGTAACTCATCAAAAACTACACCATGAACATTCAACCCATGTTTTGTATAAGCTTCAGCCGACAATACTTGATAGAAACTTCCTAAAGGTTTATAAATTAAACGTTTTTGTGACAACACTGGTTTAAATCTAGCTTTTAGTGCGGGTGATTGTTCCACCATATCGACTGCAACGTCAAATACAATCGATGCTTGTTGCCTATCCGCAGCACACCCATACACTTCTCCACCATGTTCAAAATCACCACATGTTAAAAGTAAGGCAACCGCAGCGGCAAGTTCTGACTTTCCTTGTTTCTTTGCAATCTCAATATAAGCAGTATTGAATTGTCTATAGCCATTCGGCTTCATCGTTCCAAATATATCTCGAATAATCTGCTCTTGCCAATCTATCAAGTCAAAGTTCTTTCCGAACCATTCACCCTTTGTATGCTTTAAACAATTAATAAAATTAACCGCCATATCAGCTGCATCTTTGTCATAATATGATTGTTCAGCTTTAAAGATAGTTGGTTTATAATTTCCTAGTTTTCTAATTACCACCACCTCCTTAGCAAATAATTTTTAAAAACTAAATGCATCTATAAAATTTTGCACGACAAAAAAGCCCAGATCACTGTCTGAGCTTAAGTTATCTATTTAATTGTTTCACAATCGCGCCCGATTGCGGAAGACTTATAGCGCTTCGGTTTCAGAAATTAATTCTTTTAAGTTTTCTACAGCTTGATTTGTCTTATCGTTATCTGTTGAGAGAAGAGAAACAATTTCATCAATACGTTTTTTGTAGTTTATAGGCTTTATTGGAAAATTTTGAATCATGGCTACAGCCTTCTTTTCATTGATGCAGTACACCTTGTTTTTCGCAAAGATCACTTGATTCAAGCAAGAAATACTTCGAAAACAATGACCCATCACATATGAAATATCATCTCTCTTAGCATTGGTCTCCATAAACATTAGGGAAAAAGAAGCTTCAAAAGAAAAGTATTGAATCATCGCTTCTCTAAATTTATTGGGATAGGGTTCCGTTTTCTTTTTTAATTCACCTAATGTGCCTTCAGGGTCAGATAAAACATTGCAAATAGCTAATTCCCCCATGTACATGGCATTCAAATAACCATGAGGGTGTCCTGTTTGATAATGAATGGATACTAGACCTGATAAACAGTCATCAATAACCTTACTAACTCGTTTAATATCACGAAAAATAAAATCTACATGGTAACCCTGTACAACTAACCAGCCACCACCATTTATCCATTCACCCCATTCCCCTAAAGAAGTGATTAAATGCTCTTTTTTTTCGTCATTAAGATTTAATGCTGATTTTTCGATATCATTAGCATTAAACCCTTTTGATTCATCATAGTAAATTCCAATATCTATATCAGAATCCGGACTATGAGTTCCTCTTGCCCTAGACCCACCTAAGACGATTCCTACCACACCTGGCAGTCCATATAGTTCCTCTTTTATATCTTGAATTATATTGTCGACAGTTGCCATTATATTTCACTCCAATTTTACTTAAACAATATGGCCCGTTTGCTGAACATTTAACTTTGTTTATATCTTATCATAATTATTCGGGCTACTCTAACTTTTCTCCGTTAGATTCGCTTTCTAAAGTAGCGGCATCTTTTTCATCAGAATCTTCAACAGCTCTGCGTAAGTATTCAACATCAAACCCCGCACTGTTATAGCCTTCTAAAATAGTTGAATAGTAATAACAACTTGGCTGTTCAAGTGGTCTGCCTTCATTCATAATATAGACCATCGCATTTACTCTCTTTTTATCGACTTTAACTTTCATCATTTCTTTTCTATATAGATGGGGCCATCCTTCATAACGGTCAAGTGCCTTTTCGTCATTGGGCGTAATCTGCCACACAAGGGCTGGTACGCTTTCTCCCTTGCATGGTTCAATCGTTGCAACTGCATGACCGTGTGGCCCCCTAAAAGTGAGTTTGTAGTCCTTTATTTCACTTGTTCCTATTACTTTGGCGGTTGGACATCTGTTTGCCATTTGTTCTAAATTTAAATTTGATCCGTAAGCTATATATAATTTACCCATCATGTCAATCCTTTCACAATTTACTTTAGAATGATTCCGGGTGGCTTATCCAACCCGGAACCTCCATGCCGCTGACCCTGATAAAGGTTTAGTTAAATGCGCTCTACAGTTTGCAAATTCTTCTCCAATCAATCCGATTCGATTGAGGTATGTTCGCATGGCGAATTTTTCATTTTCGACTTGCGGCTTTTTCGATGAAGCACTTTTCTGTGTTAATGCTTGGTTGTTTATCGCTAAGGATAAAACGATAAAGCTTCTAATCTTCCCAGCGTGAAGAACGCTGTTAAAGCCTCGTAACTCAACCGTTCGGTTTCTTCTAAAAAAGCTGTGTAGGTTTAAAAAATGATATCGACTGTTGTGGTAGTGTCTACTTCTGCTTTCACTGTATCCTTCATACCAAATGTCCTCAATTTCTCGCATCGTCTTCGGTTTTTTTCGATTCATCTTTTCTACTAAAATGTCATCCATCCGTTTGCAATAACGCATTCTCTCATTCTTGATTTCTAGTGCCTTGTAAAACAAATCGTTCCTACTTGCGATGATGTTTACAAAGTTTCGTATGCTCCTTGGTGTATGTGGGCTCCCATCTAAGTGAATGTGAATGCCACAAGATGAATTGGTAAAGGCTCCCGCTTTCCGTATCCTTCGAACAAGCTCCTGTAAAGTGTCAATGTCTTTTCGGTAGGTTAGAATTGGGCTTACAATCTCAACGCTATAATCTCTGTTTGCATTAACCCTTCTACCGTTTCGACTAACTTGCGTCCGAATACTTCCATCATAAACAAATTCCCATATCCGTCCGTCTGGAACTTTCACTTTCTTTACATCGTAGTATGTTCCACCTTCGATGTATTTCCCCTCAAGAAACTTTGCTGCTACCTTCGCTGCTTTTTCTCTTGTGATTCCTGTGAATTCAATTTCAATTCCAAACTTTGCGTTTAACATTTCATCATCCCCTTTTAGAGTGTATGTGTGTTTTTGTTACATACATATATCACTCTAAAAGCCTTATATATCAAGTGTTATCTACAGTTATTTGAATGTATTTTTATTGTTCGATGATTAGACACTTATCAACTCCAAATACAATTCCGAGTGAACTTCCTTTATCCCATTTTATGTGTATTGTTCCTATATCATCGACATAAGAAACAGTTCCTTCATCACCTGGGATAAGATTTGAATATGGATCATCCATTTCAATCAAACGTACTCTTGTTCCAGGCTGATATTGTTTTTTTAACTTGGTCAGCGATTCTTTCGTTATATTGTTCATGAAGCTTCCACCATTTTTTTCGTTCTTTTAAATGAAGAATCACCTGACAGTTTTGACATCAAGAGCTTTCTGTCGGATTTATATTCATCGCCTATAAAATTTAGCTTTAACAGGAAACATCGAAATGCATATTTTTCGTTTTCGACTTGTTTTTCAACTGCCGTCACTCGTTTTTGCTTTAGAGCTGTTTCGCATAATGCGACAATAAACTTTGTGTATGTTTCTAGTTCCTCGGATGTCAATTCTCTCTCAAACCATGGAAACTTTATTCGGTCATCTTCTAGTTCAATCCTAGTTGATTCAATATCTAGTGCCTGTTTAATTAAAGTGTTTTTACTTTGGATTAGCTTTTCTAAATTTTCTATTGTTTGCTCATCGAAAGAATCTCGTGGATATTCGATAGAAAATGTATAAGTTTCTGGCTGCTTATCCCGCTCTGCTTCAAAGTTATATTTACTTTCTAATGCATGGATTAACCCGTCTTTAGTTGGGCCTTCCAACGTTCCAACCCTATCAACTACATATTCTCCAATTTCGTAGGCAAAACTTGGCGTTCCTTTGTAATTAAAAGGAATATTCAAATGTTCGCTTATTGCTTCCACTAACTTTTTCCGTTCTTTTCCCTTCACATTAAATTTTACAATCATTTTTTATTCCACCTTTCAATTTTGGTACATACATATATCACTCTAAAAGGTGTTTATATCAAGTTTTGTGAACAGATTCCATCTGACTTCCTAATCTTTATTTAATTGTATGGCAATTCCAGTTAAAACATATATAACACAAGGAAGTGCGACGCCATTTCCCCACATTTTATATTCAGCCGTGTCAGAATGTGGCTGGCTTAACCATTTAATGATTTGTTTTCGAGTTTTAGGTCGTTTATTTTTACTGATTAACTGCCGGTGCGTTTCCCACACTCTCTCCCAAAAGTTAATCTCGTCATCCGATGGGTTGTCTTCTCCCAAATTGTCGCACCATCCATCTGGGAAACCTTGCAATCTACCACATTCGGTAGGCGTAAGTCTTCTCACAATTAAATCTTCTACGTTTACTAATGGTGGATCCTTATAATCAGTAGCAACAAGCGTACTAGCAAGTTCCTTTTCGGCACTTGTAAAATGTGAGTTTTTACTAGATGAATACGTTGGTTGTTTTTCCTTACTCGATTCATCTTTACTACTAACAATCGCAATCCCGCCTTGATTACTGTTCGGTGAGTTGCCTGATGTGTCTATTGTTCTTGATACATCACTTTCATAGATGTTTGCCCGAACGTTAAGTGTTCCTTCAGATGTTAAACGAATATCAAAGGTTCTCGGTTTTTCTAAAACAAATGGCTGATTATTTCCGCCAGTGCCATATAAAGACACAACGGTTTGGGAAACATCGACAGGTCCTTTTATTCTTGCATCCCTTCCATGGTTATCAAATACAAGTGGAGGATGATTTGATTTTGTTCGTAAAGTTGCTGTTACCCCTTTGGTTACATCCATTCGGCTACCACCTTGGTCATTTAAGCAGATATTGCTTGTTTCTCTAGAACTTTTTGAAGTATCTCTGGTAGTTCCTTGCCCCGC
>NZ_JBHLWL010000050.1:0-34894 GCF_042432965.1 Paracerasibacillus soli | reverse complement strand
ACTTTAATTCTACAGGGAAACTCACTTGTTTTCTATTTTTACTAATACTAAAAATAGTGTTAGTGAATTTTTATCACCAACACTATTTATTGTAGAGCCAGTAAAGTAAGGTGGAACCACGTAATGAAACCACGTCCTTATCGATTTTTCGGTAATGACGTGGTTTTTTAATTTTAATTTATAAATGGAGGGAAATACATGCGTAAACAACATGTAGTATTACAAACAGATTTTGGACTTTCAGATGGTGCTGTAAGTGCGATGAATGGTGTCGCCTTGTCCGTTGATTCAAGTTTAGGTGTGTACAATTTAACACACGAAATACCGCAACATAATATATGGGAAGGGTCTTATCGTCTTTTTCAAACCGTAAATTATTGGCCAGAAGGAACTGTATTTGTTTCGGTTGTTGACCCAGGAGTTGGGACAGATCGTCTTAGTGTCGTTGTCAAGACTGCGAATAACCAGTATATTGTTACACCAGATAATGGTACGTTAACGCATATAAAAGAGAGCGTTGGTATCGTCGAGGCAAGGGTGATTGACGAACAGGTAAATCGTTTACCTAACTCCGGTGAATCGTATACATTCCATGGACGCGACGTTTATGCATATACAGGGGCAAGGCTTGCCGCGGGGGTTATTTCCTATGAGCAGGTAGGTCCATCATATGAGGTTGATAAACTAGTTGCATTACCACTTACAAAAGCTAGTTATGAAGATGATGTTGTAACAGGAAATATTGATATTTTAGATGTACGTTTTGGAAACTTATGGACAAATATTGCGCGAGATATTTTTAAGGAGATAGGAATTAGCTATGGAGATGCGCTTGAAGTAACCATCGAAAATAATCGTCGGCATATTTATAAAAATATTATTAAATTTGGCCGTTCCTTTGCAGATAGTAGATTAGGAGAACCCATTCTGTTTGTTAATTCTTTAGATAAAATTGGTGTGGCGATTAATCAGGGATCGTTTGCAAAAGCCTATCATATTGAAACAGGATCTAATTGGAAAATTAGTATACGAAAAGCGAAGGGAATTCATTATAATTAATTGTGTGAATAATAAAATTAGTAAATAAAGGGGAATGAGAAATGAAAAACTTTTCTATTAGAACGATTGTGGCGATTGGAATTGGGGCAGCTGTATTTTTAGTTTTAGCAAAGTTTGTTGCGATACCTACCGGGATACCAAATACTACTATTCAAACTGCTTATGCATTTCTAGCTTTGATGGGTGTTGTTTTTGGACCAATTGCAGGGGGGCTCATTGGACTTATTGGTCATGCGTTAAATGATGCTACTACTTATGGTTCTGTCTGGTGGAGTTGGGTTATTGTGTCTTTATTTGTTGGCTTCTTTATCGGCCTTTTAGGAAAACGAATCAATGTGGAAGAGGGCGAATTTGGTATAAAGCAAATGATCTCATTTAATATTATTCAGGCAGTTGTACAAGCTGTTGGTTGGTTCCTCCTTGCGCCTGTATTAGATGTATTAATTTATGCAGAACCTGCCAATAAAGTATTTACCCAAGGAGCCTTTGCCGGTATATCCAACATCGTTACGGTCGGTGTAATCGGGACCATTCTACTAGCATCATATGCTAAAACCCGTACAAAAAGCGACAGTTTAGCAAAAGAATGAAACATAGGGACGGTTCTCGTGTTTCATGAAGCTTGCTTGATTTATGAAGTTGCGAAACTAGCATATTTTCGGCTTTATATGAGGTATCAAATTGTAAATGTTATTGAAATAAAAATATAGATTGTAACAACTTATGGTATCGTTTTTTAGTGAAATGAGTAGACAATGTAACTGAAGGAGTCTGTCATGCAAAAACCAATCATTCAGTTTAATAATTTTTCATTTAAATATAAAAGCCAAGTAGAGCCGACATTGCAGCAAATTAATTTAACGATTTATGAAGGTGAAAAGATAGTCATTGTTGGTCCATCCGGTTCTGGAAAAAGCACATTAGCCCATTGTTTAAATGGGCTAGTTCCATTCTCTTACAAAGGTGATATAGAAGGAAATGTAAAAATTAACGGGCAGGAAACAAAAGATTTGGATATATTTTCTCTTTCAAAAATGGTAGGCACCGTTCTCCAAGATCCTGATGGTCAATTTATCGGTCTATCTGTCGGAGAGGATATTGCCTTTGCATTAGAAAATGAAGCTGTTCCACAAAAAAACATGCGAAGCCAAGTTGTCGATGTAGCAAAATTGGTCAATATGGAGACAAAGATAAAGTCCTCGATACATGAACTTTCGGGTGGTCAGAAGCAACGCGTTTCTTTAGCAGGTGTGATTGTGGAAGATGTAGATATCTTATTGTTTGATGAGCCACTTGCGAATCTTGATCCGGCAACCGGAAAACATGCGATATCACTCATTGATCAGATTCAGAAGGAAACGAATACAACTGTTGTTATCATTGAACATCGTTTAGAAGATGTTCTTACCCAAGAATTTGATCGAATTATCGTAGTTGATGATGGGCGGATTGTGAGTGATATGAACCCGCATGCGTTATTAGCATCTCATGTTTTGGAATCATGTAATCTTAGGGAACCACTATATGTGAAGGCGTTAAAATATGCGGGATGTGAAGTGACTCCAGAAATGTTACCTGCCCGGATGGAAACGTTAAAAATCGCTGATGTACAGGAAAGGCTTTTTACATGGAATGAGAAAGTTAGTCCAGCGAAGTACGAGAAAAAGGATAAGTCAATTTTAGAATTGCAACATATTCAATTCGGTTATCATAAAGATTCTCCGACAATCGATAATGTTTCCTTCACGGTTCATAAGGGGGAAATGGTAAGTATTGTAGGGAAAAATGGTGCAGGAAAGTCCACTTTGTCCAAACTCATCTGTGGCTTTGAAAAAATACAATCGGGAAAAGTACTTTATAAGGGAAGAGATATTACGAATGATACGATTTATGAACGAGCTAATCGGATTGGCATGGTGATGCAAAATCCGAATCATATGATTTCCAAACATATGATTTATGAAGAAGTGGCTCTCGGCTTAGTAATGCGGGGTGTACCGGAGGATGAGATAAAAGAACGTGTAGAGCAAACTTTGAAAACTTGCGGGTTATATCCGTTTCGAAACTGGCCTATTTCTGCATTAAGCTTTGGACAAAAAAAGCGGGTGACCATTGCTTCTATTTTAGTATTGCAACCGGAAGTCTTGATTTTAGATGAGCCGACAGCGGGTCAAGATCTTCGTCATTATACGGAAATTATGGAGTTTTTAACGCATTTAAATCATAGTCATGGTGTCACAATTATGATGATAACGCACGATATGCACCTCATGTTGGAATATACACCACGGGCGATTGCAATTCTTGATGGACAAGTCATTGCAGATGATACCGCTGTCCATATTTTGACAAATCCATCTGTGGTGGAGAAAACCAATTTAAAAGTAACTTCTCTTTTTGAGTTGGCAGTAAAGGCTGGAATAAGGCATCCTGTAGATTTTGTTTCCAAGTTTATCGACTATGACAGGGAGGCGCGATTAACATGGCGGTAGAAATGTTAAGTTATATCGAGCGAACATCACCTGTCCATTCCTTATCAGGAGCTACCAAATTAATTATCTTTATTTTATATTCTACTGCTGCGATGTTAACGTATGATACGCGGGTACTACTTGGACTTTTTGTTATGAGTATTGCGATGTTTATCGTTTCAAAAATTCGCATTCGAGAAGTCGGATTTATTTTAGTATTTATTCTAGCATTTCTTTTATTGAATAATATCGCAATCTATTTATTCTCCCCACAGGAGGGTGTGAAAATATATGGCTCCAGTCACGTGTTATTTGAAATTTGGGGACGGTACAATGTCACTTTGGAACAATTATTTTATCAATTTAATGTAACGTTAAAATACTTTGTCGTGACACCGGCTGCATTATTGTTTATTGTGACGACCCATCCAAGTGAATTCGCCGCCTCACTTCACAAGATTGGTGTAAACTATAAGATTGCTTATTCTGTCTCCTTGGCACTTCGTTATATCCCAGATATACAACGTGATTTTCGAACGATTGCACAAGCGCAACAAGCAAGAGGAATAGATATATCTAGAAATGAGAGATTCGGAAAAAGAGTAAAGAACGTCTCATCGATTGTCTTTCCTTTAATATTTTCAACACTCGACAGAATTGAGGTTATTAGCAATGCGATGGAGTTAAGAAGATTTGGGAAAGGGAAAAAAAGAACATGGTATAACGAGAGGCCATTTCAAAAACGAGATTATGTTGTCTTAGTTGCAGGTATAATGATTTTAATTGCGTCCCTTATCATTACATTTTATGATGGCAGTCGTTTTTATAATCCATTTTAGGTAGTGAAATCAGTAGGGAAGTACGACCCCTACTGATTGATTTTTTTAAATCAAGCACTCTTCATGCGTGAAGACATATAAACCATGTTTATAGTGCCAGTATAGATTTCACGTCTAACTCATCCTAAAAATGGTATCAAATATGATATCTCGACAGAATATGTAATTGGGAAGTATGATGATAAACTTCATACTTGTTGCTGAGTTTAATGGAGATATGTTGTATGATAAAAAGGCACGTTAAGAAATGGGATATCCTGGGCCATATAAGTTATTTTCCTTTCATTTCTACCACACTTGCGAGAAATAGATATTTATGTTATTTTATATGTAATCGATTACATGTTGCATGGTGGTGGATAAAGTTGTCAATTACAATTAAAGATGTAGCAAAAGAAGCGGGTGTTTCGGTTGCTACAGTATCAAGAGCTCTTAATAATAATGGGTATGTTCATGAAGATACGAGGAAAGCCGTTATGGATGCTATTCAGCTCTTGAATTACAAGCCTAATGAGGTTGCACGTTCACTTTTTACAAAGAAGTCAAAATTTATTGGCCTAGTCCTTCCAGACATTACGAATCCGTTTTTCCCATCTCTTGCTCGTGGGGTGGAAGATTTTCTTTATGCGGAAGGTTACCACCTTATCATCGGTAATAGTGATAAACAACAAGATAAGGAATCAGAATATATTGATGCATTTTTACAAAATAATGTAATAGGTCTTATTATTTCTACGGATGAGATTGCATACAATAAATTAGAAAAGGCAAAAATTCCAACAGTCTTACTTGACCGGGTTGCTGAAAACTTTCCAGCTGTTTACGCTGATCAAGATGAAGGAGGCACACTTGCGGCAGAAAGAATAATTGCAAGTGGTTGTCGTTGCGTTACAATTGTGAGGGGTCCAATTTCAGTACAAACGACTTATAAACGATATAAAGCAGCATATCATGTATTAAAACAACATCAAATAGAAATAAATATAATAGATTCAAGTTTATCATTTCAAGGTGGTCAAGAGGCAGCGATACGTCTATTTGAGGAGTATCCGCATACGGATGGCATTCTTGCTTGTAATGATACTGTTGCAATTGCGATTATGAATGAGGCATTACGGCAAGGACGTAAAATACCAGAGGATGTTCAAATTATTGGGTTTGATGATATTTATATGAGTAGTATTGTTTACCCAGGTTTATCGACAATTCAACAGCCAGCCTATGAGATGGGAAAGAAAGCAGCGGAAATATTGCTTAAGCAAATTAATCAAGAAGAATTATCAAAGTTACATTTTAAATTTCCAGTAAAGTATGTTGAGAGAAATTCAACGAAAAAAGGAGTTGACTAATATGGTGAAAGTTGTTGTTGTTGGAAGTTCTTCCATGGATTTAATCGTGACAGCTAATCAAAGGCCACTTGCTGGTGAAACCTTAATAGGTGATTCATTTTATACTGCCCCAGGAGGAAAGGGAGCGAACCAAGCCGTTGCAGCTGCTAGACTCGGTGCAGAAGTATCCATGATTGGTCGTGTAGGTGACGATGCGTTTGGGAAGGAAATTTTGGATAACCTACAACAAAATGGGGTTGCTGTAAACCATGTGGAACCGGTTACAGGTAATGCATCCGGTACAGCGCATATTACCCTTGCAGAAGGAGATAACAGCATTATTGTTGTAAAAGGTGCGAATGATGAAGTTACACCTTCGTACGTAAAAGAAGCGGAAGAAACGCTGAAACAAGCGGACATTATTTTAATTCAGCAGGAAATTCCAATTGAAACGGTTGCGTATATTGCGGCGTTTTGCCATGAGCATCATAAAAAGTTATTACTCAACCCAGCACCGGCTAGAAAATTAAGTGAAGAAGTAATCGCTTATGCAACATATATTACCCCAAATGAACATGAATTTGCAGTACTTTTTGGGAATAATAAGCGTGCTGAAATTTTAGCTAAATACCCGAATAAGTTGCTCATCACGGAAGGAAAGAATGGCGTTCGTTACCACAACGGAACTCGGGAAGAAGTTGTACCAGCTTTTGTGGTGGATCCAGTTGACACAACGGGAGCGGGAGATACATTTAATGCGGCATTTGCGGTTCAAATTGCAGAGGGGAATGATATTTCCAGTGCTTTAAGATTTGCCAATTGTGCTGCATCCCTCTCTATAAAAAAACTAGGTGCACAAGGTGGTATGCCAACACGGGAAGAGGTTGAGAGGAGTTTAAAGTCGTGAAGGTGAAACATGGGGACGGTTCTCATGTTTCATTTATAAGGGAGGATATGTATAGAAGAGAAACAGGTAATAAACTGGCACCCATTACCAAGGACACATTAAAAAGAGTTAGGAAACTAGAGAGGCTGGGACAAAACCAAAGTGTCAGACCCCTCAACTACTACATGTAGTATTGAACAATGAGTTTTTTACTCGTTATAGTAGTTGGTTGAGGGGGTCAGACCCTTATGTCCCGGTCCCTTTTTAAATTGCGCTGATATTGATACTCGTTATAGTAGCCTGTCATGATTGATATTTTCCCTATCAATGCAATTTCTAAATCCTATGCTTTGTTTTGGTTATTATTTCTCAAAATATTTTCCATCGCTTTTCCCTTTGCTAACTCATCTATAAGTTTATCTAAATAACGAATTTCTTGCATCGTTGATTCCTCGATATCTTCTACTCGCACACCGCAAATCACACCTTTGATCAAAGTCCGCGCCGGATTCATATGGGGAGCTACCTCAAAAAAGGTCTCAAAATCTGTTTGTTTTTCCAAATGTGCTGCTAACTCTTCCTGGCTGTATCCGGTCAACCATCGGATGATTTTGTCAACCTCCTCTTTTGTACGTTCTTTTTTCTCTGCTTTCTTAATGTAGTGCGGATAGACACTAGCAAAACTCATTGTATAAATTTTAGGCTTATTCATGGTATATATCCTCCTCCGTCTTTTCGTTAAAAAGCCACCATTGCTGCTGAACTTCGTGATATTAGGGACGAGATACGTTTTCCCGCATACCAAAGTTACATATGCTAGTAGAAAAAGCCCTCCGTATCACTTAGCATGAGGCCACCACCACTTTTAATAAATCACCTTTGCGCTGGCAGGCAAGCTTCTAATATGTTTTAAATAATTTGTCATATTTTCATCGTCCTTATGCGGATAAGAGTAATTTAAAGATACTGCAATTTCATTGGCTTATTTATTGAATCGTTCATTTGAATTCCTCTGCCAAGATAGCATAATAATATTCATCCCACCATTCATTATCTTTTGGAATACATTTTTTGAAAAAGCCTTCTCTTCTCATTCCAATCTTCTCCATAACCCGATAGGATGGAATGTTTTCCGGCTGACAAGTAGCGATAATCCTATGTAAGTTTATTTCTTTAAAACCATATTCTAAAATGGCTTGTGCTGCCTCAGAAGCATATCCTTTATTATGATACTTTGGATTGAAAACCCACCCAATCTCATAAGTATGTTCACCGAAGTACTTATAAAACACAATGTGCCCGATAAGAATATCTTTATCCGCCAATATAACGGGGAATGTTTCGGCTTGATCACCTTTATTTTTGTTTACAAATTCCTTTGCATCTTGTTCAGTAAAAACCCCTTCAGGTATATACTTCATAACATTAATATCTGAGGTATACGCATATACAGCTTGCCAATCTTTGAATTCAAATTCTCGTATCCATAATCTTTTTGTTTTTATGTGCATGACACAAGCTCCCATCAGAAATCATGATTTAACAATGGAAAATAATAACCTTTATATGCAATAATTTTGTTCAGCAATTTCCCCTAATTAATGAACTATTTTATTTCATTAAATTACCATCACAGTTGTCACTTGCTCATTTAAAAATGGCCCAAACCCCTTGGTGGAATTTCTGTTCCTGTTTTAGCAACAATAGGTTAGTTGTAAAAATAAATTAATTACCATTCCATTCTTGTTCTAAAACGCTGTATAAAAGAGAATCACGCCAGCCATCTTTTATCAATATATGCTCACGTATTCTACCCTCTTTCATCATTCCTACCTTTTCTAACACTCGTAAAGAGCCAATATTTCTAGGATCACATGTAGCAAAAATTCGATGCAATTTTAATTGTTTAAAACCATAGGAAATGAGAAGGTTGGCTACTTCTGTTGCAAAACCCATCTTCCAATATTTGGGGTTGATGATGTATGCTATCTCACCTACTCTATTCGTACTGTCGCGCAGATTAATTTCGCCAGAACCAATCATTTCTCCATGTTCCTTTAAAATGATTGCAAATACAAATCTGCTCCTATGATCCTTCTCGGCATCCAATATGACCTGTTCTACAAAATCCTTAGATTCTTGTTCGGAATTTGGTCCCCAAGGCTGATATTGACAAACCTTGTCTTGCGAGGCGTATTGATGAACGTCTTTCCAATCTTTCCTTTCCATCTCCCGTAGAATAATTCTCTCACTATTAAAGATATCGCCCATACACGCTTACCTCCTTGTATTATCTCTATAACTGAGTGGAAGACTGTTAAAACTATTTATCTTTATCTATGACTGGAACTTTTTACTATGGACTTTGTTTCGTCACATACATAACTTTATACTCACAATTATACAGCAGTGCAGAGATGGAACAAAGACCATCATGACCAAGAAATATATGAAAATACCACTTACAAAATAAATCAAAATCGAATATAATGTTCTGAAACAGATGAAACAGATGAAACAGAGGGACGGTTCTCTTGTGTCATACTCCGTACTCCGTAATGAAACAGGAGAACCGTCCCCATGTTTCGTGCGCTGAAAGTAGGGATATTATGGGGTTCAAGGATGAGTTTAAGTTTGAAATGCAGAATGTGAGGAGGGATTTGGAAAAGGAAGTACGTAGGGCGTGGAAGGTTGATTATGAGGGGCATTGTATTGAAGTTATGAACCAAATAAAAGAGGAAGTCCTTCTGATTGATGGCAAGATTGTGGATAAAAACAAACGTAAATATCTACTTTCACATATGATTCCTTATGTGAAATTATCGGGAATACTTGAACTAGAAGATGGTACAAAGCATGTCGTTTCTGTTAAAATTGGTGGCTATGTATCGCTCAATTGTATTATCAAAGTAGATAATGAGGTGATTATGAATGATTCACTAAAGCTTGAATTCCTTCCTTGGGAGCATAAGGACAAGATTGTTCCTTTTATTCAAGCTCAAGTTGAAACGCATCATAAAGTAGTGAATGATCTTTTACCGGATGATGAATATTTATATAACGATGTTGATTTACCTATGACTCCAGGTTTATTCGACACCTTTGTAGATGATACACCTACACCATTTTATGCGAAAAGGTTACTCAAGCTTTTTATAAAGCAAATGAGTAATCCTACGACGAAAACACGAAAGGCAACATACGAAAAAATTATATTTGATAATATTGCTAGTTATGGTGAAGAATTCGTTGATAGATTTCAACAAGTTGAACGAGACGAGTCTCGCGTACAGGAAGAAGCATTATGGTTACTAGAACATGCAGCACATCGTGAGGTTGTAAAATTTGCAGTTACTGTACTCGGTTGTACGGATTGTGAGAAATATAAAGAGCTTCTATTTACAATAGGGATGCATGAGGAGTTTACATCATATGTTGTGTTTGCATTGAAAAATGGTACAAGTCGAGCTAATGATCAAATTTGGCAGCTTGCTCGGCAAGTCCATGGTTGGGGCAAGATTGCAGCAGTCGAACAACTGGAGGCTACTTCACCGAAAATCAAACAATGGCTACTCATAAAGGGCTGTGAAAATACGATTATGGATGAGTATTTAGCCTATACATGTGCGGATAAAGGGGATCTTGAGGTTGCACTTGAAGAGGATGAAATTTCAAGGGAACTCTATGACGGAGCTAATCGTATCATTCAAGCGCTACTGCATGATGATGCTTTTGATAGTATAGAAGATTATCAATATGCAAGTATTGTTCTTTCTCGTTTCGTTCATCACGCGCGGGTACACTGTAATACAGTTAACGATTTTTACACACTGATGAAAATATATGAGTTTATAAATGCGGATGAAGCAGTTTGGGAGGAGCGTTTCAATAATCACTGGCAGAAACACGAACGAGATGCCATCCGACAAGCCATTCAACCGTTAATTAATGGTCATAAATGGTCATATGTTGCCTTAGATATGTTACAAAGTGACTATGATCTAAAGGCGCTGGAAATTGCTCGCTTTTATGAATTAGATGTGACAGATAATTTGTTTGAGCTGTTAAAAAAATATCCGACTAATGGTGAATTATACTTAGCTATTATGGCTACAAATAATGACCAACATATTAAAAAACTTTGTACATTTGCAGAAAGTCACTTATCGTTATCAAGTCTATCGAATGATGAGCAAGATTGTTTGCAATATCTTATTCAAGATTTGCATGAGTATGAAGGTGTCGGGTTACCATTGATTCAAGCAGCTCTTGAATCTGATAATGGAAGTTTACAATACCAAGCATTAACTGTACTAGAAGCATGGCAATCAGAAATTTCGCAACAACCATCGGTACAGGCAGCCATTAAAAACATCGCATCGACATCAAAAGATAAAGAAGACCGCAAGCTAGCAAAACAACTAATGTAAAACAACGGTACAACAAGGCTGCAACATGGGGACGGTTCTCATGTTGCATTTTTCACTTTACGTGAAACACGAGAACCGTCCCCATGTTTCGTTCATGTTTTTCGCGAAACTTTTTGAATCTCTATTCGTAATAAATAGGGAGGTGGATGAGAGATGCGAAACTTTATGATTACTTTTTTATTATTGCTTGGTGTTATTTTTTCTCCGTTGCCGGTTCAGGCGATGGATTATTCGATTGAACATATGGAGATTCATGTATATTTACATGATGATGGAAATGTTTCGGTAACGGAAGATCAGATATATTCATTCGATGGGAAATTTAATGGCATAACACGGACATTAATTCCGAAAGAAAATGCAAAAATAACAGATGTAAAGGCAACTGAAAATGGCAAATCGCTTAAAATTAAGCAGGATGATAACGAATATAAAATATATCGAAGTGGAAGAGATGAGAAAATAACGGTTACTTTAACCTACACGATTAAAAATGGTATGGAGCGATACACAGATGTTGCGCAGTTTTACTGGCCATTCTTTGATGAACGTAATGAATCGGATTATGAAAATCTTGATATATATGTACATCCACCATATCAAACAAAAGATGTCATTGCATTTGGTTATGATGCAGCGATGGATGCAGAAAATGTTGAAAGTGGAGGGCTTGTTCATTTTGCAATGGGAAAAGTACCTGCTGAGACAAAAGGTGATGTACGAGTAGCGTATGATCCGCAACTCTTTCCAAATATGAAGTTGACGGAAGAAAAGCCGATGCGGGGCAAAATTTTGGCTGAAAAGAAAGAACAGGAAGATAAACAAGCGGCATTTGAACATCGGAAAAATGTATTAAATAATTTAGCACCGTACGTCATAGCCAGTTTTAGCTTATACTTCCTCGCCTTATTAGTCTATGCATGGCGCAGAAAACGAATAACACGTATGGAAGTAGAACGGAAATTTCCGGCACCATACTTTATTCCTGATAATGAGATGAGTCTTCCTGCAACGATTTCATATCTTGGTTCGGGTAACGGAGTAGAATTACTCTCAGCATCGTTGCTTGATTTAGTTCGGAAGAGATATATCAAGCAGGTTGATGATCGCACTTTTACTGTAAGAAACAGGCGTACAGAATATGAACATGAGGCGCTATTGATTCGTTGGTTGTTTGACGAAATGGGCGCAAACGGTACATTTCATTTAGATGATATAGTAAAGTATACAGAGGATGAAGCGAATCAAGAGAAATATAGTGAGAGCTATGTGGGATGGAAGTTGGCAGTTCAGGATGAAGTAGATGAACACGGTCTCTTGGAGGATAATATAAAGTCGCGAGTTCTAGTAGGGATTTCAGCTGGACTACTAGTGCCATTTCTCATTTTATTTGCAATGCATGACCTATTTTTGTGGATGACATTTGTGATTGTGCTTGGAAGTAGTATCGCTTCGTTTGCGCTTATGTATCGGCCAAGAACATTACAAGGCGCGAAGATTCATAAGGAATGGAGCTTGTTCATGGAAAAGTTCCCCACAATGAAAGTGGAACAGTGGAATGAGCAGATGGATGATAATCAAAAACGTGCGTATATTTTTGCTGTAGGCATGAATGATAAGCAAATGAAGGAAAAGACGGAACGAATGTTTCATGAAGGTATAGTCGGGGAATTTCTAGTGAGTCGCGAATTATTGCTATATACTAGCGTTCCTTCAAATGCCAACCATTACTTTTATCATGCAAATAGCACAGTGATAGACTCATCTACCGGAGGAACAACCGGTAGCGGAACCGGA
This sequence comes from Paracerasibacillus soli, assembly GCF_042432965.1. Lineage (NCBI taxonomy): Bacteria > Bacillati > Bacillota > Bacilli > Caryophanales > Bacillaceae > Paracerasibacillus > Paracerasibacillus soli. The sequence continues at coordinate 22,084 of NZ_JBHLWL010000050.1, read as the reverse complement.
GGCGGCGGAGGAGGATCAGGCGCATTTTAAAGCACAGTGAAACATGGGGACGGTTCTCGTGTTTCATTATCTCCTCGAAGTGAAACGGCAGAACCGTCCCCGTGTTTCACTCTTCTTGCTTCGTGGGGGAGGGGTAATGTATTCTTATTAGAATGGTGTCATATTTAGTTTGGATAGGAGTGGGTATATGACGAGAAAAGTGTGGTTTCAAGCGGGAGTTGGGGTCTTACTCGCTTTACTGATTATAAAATATTTCATGGAAATTAAGTGGATTTTTTCGCCCTTTCTTATCATTGCAAAGACAATACTTGTGCCGTTATTGCTCGGGGTTGTTCTCTTTTATGTGACTGAACCGCTGCAACGTTTTCTGGAAAAGCGGAGGTTCCCACGTTGGGGGAGTATTTTAACAATCCTACTTAGCGTGGTAGCTATTATATGGATTTTTGCTGCTATTGTGGGACCACCAGTTATGAAGCAGGTAGATACGTTGGTGAAAAATGCACCGAATTTGGCAAAGGATATTAAGGCAACGACAGAATATGTATTGCAACATCGAGATGCGGTACCGCAACAATTGGACGAAGCGATAGATAAAGTAATAGATTCCATCCAGTCGATTGCAGTCGTATTTGCCAAGCTGATTATCCAGTTCTTCCAGTCTGCAATCCAAACAGCATTTACCCTTATTCTCGTGCCTTTCTTCTTTATTTTTCTATTAAAGGATCATGAGAAATTTGCACCTTTTATTCTTAAGTTTTTTACAGGAAAAAAGAAGATATGGCTTGGGAAAACGTTAAGCGATATCGATACAGTACTTCGGTCTTATATTCAAGGACAACTGCTTATTAGCTTACTCTTAGCAGTGATGATGTACGCCGGTTACTTGATAATCGGTTTGGATTATGCATTATTGCTAGTTATTTTTGCTTTCTTCATGAATGTTATTCCGTTCATCGGTCCCTGGATTGCGTTTACACCAGCATTGATTATCGGCTTTATTCAAGATCCGAAGTTAGCTATTTTGGTCAGCGTGGTAACACTCGTCGCGCAGCAAACTGATAGTAACTTTATCACGCCAAACGTAATGGGAAAAACATTGGATATTCATCCGCTTACAGTGATTACAATCATTTTGGCAGCTGGAAATATTGCTGGTTTTCTTGGTATTCTTTTAGCGATACCAGCTTATGCTGTTGGAAAGGCTATCGTCCGCAATATTTATGAGATGCGTAATGAAATCAAGCAGACAGCAATGAAAGACGTATAGCGATTAGACGGAGGGGCTAAGGAGTGTATCCATTCATCGTGTTTCTCTCTAGTCAAGCAGTACATACGTTGCTTCTCTAGCATGATGGCAGGTGCTTATGCCTACAAATGATGAATGAAATGTAAAATAGAAATTAAAACAAACCGTGTGAACTCAATATGAATATGATTTCACACGGTTTATTTGCTTTTATTAGGCTTTTCCCCAACCCACTAATCTAAGCATGATACGAACGATTAGACGTTTACCTTTTCTTCCCATCCATGACCGTGATAATGATACCATCAACATTATTACCTGAAATCTCATAATGCTGTTCAATTGGTACCTTCATGTGCGTATGTTGGGAAATCGGATAATAGGAAATCGAATAATTTACTTTGTTATAACGCAAAGAAATTGTTTTCTCCTTTTTTAAAAAACTTATATATTCTTCTAAGGCAAGGTTCTTATCATGCATGATTAAACTATGAGGTAAACCGACATAACGAATATGCCAAGGCTCATATTGGATTTTTGTGATTGCGGTTTTGTCCTCTGGATAGCGCATAATAAATCCGTATTTCCATGCATTTTCCTTTAGCCACTTTCCTTCTGGTGCATGTTCCATTTTCCCCGCAGTTGATCCTACGTCGAGTGATAAGCCTAAATTATGTTCGCTATAGCCTGCAGGTAAGGCATAATCAGTTCCCTTTTCCTCATATAGTCTGTCCTGTTCATTAAAATTTCGGTAACCACTACTAATCATGAAATGCGTAACTTTATCCTTTTTAGCATCCTGAATCATATGTGAAAACCTTTGTGTGATCTCCTTTGATAGATGAATATCCGTATGTAATAATTCGTACCCATTTACTAATCCTTTATGTTCATATAAATTGACAAAGTCTGACTTCACACTATCTGGATGAACTGGATAATTGCGATTGACGAGTAATAAATTACCTTGGTACACCATATCTTTTGTTATTTTTATAGTGTGAAACAAAGTATCATCTTGCGCTGTTTGGTCATCGTTTAAATAAGTTATATTTTTGGAAAAAGGTACGAAGTTTGTAGCCATTATCTTTACAAAAATGATGATAACAATAAATAAAAAACCCCACTTTTTCATATATCATGTTTCCTCCTTGTCCTTCCTATATAGAATAAAGAAGATTGTTTAAAATAAAGTGGGATAAAATATAAAGTTTTTCTTAAATTTTAATGTATAGCTTGTTTTGGGGGTTTTTCTTGTGAATCAGAAGGCAGGCGTACTTCAAAGCATGTACGAATCACATTGCTTGTGACAGAAATGCTACCTTTATGTTGTTCTACGATGTTTTTTGCGATGAACAAGCCAAGACCTGTGCCACCAGCTTGATTTGTTCTTGCTTTATCACTTGTATAAAACATATCAAAAATATAAGGTAATTGGTCTTCGGGAATGTAATCACCGTAATTCATGACTTGCACAACAATATCATCTTCATCGAGGAAGCCGTGAATATCGATAAATTGTCCATCCTTTCCATAGTGGATGGCGTTCATCAATAAATTTTCAAACACGCGGGCTAGCTTTTCACCATCGGCATCCAAATTTAGCTTCGGAGTTATTTCCACTCTTGATACTAATTTGTTCTTTTCTAGCACAGGATACATTTCTTCGTTTAATTGCTTGAGCAGTTCATTGATATTAATGCTTTGCTTCAAAACCGGCAGCATGCCATAATTCATTCTCGTTATTTCAAACAATTCATTGATGAGCTTTTCTAAATGCTGTGATTTAGTAAAAGCAATCATTGCGAAATGCCTTTGTTCCTCTGTTAACTCTTCATCTTGCAGTATCCAGTCTAAATAACCTAAAACAGAAGTAAGTGGTGTCCGCAAATCATGGGCTAAATTCACAATCAACTGATCCTTACTACTCTCTGCAAAATCCCCTCTTTCGACAGCTTCTTGCAGTTTTTCACTTGCAATGTTAATATCTTGTGCAATCTTGCCAAATTCATCATTTGTAGAAATAGAAACGCGATTTTTAAAATCCCCGTTAGCCAGATGGTAGATGCCATTAGAAATTTCTTTAAAATAAACCGCATACGACTTCGTTAGCAAAAAGAAAAAGATAATGGCTAGAGGAATAAAAATGATTAAGAAAAAGTTTAAATCACCTATACTATTCATCATGATTCTGAGACGGGCTAATGTTTCACCTGCATAAACGGAGGTATGATAATAATATTGTAACGTCCGATAGATACCATACGTTATACCACCAGATAGAAGCATGCTTAATCCTACAAACTCAATCATTTTAAATCGGAAACTTCGGATTCTTTTATTCATTGAATGTGTACCCTACTCCCCAAACTGTTTTAATAAATTTATCCTTATCTCCACCGAGTTTTTTCCGTAAAGTTCGAATATGCACCATGACTGTATTTTGACTTTCATAGTACGCTTCTCCCCATACCTTTTGAAAAATACCTTCCGCACTAAACACTTTTTTCGGATAGCTTGCTAATAAATATAATATGTCAAATTCCTTTGGTGTTAATTCGATTGTATGGCCATAAAGAGTCACTGTGCGTTTTTCGGGGGAAATGGTCAAGCCACCAGCCTCCAGGATCAAGTTATTCGTTGTTGTTTGATTGAATTGCGTAGCGCGACGAAGCTGAGCTTTTACACGGGCAACTAATTCCATTGGATTGAATGGTTTTGTCATATAATCATCAGCACCTATAACGAGTCCAGTTATTTTATCAAAATCTGAAGTTTTTGCGCTTAAAAAGATAATTGGTAACGTATGTTGTGTCTCGCGAATTTGTCGGGTCACTTCATAACCGTCTCGTTTCGGCATCATAATATCCAAAATAGCGAGATCTAGCGAATGCGTTTGCAGCACCTGTATCGCTTCCTCTCCATTAGATACTTTGATAACATCATAGTCTTCCTTTTCCAAGTGTAAAGCAACCAAATCCGCAATCTCCGTTTCATCATCCGCAATTAAAATTGTGATGCGCTTCATTTCATCCCTCCTCCTATATCCCCTATTTATGATGTTTATTTCACTCATTATTGGACTAAAAAAGTTTGTGTGTGGTAGTAAGAGAATATTCATGATATATATTTTTCATATTAATACAAGTGTTGATAGAAGGGAAACTTTTATCTCTATAAATAATAGTCTTGGGAAATTCGCAACAGGAAGTGTGGGGAAGGTTCTGTAGTCATGATATTAATTTCATAAAAGGTAAGCAGGTATTAGCAAAATAGGCCACTGGAAAATATGTCAGTTTAACCTTACTAGTGGACAAGGTAAAGTTATAGCGTGTAAACTGCTATAAAATTCCGGCTTTAAGAGTGCGTGAGAGCTTAAGCATGATAAGTAAGGGGTGGAGAAGGTGGAGAATAACAGCTCGTAAAAGCTGAGTTGTCTATGGAATAAAGAAGAGGAGAAATACGTTTCTCGTGGATTGAAGTTTCATATTTGGCTACAGAAAATAATGATATACACGTTATGCCAGGCATTGAAGGGTAGAATGGAATGAAACACGAGAACCGTCCCCATGTTTCACCTTAAGAAATTCTTAAGATATTTGTTGACGATTTACTAAGGTTTTTTCGTTAATATAATTTTATTGGGAGGAAGTGCTGCTCTCTATTAAGTGGGTAAATAAAATAATATTGTCTGGTTGATGATATGGATACACTTGAAAAATGAATACCTAGTAATAAAGGGGAGATAAAAATAAGGAGTGACTGATGTGAACATATTAGTTTGCGATGATGATAAGGAAATTGTAGATGCAATAGGAATTTACTTAGAGAACGAAGGCTATCAAATATTTAAAGCGTTTCATGGGTTGGAGGCGATTGAACTCATTGCTAAGCATGAAATCCATCTCATTATTATGGATATTATGATGCCAAAAATGGACGGGATAAGAGCAACGATGAAAATTAGGGAGGAAAACAATATCCCATTAATCATGCTTTCTGCTAAATCTGAGGACTATGATAAAATCCTAGGGTTGAATATAGGAGCTGACGATTACATTACGAAGCCCTTTAATCCTCTGGAGCTAATTGCAAGAGTAAAATCACAACTGAGAAGGTATACGACATTAGGAAGTTTGGAAGCGAAAACGGATGTGTATCAGACAGGTGGGCTTGTGATCGATGATGAAAGTAAAAGTGTTACCGTCGATGGAGAACAAGTTCATCTCACACCGGTACAATATAAAATTTTAACATTTTTGACTGCCAACGCTGGAAGGGTATTTTCTATCGAAGAGATTTATGAAAAGGTCTGGAATGAACCATCTTTTCGTCCAGAAAATACTGTGACCGTTCATATAAGAAAAATTAGAGAAAAAATCGAAATCAATCCGAAAGAGCCAAAATATTTAAAGGTGGTGTGGGGAATTGGATACAAAATCGAAAAAATTTAGCCATTCTATTTTCACGAAAGTGATTGTTTTTATTATCATGATTGCATGTCTTGCAGGTGCTGTAAAAGTAATTGGAGATTTAATTGTAGTAAGTGATGGCGATATTGGAATTGTCTTCGAGGATAGCTACTTTCATAGTCAATCATTTGTAAGAGAAAGTGAGAATCTTGTAGACGATCTCACTAGCTTGATGGTGACATATAAGAGTGAAGAACATATTTTAAAAGGTGGAACAATTAGTAAAGAAGATTTAGAAATGGAAACGCAGGACTTATATGAAGATTTTATGGATAGTAATCGTTATAATCCTAATTTATCGGAAGCGGAGAATAATGAGAACTTTAAAGTTGAATATGCAAAAAGGATAGCCAAGGTTAAAGAGAAATTAATCAATCAAGATGTAGGTGTATATCATGCATTGTTGCGAAATATAGAACAGGTTAAATATCCACTATACTATGCTAGCAATGGTGTGAATGAATTTACAAATAGTGAGAAACTCGATAAAGCGCAATTTAAAAGCTATCCAGCCTATATGATTTTTGATGGGTATAAACAGGAAATGTATCCAAAGGAAATGGAAACGAATCACAACTTGAATCTGATTACAGGGGAAATAAATGAACATTTGTCGAAAGATAATGTTGTTTATATTGCATTTACGGATGATGTTTTACATGCGAATGAAAAGGCCTGGCAAGAAAATAAAGTACAAGTGACAAATGATTTATATCGTGCTTTAGGACTTTTAGCAGGATTCATTTTTACCTTTATCTATTTTCTATTCGTAAGTGGTAGAAATTCTTTTGAAGATAAGAATGTGCATATGCACCCTGTTGATCGATTATTTGTAGATGTAAACATGGTGCTTTGTATCGTACTAATTGGACTTTGGATTTTCCTGGTGGACGTAGTCGGTTATCCAAATATATCGATGTGGATATACCAAATTACAATCCCTATTACAGCAGTTGTCTTTGTACTGATTTTATCACTTGTTAGACATGTTAAGAATCGAACGTTTTTTAAGCATAGTCTTATCTATCAATTGATTAATGCAATCATCCAATTTGTAAGGAATGTCTATGACAGCGGAAGTGTTGGGATAAAAACAGTGCTCATTGTTGTTGGCTATCCATTATTGATTGCGGCAACTTTCTTTATGTTTCCTGTTACGATAGGGATAGCTGCCTGGTTTACGCTAAAAAAGGTTCGATCATTTCAAGTGATTCAAGATGGAGTCGAAAAAATAAAGAATGGAGATATTTACCATCATATCGATATGACTGGGAAAGGAGAGTTTGCAAAGCTAGCTGAAAATGTAAATAGCATTACCGATGGATTGAAAAACGCGATGGATAGTGAACTAAAAAGTGAGCGGCTGAAGACAGAACTCATTACGAATGTGTCGCATGATTTACGAACGCCATTAACATCGATTATCACGTATGTTGATTTATTAAAAAGGGAAAAGGATCCATCAAAAATTGAAGAATATACAAAAGTATTGGATCAAAAATCAAAAAGGCTAAAAGTGCTGACTGATGATTTATTTGATGCGGCAAAGGCATCCAGTGGGAATATTCCTGTTCAAGTTGAGCAAATCGATATCGCTTCATTAATTATTCAGGGGCTTGGAGAGGTAAGTGATAAGATTGAAGCGCAGGGGTTGGAATTTAGGTTTAATCAGCCTGAAGATAAGACATATATTATCGCGGATGGAAAGTTATTGTGGAGGGCGATAGAGAATATCATATCTAATATTTTTAAATATGCTCTTAAAGGGTCTAGGGTCTATATCAATATTGAAGATGTAGGTGATGAAGTCCTACTTACCTTCAAAAATATTTCAGCTTATGAGTTAAACATCTCAGCAGATGAATTAATGGAGCGTTTTAAAAGAGGCGATGAATCTAGATCAAGTCAAGGCAGTGGTTTAGGTTTATCGATTGCCAAAAGCTTGGTAGATATTCAAAATGGGAAATTTATGATTCAAATTGATGGCGACTTATTTAAATCCATCATCTATATGCCAAAGGTCCAATCATAAAAGGATCCTTTAGGGGGTCTGACCCCAAAAAAATCGGCTCTAGATTTTCCTAGAGTCGACTTTTTGTTCGTTTAATAATATTTATTGTGCTGAAAATTTGTCTTCGATTACAAGTTCAGCATCTGCAATGTAGGATGAAGAATCTTAAAGCTAGATTCATGCTGCTTCTACGATATCCCTTTTTCTAATCCATCATTTAGGACTGTTAATGTTCAGCATATGATCTAGAAGTTTTCTATGAATAGTTAGTATCTGATTTGATTCTGCTTCGCTCAAGACAGAATAAACTTCAGTTTCCATCTTCTGACCTAGCTTTTGTGCGTTTTGTAGAAGTTCTGTTCCTTTCTCTGTAATCGCTAGTAAGACAATCCTTCTGTCCGTTTCATCATATTTACGCACAGCATAATTTTCCTTAATCAATTTATTGGCAATGCCAGTCAATGCTCCAGATGTATATCCTAGCCTTTTAGCGAGCCAAGATTGCATTTGTGGGCCATTCTGCTGCAACTGGGAAAGGACTAAGATTTGCGAAATACCGACATTTTCATTAAAAAGATCCATAAAACGGATGACGGTTTCATTATTTAATAATTCTGTAACACGGATAAGTTCAAATATAGAGGCCCTCATCATAGCCAAATCCCTTCCGAAATTAATAAAATAACAATTATTTCTGAAACTTTTATATGCTAATATATTTTACCACAGAGTAATATAATATTGCATTATTTAACGCTAAATGCATCAAAGGTGAATCAGAGGGACGGTTCTCCTGTTTCATGTGTTTCCACGTATGTCGTAATAGAGCTGCTCCGAAAGACAAGGCCTTACAAAAGATTGAATTCTTGAAAAGTGAATCAGAGGGACGGTTCTCCTGTTTCATGTGTTTCCGCGTATGTCGTAATAGGACTGCTCCGAAAGAGAAGGCCTTACAAAAGATTGAATTCTTGAAAAGTATTTTTTAGTGTGTCATTATTAATGAAATAACGAATTGGAAATACTTGTTGTAAATTAGGATTGGATAATAGTGCGCCTTATTATAAAATAATTCGTACCGTATGTAACGAGTTCAATAAAATATTGAGCAAAGAAGATAAGCGGGGGACGTATCTATTGCATCACTTACTTGACAGTGAAACAGCAGAACCGTCCCCCATGTTTCACGAAGGAGGAGACAGTGTGGCAAAGGTGACTGATCATAATGTTTTGTTGCGGCAAGATGTGAAGATGCTTGGAAATATATTAGGGGAGATTTTAATCATTCATGGTGGTAGAGAGTTGTTTGATAAGGTTGAGACAATTCGTGAGATGACCAAGCGTATTCGTAATGAATTTAACGATGATGATTATCATAAATTAAAAGAGGAAATTAGTAGCTTAGAACCGCCAATGCGTCAGCAAGTAATTCGTGCCTTTTCTATTTATTTCCACTTAATTAATATTGCGGAACAAAATCACCGAATTAGGCGTAGACGTCAGTATTTATTGGAGGAGGGAACAAGTCAGTCCTTCTCTATTGAAGAAGCGGTTTCCAAAGTAAAAAGTTACAATCTTACAAATGAGGAAATTCAGGAAGTCCTTCACGAGTTGTCAATCGAGTTGATCATGACGGCTCACCCAACTGAGGCAACGAAGCGGACTGTATTGGAAATTCAAAAGCGAATTTCAGAGAATTTGCGGAAACTGGACAACCCGTTATCTACGGATCAAGAGAAATCGTATGTAGAAGAGAGCTTATTTAACGAAGTTACTGCATTATGGCATACAGATGAATTACGACATCGAAAACCGAAAGTGCTGGACGAAGTGAAAAACGGTCTTTATTATTTTGACCAAACATTATTTGATACATTGCCTGCAGTCTTTCAAGAATTAGAAATGCAGTTACAACGACAAGTTTCAGAAGAGGACTGGCAGGTGCCGAATTTCATTCAATTTGGTTCCTGGATTGGCGGAGATCGGGATGGAAATCCGAATGTGACGCCTGAAATTACTTGGACGACATTAGAAATGCAGCGGAAACTAATTTTGAAGAAATATGAAGCTTCAATCGTTGAATTGATGAGAAGGTTCAGCCAATCAAGTGAACGTATATCAATTAATCCGCAGTTTATTGATAAAGTTGAAAAAGAGGAAAATACTTATTTAAAGGGAAAAGAGAAATGGCCTGTTAAATCGGAAGTATATCGACGGAAATTCGCGGTAATTCTGAAACGTCTGCGTGAAACAGGGAAATCTTCTCATGGTTATCGCTATGCAGAGGATTTAGCTAGCGACCTTACAGAAATTAAGCGACATGCTGAGGCACATTTGCCAGTGATCAAAAAATTAAAGACGATGCGAAAAGTTATTCGGCAAGTACAAATGTTTGGCTTTCATTTAGCGACGTTAGATATAAGAAACCATAGCGGAGAACATGAAGCAGCAATCCATGAAGTTTTAAAAGCTGTCCATGTTACAAATAATTATTCCGACCTTGCAGAGGAAGAAAAGCAGAAAGTATTGTGTCAAGTTTTGAATGACCAACGGCCGTTGCTACTTTTCGATGGTGGGTATTCAAAAGCGACCCAGAAGATGTTGGAAGTGTTTAGGATGATCAAAAAAGCCCATGATGAATTTGGTAAACGTGCAATTGAGGTTTATTTGGTCAGTATGACAGAATCTCCGAGCGATCTTCTGGAAGTGTTAGTGCTTGCTAAAGAGACAGGAATTTACCGTCTTTACCCAGATGGAAGAGTAGAAAGTGACCTTGATGTTGCACCTTTACTAGAGACCATTGACGATTTGATTGCGGGCCCGAACATTATGCGGACGCTATTTGAAACAGAAGTTTATCGTAAACAACTGCAGGCTCGCAAAGGTCATCAGGAAATTATGCTTGGCTATTCAGATGGCAGTAAAGATGGCGGTACATTGAGCGCAAACTGGGAGTTGTTTAAAGCCCAATTGGAAATTCATAATACGGCGAGGGAGTATGATATTCGTTTGAAGTTTTTCCATGGGCGCGGTGGGTCATTAGGTCGTGGAGGCGGATCGTTGAATACGAGTATCCTTTCTCAGCCTATGGAAACATTGGGTGATGGCGTAAAAATAACGGAACAGGGTGAAGTGCTTTCATCTAGATATTTGCTCGAAGATATCGCATATCGTAATTTAGAGCAAGCAGCTGCAGCACTATTTGAGGCCTGTGCGAAAGTTTCAAGTGCACCTGACCAAGTAGAATTGCGCAAAAAAGAATGGGAAGCAGCAATGGAAGCTATTTCAGAGAAATCGTTGGAGAAATACCAATCCCTAGTCTTTGGAGACCCTGATTTCCTTACTTATTTCCATCAAGCAACGCCATTGACGGAGTTAGGTGCATTAAATATTGGGTCGCGTCCAATGAGTAGAAAGAATAGCCAACGTTTCGAGGATTTGCGAGCTATTCCATGGGTATTTGCTTGGACACAATCGAGACATATGCTTCCTGCTTGGTATGCGGCAGGAACAGGATTGCAAGCTTTCATTGAAGCAGATGAAAGCCATTTGGGAATGTTGCAAACAATGTATGAGGAATGGTCCTTCTTTCATTCTACTATTAACAATTTACAAATGGCGCTACTCAAAGCAGATATGGATACAGCGAAGGAATATTTAGGATTAGTCGAAGATAAAGAGCTTGCAAAACGTATCTTTACTGATATTGCGGAGGAGTATGAGCGGACAAAAGATGCATTGTTAAGAATTTCCCGCAATGAGGAATTGCTCAGTCATAAACCAAATATTAAAGATTCTGTTCATGTTCGTAACCCATACGTTGATCCACTCAATTTCTTGCAAGTGGATTTGATACGTAAACTAAGAGAAACACCAAACCCCCCTGATGAGTTGGTAACCGAAGTGTTGTTGACGATTAACGGAGTGGCCGCAGGATTAGTGAATACGGGTTGATAGTAAAGTAAATTTAACTTGTTTGCTGAAAAGTTAAAGGTCCTATCCAATTTGAAGTGGGTAGGACTTTATTCATATTGTGTCATCAAGTGGATTCTGCCATTCATACGAAAATATAAGATGAAACTCACAAATTTTGCAGTGCCTATTTGTATGTGAAATATAACAATAAATAAAATCTAGGTTTATCGTCTGGTGAAAAAGATACATCGATGATATATATTTCAAGTTGGAGGGAATAGGATGAACAAGGATTCTAAAAAGAGTAAAAAGCCTATTTTGTTATTAATAGCTTTTATTCTCCTCATTGCCGGCCTGGCTGATATTAAATATAAAGGGTTATTCTTTCGATTATTGCCTAAATCAATTCAAGCTTACTTTAAGTGATTTGAAATGACGCATGTGAAGCATCTTGAGTTTGTAATTCGCTACATGTAATAATGGGATAGAAATTATTCTGTTATTATTTTAGTGGTCTCAGCTAGAAGTGCTATTAGGATCATGCAGTTGGGGTTAACTGTAATAACCGATTAACAGTATCTTTGGGTTGCATGTTACTAGTAGTAGCAGTGTGGGTTTTAGTCAAGGGTGCTTACGCATTGAAGTTGTTCACATTTAAGGCAGACTGTTATGTCAAAAATGAAGCAGGGACGGACCTGCCTTTTATTACTTGTAAAGCGATAAAGTTGAGATCCGTCCCATATTTGCCTAATAAATCTGTTTATCTTTTAATATTTGTTTTGCAATTTCGGTTGCCTTGCTGCCATTTGAATGTCCATTTTCATCTTGAATATTTATTGCAAAATAGTACGTGTCGCTAGCATTCTTCACAAAGCCAACAAACCAGCCATTTATATCTTTTCCATTTACCGTACCCGTACCTGTCTTCCCAAATAGTTGTGTTTCATTTTGTTGTGCAATGAATAGCGCCTTTTCTATCGCTTGAATATTTTTCTCGTGAAAATCAAATTTATTTTCTTCAAGCGCATGCAGTAATTCGACTTGTTCTATTGGAGAGATTTTTAATGACGACTCCATCCAATAACTATCCAATTGACCGGAGAGGTCCTTATTTCCGTAATTTACTTTGTTAAAGTAAGTTTGAAGTTGCTTTTTACCTAGTTCGCGATCAATATCTTGGAAATACCAATTCACCGAATTACTCATTGCGGTATATAAATTGTGATCTTTATTCCATTGCTCAAAAGGATTCACATGGCCGTCCCACTTCTTCTCATTGTTCGTAGTGGAAATGACATTTTCCTCTAAAGCAAATAATGCCGAGTATATTTTGTACGTGCTATCAGGAGAAACTCTTTGTGCACTCATTTCCTGATTATAAATCTGATATTGCGCTTTAGATGAATCAAATAAAACAAAACTTCCATTGAGGCCTTTAAAATAATCGCTTAAATCTTCATATACGGTGTTTTTCTCGTTAAAATGATAAACGTCGTCTGTCCCTGCTACAACTGCTGTAATAGGGGCAAGGAGCAATACCATGATTCCTAGAATCGAACAGATTATTTTGCTTTTCCACTTAACTGTTGTTGATTCTTTAGAGTAATTAGCAATCCCCTGAATTCTTTGCTTGATTTGCTTTTTAGTACCGCCAATCCCAGGGGCAAATTGTCCATAAGTGTGGTTAAACTTTTTATCTGCAAAATGGATAATCGTATGACCATACTCGATATATCCACGCTCATTTAAACAATTCAGTACGGAATCATCACAAGCTAATTCACGATCGTTACGCATTTTTTCCAAAGCATACCAAACAAATGGATTAAACCAATGGATGATTTTCAACATCCACATTATATAATTTACGAATACATCTTTATTTTTCTGATGACTTAACTCGTGTAAAAAGACGTATTTTAATTCATTTACTGTGAATAACTGTCGGGTTTCCTGCGGGATTAGTATATATGGGTGAAATAGCCCTAGTGTAATGGGAGATTGAATAAGTGGCGTTTCCACTAACCTAATATTCTTCTTTATACCGACGATTTTTTTGCAAGTTTCCAGCATTTCATGAATCTGCAGATCTTTAATCGTGGTAGCTGACTTTTTTAATTGATAGATTTGATAGTTGGAATACAAGACCAGACCAATTAGTGCCATCATTCCGATTAACCAAACAGTGAAAAATAGATTATAAAATAAATCCGGCGTAGACTTGTCTACTGATACAGCAAAATCATGTAGTAAATTAGTATTTGGTTGATGAGATACCCCAGCATGTCCTAATTTTTCACCTGTAGTTGCTGTTTCTTGATTAGAAAAAAGTAAATTCTTTATATATTGGGGAATGCTCTCTCCAAGTCGAATAAGTTTCCACGGAATAAGGAAGGTTACGAGTGGGACAAATAGAAAATACCAGATTTTATAATGAATTTGTACGGAAATATGTTTAGCATATATCCTTTTTACAAAAAGTATAGCTGAAATAACAAGAGATACTACTACTGTGCTTAATATTAATTGAAGTATAAACGTGTCCACTATTTTTCCCCTTCTTTCGTATCCCTCTCAGAAAGTATTTTTCTTAGTTCAGAAATATCATCCTTGGATAACTGGTCATTTTCAATAAAGTTTAGCACCATTGAATTTAATGTACCTCCGAAAAACTGGTTTAGAAATAGTTTGCTTTTTTGCTCTACATATTCATACTCTTCAATAAGAGAATGATAGATAAATACGCGGCCATCTCTTTTTGCTTTCAATGCCTTTTTCTTTACGAGGCGTGCAAGCATCGTCTGTATCGTATTTGGCTTCCAGTCAATTTTGCTTGATACCTTTTCAACTACTTCGGGTGTGGAAATTGGTTCATATTTCCATACAACTTTCATTACTTCGTATTCGGCTTCTGAAATTTGTGGAATTTGCTTCACTGCAACCATCCTCACTTTTACATTTGTAGTATTTATTATAGCAGGAAGTAAGGATGGTTTAAAGTGACTTTTATTGTTCAACGACAGATGCTTCCCACTTTTATCTGTCGGTAAGTTTGCTTCCGGTATGGAAATATAGGAAATTCCCACTTTTAAGCAAGGACTAAGTGGTACGTCGCTCACAGATATTTTTTTAAAAACTAAATGAAGCTTATAGGAGATAAGCAAGATATTATTGTAAATCGCTATCTTTTTGTCTTTCCTCTTTTAGGTCAAAATAAGTTTTAAAGATTCCCTTTGCAATGTTATGATTGTCCGGATATCCCATACCTTCACCAGAATTAGGAACGAGTACTGCGATGGCGATTTCTGGATCATCAAACGGTGCATAAGCAACTAATGTGTGGTTTTCTGTCTCGGTTTTATGTCCATTCTCAAAAACCTCATTTTGAGCGGTTCCTGTTTTGCCAACAATATGATAGCTATTATATGGGGCGGTATTGTAATGTCGAAATGCTGTTCCACCTGGCTCTTGAAAGACTTGACGAAATCCTTCCTGGACACGTTTTATATATTTTTCATCCATATCTACTCGATTTAATACCTCGGTGTTTACTGCTCGATTCACCGGTCCTAGTTGATCCTCTCCTGGAATCGGTTCTCTCACTTCCTTCAGAAAATGTGGCCGCACTCTATACCCATTATTGGCAATCGTGGATACATATTGGGCCAACTGTAATGTTGTATAAGTGTCGTACTGTCCGATAGCATAGTCGAGTAAATTACCTGCTTTTGGATGCTCCCCTTTATAACCTGTTGCCTCATAAGGAAAATCAATACCTGTATTGATACCAAGTCCAAATTGGCTGAAATAATTACGTATTTCCGTTATCGCTTCTGGATGGAAAGTAATATTCTTATTTGGCTGATAATTGTATTCACCACCCATTCGCATTGCGATATGAAACATATACACATTGGATGACTTTTTCAATGCAGTCACTTCATCGAGCGGTCCTAATGGGTAAGCGTAAATAGACTTTTTCGGAGGTGTACCGGCAATTTTAATCGTTTCATCATTGAAAATGGTACCAGTATGAATGACACCAGATTGGAAACCAGCTAATACTGTCGCACCTTTGACAGAAGAACCGGCTTGTCGTGCATCGTATAATACTTTATAATCGGCATTTTCATATTGGTTTGTTTTGGCATTATAATGCGCACCTGATATCGCTAAAATCTCACCAGTCTTTGGTTTAAGGGCTATCGCCATCGCGTCTTCCAAATATCTATTTAAATAAGGAGCATGATTTTTTGTTGTCTTTAGTTCCTTTTTCACAATTTTATCAAGACGTTGTTGGAACTCCATATCGATTGTTAGTACCAAGTCTTTCCCACGTTGCCCCTCCACAACTGTTTCAGTACCAATTACTTCACCCTTTTTGTCTGTTGTATATTGGATTTGTGCTTTTCTACCTCGCAAAAGGTCCTCATATTTTTCCTCCAAACCGCTTTTGCCTACTCGATCATTGCGATTGTATCCTTTAGCAAGATACGTATCTACTTTTTCGGAGGGGATACCTTGTTTCTCCGTTGTAATTGCACCTAACATATTGCGAAATGTATCTTTATATAGATAATTTCTGTCCCAATCGGCGGTCGCATTCACTCCTGGTAATTCATATAAATGTTCTGAGACCATTGCATATTCTTCGTAGGTAACATCTTCATTTTTTATTATTTGTGGTGTTAATGCATAAGCCTTGTCCATTTCCTTCTTTATTAATATTATTTGCATATCTTCTTCTGAAAGACTTTGTAAATCTTCCTTTGAAATTCGCTCCAAGATTGTATTATATTGCTCGGAACTTTTTAAATTAGTCTTTTCTTCTGTAGAGAGACGTTGTTCAGCTTCATTTTTATGCAGTAAATACCAATACTCTTTCTTTTCCCGCTCGGTTATCGTTTTTAGTTTTGCCTTTTTTGTTTCATTATGAAACATGGACATGTATTTTGATAACCTTTGCGCGACTGCTAACTTTTCCTCAGGCTTTATGCCCTTTGGTGCTGTATAAGTAATGGCATACCGGGCTTGATTATCTACAATCAACTTATGGTTCCGATCATATATTTTTCCGCGTGGTACGGATGTTTTGACTGAATCCTTCACTGTGCTGCTCACTTTATCTTGAAATTCCTGACCATTTAATATTTGAACAACACCCAATTGAATAATTAGTACAAAAAACAATAAAAAAATCATGAAAAATAATATATTTAAGCGAAATGGAAGTTTAGCTTTGATCTTTTTTTCTTCCTTCATCGTAATCCCTCATTTATCAATCTGCAAAGTTGTTTTAAGTTTGAAAGGTTGCAAACTATTTTTTGTTGCGTGTTAACTGGCTGTAAGACCATCAACTCAAATGGAATGAAGATGTAAATGGTCGTGTAAGGCCAGTAAATTTTGCTTCGTTTAACTCATAAACAGAGGGGGGGAATTGAATTGCGGTGTGCAAATCCCCACAGCTCTGATCTTTCACGTAATCTTGCGATAAAAAACTTGCGTATGGACACTTTGTACAACGAACTACGTAATGTAGCGTTATCGTTTTTGAAGATATCCGTATAAATCATCAATAAATGTTTTGTTTAACTGAGTAGCAGAGCTTCCTGGCGAATAATCTTCTACAAGTGAAAGAAGAAGGAAACTGTCCTGTTCTGGTTCAAAGGCAAGTAAAAAACTATTCTCAACACCCTTTTTGCCTTGTTGCATTTTTATTTCAGCTGTACCGGTTTTGGCAGCTAACGTATATTGCGAATGAGATAAAAGATGTGCTGTCCCACTAGGATTGCTAACGACTTCTTTCAAACGACTTTTCATTTCATTTGCAGTTGTGGTAGCGATGGCTGTTTTTGTTTTAGGTTTCTCTTTATTCGCTAGTAATGTTGGATAAACCATTTCTCCTTTATTTTGAAAGACGGAATACATGACAGCTTGCTGAATGGGTGAAATTAATAATTCTCCTTGACCATATCCCGTATCTGCTAAAAGAATGTCTGAACCAAACGTTGATTTATTGGAAATTTGGGCTGGTTCCATTGCTATTGGTAAGTCGAGTTTCTCCCCGAATAGGAAGTTTTTCAAACCGTCTCTAAATTTCTTTTCTCCCATTTCTAAAGCTTCTTGCGCAAAGTAAATATTGTCGGAGTAAATGAGCGCTTTTCGCATATCAACATGGGTTACATCTGATACGCGAGTTACGGAATAACCTCCCCATGATTGATCTTTTTTCCAACTTAGGCCATGTATTTCTCTTGTCTTGTCTGGATAAGTTATGTTGGCATCAAGACCAATGCTAGCTGTAATAGCTTTAAAGGTGGAACCAGGTGCATAACGTACAGCGTATCTTGCAATAAACGGCTTATGAGGATCCTCCGCATAGTCGTTATAGTCCTCTTGGGATATGCCTTGAGCCATTTTATTCGGATCAAATGATGGAGAGCTCACTACAGCATATAAACCGCCTTCTTTAGGGTCCATTACTACGGTAGAGCCAGCCTTGCCTTTAAAAGTATCGAATGCTTCCTTTTGGACATACGTATCAAGGGTTAATTGGATATCTTCTCCATCCACTTTCTCCTGTGTTTGTATGGCGTGTTTTTTATTCCCATCTTGATCGACAATGTAAATTTCTCCACCATCTATACCACGTAGCTCCTTATCTAAAGCTCTTTCTAATCCGGCTTTTCCAATGATGTCTCCTTCGGCTAAGTTCGGATGTTTATCCAAATCTTCCTTTGTTACTTTTCCTGTATATCCAATAAGGTGTGCAGCTGCTTCCTTTAGCGGGTAATAACGAATTTTTTTCGTTTGATAGAAAATACCAGGTACTTCTTTGGCTGGTTTGTTTTCCGTTATTTTTAAGGGAACGAATACATCATCTTTTACCCACCCCTGCGCTAACTTTTGGTTAATTTCATCGACGGGTATGTTAAATTGTTTACTAATTTCATGAAGCCTTTTTTCTCTTTCATCACCTTGACCTAATTCCTTTGGCACAACTCCTATTGATATAAAGTCTTGATTTACTGCTAATCCATTGCCAAGTCGATCTTTGATTTCCCCTCGTTCCGCTTTCAACCTGCGAAAAGAGACCTTATCTTTTCCTTCCATCCCAGGTAAGATGAGAGAAGGATCCCATTTCATTTGAAAATGATCCCCGGTCTTTACTATTTTGGTGTGATACTGTAAGTTTTCTAATTTACCTAAAGGTGTCGTGAAGCTTAACTGAAATGAGAAATCTTGTTCATCGTCGTTTATTTCGCTTAATGTTACGTTGGATGCATGTACTTGGTTAATTTGAATCCCATTAAAGATGTTTTCATATTTCTCTATCACTGTATCTAATGAATAATCCAAAGAAGTGTAGGATTGTTCATCAAGAATGTCCCCTAACTTTTGGTAATTTTTATTTTCTAATATGTGAATGAAGGTATTTGCGACTTCCTTCATTTGATTACGATCGTTTTGCTGCATGAAGCGGAAATATCCAAAGCTCGTAAATCCGACTAGTATGATGAAAGTAAGAAGCAAAATATAGGGAAACTTAGCTCTTCTCTTTTTGCTTTCAAATCTACTGTTCAAAATAATTCACTCCCCATAAACTACACATGTAGTATTTTAGATATTACTACACGTGTAGTAATTGAAAATATTATAGCACACATTCAACAAAGAGTGCAACGCGGGTGCAACGCGGGGACGGTTCTCGTGTTTCATGTTCAGCGTGGGTGCAACGGAGAGAAGGCTCTCCTGCTTCATCCCCCCTTTCTGAAACAATAGACCAACCTCCCTGCATTGACGGCAGGACCGCAAAGAGCATATAATTTTTGTGAAACATAGGGACGGTTCTTGTGTTTCACATGAAGCACAGGTCAGCGGTTTGCCTGCTTTATGCTTCCCTATGCTTAATTAGAAGGGTACGTGAAATCATGAAGCTTGTGATAAAAGATGTAAATAAGGATAATTGGCGCCAAGTAGCTGCGTTAAAGGTTGCGCATGAACAAAGTGATTATATTGAGAGCAATTTATACTCAATCGCCCAGTCGGCTTTTGAAACCTATTGGAAATCAAGAGCATTGTATGCGGGTGATACGTTGATTGGCTATGCGATGTACGGCGCCTTTTCGGATAAAGAAAAGACAGTATGGTTAGATCGTTTTATGATTGATATTACGTATCAAGGAAAAGGTTATGCAAAACAGTTTCTCCCAATGCTTATCCGTGAAATAAAGGAATTATATCCGTGTAATCGTATATACCTTAGTGTTGTATTAGAGAACAAAGTAGCAATTCGAATGTATGAAAAACTAGGCTTCCGTTTTAATGGCGATATAGATGACACCGAAGTCATTGCTGGCCACGTGATGGAATTGACATTGACATGAAGCAGAGGGACGGTTCTGATGTCTCACTTTTACCTGTGTGAAACAGGAGAACCGTCCCCGTGTTTCACCGCCTTCATGGTGCTTGACTATATTTGGGGAAATAATCATGATATACATAGAAGGGGTGGGGTATTGATATGTTAAATCAGACACTGGATAAGGGGCAGATAAAAGAGCTAGTTTTAAACGCGATGAATCATCGGCATGCAACAAAGGAATATGATAAGGATCGTAAAATATCGGATGCTGATTTCGATTATATTATTGAAGCCGGTCGGCTATCACCAAGCTCATTAGGATCAGAACCATGGAAATTCTTAGTGATCCAAGATCCAGTCTTAAGAGAAAAGATGATGGATGTGGCGCCAGGAGCTGTTGAAAAGCTTAAAACCGCTAGTCACTTTGTTGTTATACTTGCACGTAAAGGAGTCCGTTATGATTCTGAATATTTATTAGACCATATGAAAACAGTTCAGCATTTTCCGGAAGATATGTTAGCAATGATTAGTGAGCAATATAAACATTTCCAAGAGGGCAGAAATATATTAGACAACAGCCGAACGTTAGATGACTGGTCTGCGAAGCAAACATATATTGCGTTAGGAAATATGCTCACTGCCGCAGCCATGATTGGAATTGACTCCACGCCGATGGAAGGTTTTTATGCGGATAAATTAGACGCTTTACTTGAAAAGGAAGGATTACTTGAAGACAGCGCATACTCTGCTTCTGTATTAGCCGCATTTGGATATCGTAAAGAAGATCCCAAACGTCCAAAGACAAGAAAGTCAGTAGAAAAATTAGTGAAATGGATATAAACGGTTCGCAGCCAAATGTAAGGGTAAGCTATTCATGCTTACCCTATTTTTGAAACAGAAATGAAACATGGGGACGGTTCTCGTGTTTAATGAAACATGGGGACGGTTCTCGTGTTTCACGTAAAGTGAAAAATGCAACATGAGAATGTAGTGCACCCCAATAGTTAGAGTGAAAATAATTAACTTTTGGGGTGTATATTTTGGTCAAGAAATACAGTGACAGTTTAAAGTTAAAGGTAGTAAAAGAGTATCAAGAAGGTAGCCTAGGGGTTAGACGTTTGGCTAAGAAACATGGTGTACAATCAAAATCACAGGTGGATAGATGGATTAAATTATATGAGAAGTATGGTGTGGAAGGACTTAAAAGTAAGAAGCATAACGAAACTTATTCTGTTCAATTGAAACTTGATGTATTAAAATTTATAGAGAGAACTGGTTCTTCAGAGATGGAAACAGCCCTTCACTTTGGATTGAAAAATACCACTATAATATCTTCATGGAAGAAAGCTTTTCGTGAGGGTGGTGCTGGAGCTCTGAATCGAAAGGATGGTCTTCTATGCCAGATACATCAAAGAATAAACAAAACAAAAAAGGAAAAGAAAATGAAATAACATACCAACAAAGATTAGAAAGAGAAAATGAACTCTTACGTTTAGAAGTAGAATATCTAAAAAAGTTGCGAGCTTTTCAGATGGATCCGGAAGGCTATCTCGAAAAGCACAAGCAGCGTTATCATTCGAACTCAAAGAAACATTCAAATTAAAAGATGTTTTATGCGTAGTGGGTATTCCTGAATCTTCCTATCATTATCATATAAAAATGATGAGAAAAGCGAACCCAGATCAGACACTAGAAGAGCTTATCCAATCCATATTCAATGAAAATAACGGAAATTATGGCTACCGTCGTATTTGTCTAGAATTGAGAAATCAGGGTCATAAAGTGAATCATAAGAAGGTTCAGCGTCTTATGAGGAAACTCGGACTTAAAGGGAATAAATTCTGGAGAAAAACACGTAAATACAGTTCTTATAAAGGCTCAGTTGGGAAGGTTGCGAAAAACCGTATAAGCCGCCGCTTTCAAACAAATGTGCCTCATCAAAAATTAACAACAGATATCACAGAATTTAAATGTTCTGATGGAATTAAATTATATTTAAATCCGATTTTAGATATGTTTAATGGAGAAATTATTTCATTTGGGATAAGTAAGCGCCCAAATTTAGAACTTGCGATGGG
>NZ_JBHLWL010000005.1:0-16702 GCF_042432965.1 Paracerasibacillus soli | reverse complement strand
GTAAGATCCCTTAGAGACGATAAGGTTGATAGGTCCGAGGTGGAAGCATGGTGACATGTGCAGCTGACGGATACTAATTGATCGAGGACTTGACTAGCTTTTTACTTATAGTTGATTGTTTATTATATTTCTTATTTGGTTTTTGGGTACAAATTTTATTTCACCCAATAAGATACTTATAAAAAGTCTAGACAAAAGAAATTTTTTCTCCTTTTTACATAAGTGAAAGGTATTAGAATAAATTAATCTTGTATGTCTGGTAGTGATGGCGAAGAGGCCACACCTGTTCCCATACCGAACACAGAAGTTAAGCTCTTCAGCGCCGATGGTAGTTAGGGCATTGCCCTTGCAAGAGTAGGACGCCGCCAGGCAACTTTTTATATGTATCTTTTCTATATTTTATGTTAGAATAAGTAATATAAGAAGATAATTTCATTATATCGTTCCACAGTAGCTCAGTGGTAGAGCAATCGGCTGTTAACCGATCGGTCGTAGGTTCGAATCCTACCTGTGGAGCCATTTTTATATTTGCTTCCATAGCTCAGCAGGTAGAGCACTTCCATGGTAAGGAAGAGGTCGTCGGTTCGAATCCGACTGGAAGCTCTTTTATAAACGCTTGTCCCAGTTGTGATTAGACGTTTTTTACTTTCTGTAATTATTATAAAAAACCTTGTTTTGATGACACCTTGATGACAATTTTTGTTTTCAGTAGAAAGGTTACCCTCATCATTGCGATGAAAAGTTACTAATGTAAAACTGAACATTAAATATTCCATAGTACTTTTTAGGATTTTTACTCATAAAAGGAAGAATTATCAACTTCAATTTGATATGGCTCAATAGATATTTCCAATGGATAGTTAATATCTAAAATTAGTGGTACCTGAAAAGGATAGGAGCTGTCAATTCTTATTCCATCCCCTCTTTTATAGTCACCATCTGATCCATATTGATGTTCAATATCCACGCTACCTTGGATATCAATGAATATATTGCTTGCTGTAATTTTATTTACTATAACAGTCCCTAACCATACATCTTCAATTAAATAATGGGTTGCAAGGATATCGATTTCTTGAATTAAATCATCCATAAGAGCATCAGACACTTCATTATATAATCTTTCCTCTAATTTCCTCAAAATTATTGACCTGATATCTTTTATAGTTTTAAGAAAGTTATCGAATGCACTTAATGTCCTTTCAACCATTTCATAACCATCTTTTTCATCTCTGTAATAAACTTTCTCATTAATATGCGTATATTTATTAAGAGTACGAATTACTTTGTTGAGTTGTTTTGTTATGTCTTTAAAATCAATTCCTAATTCATCTTGGATAAATTCATTTGAAAGACCGCCTTTAATTGCATAAGTCATACGCTGTATTCTAGTAATATCTGCTTCTCCTTCATTAGTTTCCTTTTCATACCATTGACATTCCATTACTTCATGATCAGGTGCTAGTGTATGAAATACTTCTCTTGTTAATTCTCTCATATTAGTTGCGAAGTTACTAAATCGCGTATGAATACCTGGAGTATCAAGTATTACAATGGAAGAATTTATAATGTCTTTATGAAATTCTTTATCCAATTGATTTAAAATTGATTTAAATAAATCATCATATACTAACATTTTATATTCATGTCCCCCCTAATAGTGGAAAGAAATGTTTCTGTCATTTAAAAAGTGTTCTTTATATATAATCTTCATCCAACATATCTGCTATCTTTTGATCTGCTTCCTCCAAATAATGACCATATATATTCATTGTAGTGCTTATATTAGCATGTCCTAGCCGCTTAGAAATAGAATGAATGTTAGCACCTTTGTTTATTAAATCCGTTTCCGCAGTATGTCGTAAATCGTGGAAACGGATTTTCTTCATTTGTGGCTTTTTATTAGCTTTTAACTCTTTATTGATTCGACTGATAAACCTTGTCCACCATCTATTTGGCACACTAGGATAGAATGGTTTGCCAAAATCAGTGGAGAACACAAAAAAGTACTTTCCACCTTCCCATAATTCTGCAGCTTCCATTCGCTCTGTACTCTTTTTTAATTTATGTTTTTTTAACTCATCCATTAGCTTTTTAGGTGGTGCTACTTTTCTAACGGAGCCTTTGGTTTTAGGTTCTTTTAACCGATAGCCAGTTTCTTTTGTATAGCTTAATGAATGGCGTACATGTATCGTATTATTAGCAAAGTCGATATCATCCCATTTTAAAGCAAGTAATTCACCTTTACGCATACCTGTTTTTAATGCCATTTTAATCATTAGAACCATTTGTTTATTTTCTTCATTCTTTAGTAGCAAGAATAATTGTTTTAATTCATTTGAGGTATATACTTCACCAGGTTTATATGTGACAGAGGGTTTGTCCACCTTGTCCATAGGAGTTTTCTTAATGGTTTCATTCTTGACTGCCAGTTTGAAAATACTATTTAGTACATTGTAATGTTTTTGTATGGTTGAAGTCGCTAGGTCATCCGCTTCCAATGTTTCGAGAAAGTCAATGATATGTATATGTGATAAACTTTCCATCTTATGATGTCCCAATATAGGGATGATTCTACCATTTAATACATAATCATACGTTTCTATTGTTTTAGGCGAAACCTTCTTTACTGCATCTTTTCGCCAAGTCTTAACATATTGAGCAAGTTTAATATGGGATGGTGCAATGTATTCACCTGCTTCGACTTCAGCGACAAACACAGCTAGTTTTTTCCTTGCTTCAGTAATATTCTTAGCTTTGATAGTCTTTGTTTTGCGGTTACGTTTACCATCAGCTTTGAATCCTGCACTTACAGTTAAAAAATACGAACCATTTCCTCTATCTTGAATAGAACCAGCCATTATAGTCACCCCCTTACTTTAATAAAGTTTCAATTAGATCAAGAGCCTTTGTTCTCTCATTATGTTCACTCGGGATATCATTATTAAGAATTATCCGCAACACATTAGCAATAAATATCTTTTCTTCTAGATCCAGTTTCTCTCCACTATAAACAAATTCAGTATTAAGTTGAGCAGCGGTAATAATATCGTCTAGGATAATAGTTTCTTCATTTAAAATACCAACATCTTTTAAGCCATGCTTTTCTCGATGTTTACGATATTCTTCAGCAGACTTCATCAATCCTTCTCTTTCTGCTTCTTCTAAATATCCAGCTATTTCTAGAAGTTCGATATAGTTTAACTCAAGACCGTCAGCGATTTTTTTAATTACTTCAGGAGTTGGTTTAGTGTTTTTTCCTGTTTCTAACTGGGATAGATAAGGGTGGGAAATACCTGCTCGTCTAGCCGCTTCCCTTAAAGATAGGTTTTTTCTTTGCCTTGAATTTCTCACATATTCACCAAATGTCATCTAGTCACCTCCCTTTAATATGTTACCATTAGTTTAATACATAGTGGTTGATTAGTCAAACTAATTTTAAACAATGGTTGATAAAACATACAAGGAATGCTAAAATAGTATCAAATAGTAAAAAGAGGTGATTGTTGTGCTTACTATTACATTGAAAGACGGTTTAGAAACAAGAATATTCATTGCGGAAAAAGGGAGAAGTATGAGAGGGTTTGCAAAAGATATTGGTATTTCTCATGCCTATTTGTCGCAAATATTAAATAAAAAGCGTAATCCATCACCAGCAGTTGCACATAAAATTGCTTGTGGGCTGGAGAAGGAGATTGAAGATATTTTTTTAATCCAAACGGTTGATGTAACAACCGATGAAAAAGCAATAAAGTAAGGAGGAATTATAAGGATGTTAAAAACACAAATGGAACCAATTAAAAGATCAACTCTTACCGTTCATGAGGTAGCGGAATATCTTGGGGTAAGTTCAGATATGATTTATATTTTATGTCGTGAGAAGCGTATTGTTCATTTTCGGATAGGGAGAAGAATCTTATTTAAAAAAGAGGCTATTGAAAAGTGGATTGATGAACAAATGGAAGGGGTGATGGAAGATGAATAAAGGCGCAGACATGGCAGTGTCTACACCTTTAAAAAATTACACCAACTTAAAAGCAGCACTTGGATATGTACGCCAATTAGGTTGGTCTGTATTTCCTGTACATTCAATTATAAACAATAAATGTACTTGTAACAACTTAAGATGTGAAAACAAGGGGAAACATCCCATACTAGATATGGTTTGAAGGATGCCACCAAAGATGAAAAACAGGTTATAAAATATTGGTCGGAAAAGCCATATTTAAATATTGGTGTAGCAACAGGTAAGGTTAGTGGTTTTTTTGCAGTAGATGTAGACAATAAAATTCACCGTGGAACTGGAAATAACGGATTTGAAACACTAGAACAATTAAAGAGAGACAATGGAAATTTACCTGACACTGTAGAACAAATAACAGGTTCAGGTGGTTCACATTTTCTTTTTAAATATCAAGCAGGAATTAAAAATAAAGTGAATGCTTTTCCATCCATTGATATTCGAGGCGATGGAGGTTATATCGTAGTAAGTCCATCAATCCATAATAGCGGTAATAAATATTGTTGGGAATTTTCTTCACATCCACTAAAAGTTGAAATCGCACAAGCTCCTGAATGGCTACTTAATTCAATAAGTCCACAGTCTGAAAATAATGGTAAAAGAAAGTATAGTGCAAAACCAGTAAGTGAGTATTTAAGTATTTTACAGGGTGTTTCTGAAGGTGAACGTAACAATAGCTTAACCACACTAATAGGTCACCTTTTAGCACGAAGTATTGATTATAGAGAGGCATTGGAGATTGTTAATATGTGGAATGAAACAAGGGTTAATCCACCACTTGAAGTGGATACCGTGACGACTGCATTTAACAACATATTGAGGCGTGAAGCAGAAAAGAGGTGACAGCTATTGAAGCAATCTGAACTAGATCACGAAGCAGGACTAGCACTTCAAGAAAAAGACAACAATGTTATCAAGATCGATAAAGCCTGGAAGAAGAGGCTTGAAACGAATCAAAACGGCAATTTCAAAAGAAACAGGAAAAACATTCAATCTATATTGGATCATGACGAAAATCTAAAAGATATTGGTCGTTTGAATGAGCTGTCGGGCTTCAAAGAGATATACAAGCCTCCTATATGGCGTAAAAAAAGTGACAATGAGTTGCTCTGGACTGATTATGATGATGCACAGCTAAGAATTTATATTGATGTTCATTATGGTATTACAAATGAATCTGGTATCAATGATTGCATGAATACCATATTTTATAAAAATTCCTATCATCCTATCAAAGAATATCTTAAAGGTTTGTACTGGGATGGTGAAAGTAGGCTTGAATCTCTTTTCATAGACTTTCTAGGTGCGGATGATAACGAATATACAAGAACCGTAACAAAAAAAATGCTAGTTGCTGCTGTCACTCGTATATTTGAACCAGGGACGAAGTTTGATACCGCTCTAATACTAATAGGTACACAAGGTATAGGGAAAAGCTATGTTTTATCTCGACTTGGCGGTGAGTGGTTCAATGAATCTCTTAATTCATTTAGTGGTGATGAAGCACTGATGAAACTTAGGAATAGTTGGATTATTGAATTGGCGGAACTGTCAGCCTTGAAACATTCAGAAGTAGAAGAGGTAAAGGCTTTTATTAGCGCAACAGTGGACACATACAGACCAAAATATAGCAAGAACATAGCAAGGTTTCCACGTCAATGTGTATTTTTTGGTAGCACTAACAGCTTTGAATTTTTGAAAGATACAACAGGGAACAGAAGATTTTTCCCACTTCCAGTTAATAAGAACAGGAGAAAAAAAGATCCATTTGAATCACTTACGGATGAATATATCGACCAAGTTTGGGCGGAAGCTTATCAACTTTATTTAGATGACGAACCGCTTCACATAACGGATGAATCGGTTAAAAAGAGAGCGGAAGAATTACAAAGGGAACATACCGCAGACGACGGACAGCTTGGCGTTATCGAGGAATATATAAGAAAAGAACACCTTGATAGGGTTTGTGCTCGTCAAGTATGGCATGAATGCCTAATGAACGACAAAGAGCCTAAATACCATGATATAACCGATATAAATGACATACTAAGACAGCTTGACGGATGGAAAGAGAAAAGGACACATTTCGGTAGGTATGGTACTCAAAGAGGGTTTATAAAAAATGAAAATAATGCCATTGAAAATTAAGTAAGTTTGTCACGTTTGTCACAGTATGTCACGTGATTTGTCACGGGAATGTCACGGGGTAAAAACGCATCATATCAATACTTGTAAGCAATTCACATGTATCTTGTGACATTCCTTTATATAAAAGAAAAAAATAATAACATATTATATTTAGAAAAGACAATGCAAAAAGTTTGTCACAGATGATAGGGAAGTGTCTAAAAATGTTGATATACCAAACTTTAAGGGCGTGACATTCAGTATGACATTCTAATAGGTCTCCCTCTAATTAATGGTGAAAGTGAAGTAATTACCATCTTTCAATACAAGTAGAAAGGGGTGATGGTGTTCTGCTCTTTTGAAAAGGTTTGTGATCCACGCATTGAAAATAACATAAAAATCCAGTTAAGCATGTAAGGACTAAGATAATCAAGGGAGGATACTAACATGGATTTAAAAGCCTATTCTACCGAATTAAAAAAGATCAATGACAAAATAGAGCAGTTACAAGCAAAGAATAAAGAAGCAATCAACAATCTTAACGCATTAGAAACCGAATATGAAACAGCGGTCGCCAATATGCAAGATGAAAAAGCTGATCACCTTCACCAAAAAAAGTACGAGATAGAGCAGACTATAAACAACCGTAAGAATAAAATAAACATTCTGCAGAATAAAAATAACCCACGTTTAGAGCGTGCAGCGACTGAAACAATAAAGGCGTATTATGCTGAGCGGGAAAAGCAGTTGCAGGAAGCGGTCAAGCTAGTAAAAGAATTGGAACGGGTAAAAGAGCAGTATTTCAAGCTGTGCGGACAACTAAGAGATATAAACGAGAAACACAGCCGAATAAAAGAAAAAGCTAGACGAGCCAACAAGACCGCAGACCATAGCCAATTGCCGCAACAGGCAAAAGGTATGCTCTTAGGAAATTCCCAGTTGGTAAATTTATCCGAGTTTGAAATCTTGCTAAAAGATATTCAAGAAAACATATATAAGGCGGTGTTATCATGAAGCATGTAAAACTAAACGAGGGAATAAAAAGGGTTTTACGGACGTATTCTGTGCCTGAAGATGTAATAAACATGATAGAAGAAGATAGCAATGTAAAAGTTCAGACTGTAGCGGATTTTTACGAAAAACAGATTCAGGAAACGGGTAATAAACAGAACAAAGTAAGAAAAGAACAGTCGCCAGCCGAATTTATGGAAACATTAATGAAACATAGAATTATAGACAAATAAGGGGCGTTGGAAAATGAATAAGGTCACATTTCTCACCCCCTAAAAAAGGGAAAGAGATGAAAAATACGAGTAACATATTGTAATAGTGTTTGCTTTAACTGATAAAAAGTCGATAAAAAATATCGGCTTTTTTTATTGAAGATAAAGTGTCACGGTTAAAAGGTGTCGTTATAATAGGATATGAAGTGTTAATAAAACCTTTTAGTATATATTATATTTTGTAGTTTGAAATTACATCTCACACATGGGGATTAATTACTATTATTGTAGTGGTGTGTGTCTGAAATAGTGTATACTGGAAGTAATTATAAATTTTAGGGTAGGGGTAATCAAATGCCAACATTAGAGTGGATAGGAAAAGATAAAGTAGTAAATCATCACTTGGATGTGCCGTATAGGGTGCTTGATTTTAAGTATAGTTATAATGAAAATGGTGTATCTGATCAAGAAAGTTCAAGTGATAATAAGATTATCAAAGGGGATAACTTAGAAGCACTTAAAGCACTACTTCCTCAGTATGAAGGAAGAATTAATTGCATTTATATCGATCCACCATACAACACTGGTAATGAAAAATGGGTATACAATGATAATGTAAATGACCCCAAAATTAAAAAATGGTTAGGTGAAGTTGTTGGAAAAGAAGGGGAAGATCTTTCCCGACACGACAAGTGGCTATCCATGATGTATCCGAGATTAAAGTTATTACATAAGTTGTTAGCTGATGACGGAGCAATTTTTATCAGTATCAATTATATTGAACAAGCTTATTTGAAATTAATTTGTAATGAGATTTTTGGTGCAAATAATTTTATAAGTGAAGTTGCAATAGTTAATAATCCGAAAGGACGTTCAGATGACAATTATATCGCTACTGCACATGAAAGTCTTCTGATCTATAGAAAATCTAAGAATTTGGAATTAGGTGGGTTTTTACCAGAAGAAAAAGTAACAAAAAGATATAATAAATTAGAAGAAGAAAGTGGAAGAAAATATAGAGAAATTGACCTTAGAAAGACAGGTGATGAGGATTTACGGGAAGATAGACCAGATATGTTCTATCCATTTTTTTATAACGAAGTAACCAAAGATTTGAAAGTGGGATCACTAGACGAAAAATTGCCTGATGGATATATGTCTATTCTCCCAATGAAGTCTAAAACAGTTGAGGGTAGATGGAGATGGGGTGTAGATACTGCAAAAAGGGATATTAAAAAGTTGCTTGCTAGATATATGCCTGTAAAAAAACAATGGAGTGTTTTTGAGAAAGATTATTTGGATGAAAAAGAATTAGTAAAGCCTACGTCAGCTTGGACATTCAAGGATGTAAATAGTGAACGTGGAACAGAGATGTTCACAAAACATTTAGGTTTTAAAAAGAGTGATTTTCCAAATCCAAAACCAGTGGGAACTATAGAACGAGTTCTCCAAATTGCCACAGATAAAAATTCAATTGTTCTCGATTCGTATGCAGGTAGTGGAACTACGGCACAGGCTGTACTAAATTTAAATAATAAAGACAAAGGTAACCGAAAATTCATTTTAGTTGAACTTGAGGATTATGCAGAGACTGTAACTACTGAAAGAGTAAATAGAGTAATTAATGGACATAAGGACTTCCAAGGGGTAGGTGGAAATTATAACTTCTACCATTTAGGTCAGCCTTTATTACTTGAAAATAAATTTATTAATGAAAATATAGATATTCAGAAAATCCGTGAATATATTTTCTTTACGGAAACAAAGAAACAAATAACCGTGGTTGATGATAAAGATAATAAATATCTTTTAGGAGAACATAACGATAGCTTATATTATTTTTATTATGAGAAGGATAAAACAACTTCTCTAAGTTATGATTTTCTATCAAAAATTAACAAAAGTGCAGAAAGATATATAATATATGCTGATGTAAATCTTTTGAGTAAATCAGAATGTGACAAATTGAATATAGTATTTAAAAAGATTCCAAGAGATATTGCACGTTTATAAGGGGGGGAATAACTTGGGATTAAAAACATTTCAAAAAAAGGTAATTTCACAACTCACTCGCTTTTTAGAGTTAATAAATGAAACAAACAATATAGAATCAGCTTATAATACTTACTGGAATGAACAGGATGTTTTAGTTGGAACAAATGGAGTTCAGGCATATAAAAATAATATTAAAAATGTTCCCCATGTTTGTTTTAAGGTACCAACAGGGGGAGGTAAGACATATATAGCTGCTAGTTCTATTAAACCAGTATTCGATGCAATGCCTTTCTCAAAAACTAAAGCAGTTGTTTGGCTTGTGCCTTCTAACTCTATACTAGAACAAACAATTAATAATTTAAAAGATATTAATCATCACTACAGACAGAAGATTGATGTTGATTTTAATAATAGAGTTGAGGTATATACAAAAGAACAGTTATTGAACGGTCAAAATTTCAATCCAACAACTGTAAATGAACAGTTAAGTATATTTGTGTTAAGTTACGATACTTTAAGAAGTAGAAACAAAGAGGACAGAAAAATATATCAAGAAAATGGGAACTTGAGTCAATTTCCTAATTTTTATACATCACCTGAAACGTTAATAGACGGTGTGGATGATACTGCACTCATCCAGGTAATTAATCAACTTTCTCCTATGATAATTGTTGATGAAAGTCATAATGCAACCTCTGAATTGAGTATAGAGATGTTGAAAAATTTAAATCCGTCTTTTATTTTGGATCTGACAGCAACCCCTAAAGAAAATAGTAATATTATCTCGTACGTTGATGCTATAGAGTTAAAAGGGGAAAACATGGTTAAGTTACCAGTAATTGTATACAATAGGCAAAGTCAAAAGGAAGTTATAGTTAATGCAATTGACTTGCGTGAAAGCTTGGAAAAACAAGCAATAGAAAATTACTCTAAAACTAAAAAGTACATAAGACCTATAGCATTATTTCAAGCACAGCCTAAGGGACAGGAAAATAATGAAACTTTTGAAAAACTAAAAGAAGAATTAATTAATATAGGAATACCTAGCGAACACATTGCAATTAAGACTTCAGATATAAATGATATTAAAGATGTAGACTTACTAAGCCCACAATGCGAAATTAGATATATTATTACAGTAAATGCTTTAAAAGAAGGCTGGGATTGCCCATTTGCATATGTTTTAGCAACGCTTGCAAACAAGTCATCCCAAGTTGATGTTGAACAGATTTTAGGAAGGGTTCTTAGACAGCCGTATATCAAGGAATATGAAAACCCTTTATTGAATATGTCTTATGTATTAACTTCATCCTCTAATTTCAGAAATACTTTAGATAATATAGTTGTTGGTTTAAATAGGGCTGGTTATAGTAAGCATGATTATAGAATTGCTGAGAATAACGTTAAAGAAGAAGATTCTGCGAATGAAAACTTAGCAGATAAATTTCCAAATAAAGATTTATCCGAGATTCGTGACGAACAAAAAGATGATAAAGAATGGGTTGATACTTCTGATGAAACGACTAATGCTGAAACGCAATCAACCGAGGAATTTTTAGATGTTGACTTCGAGGAAGTAAAGAGTGATTTAGAAAGCAGGAAGCATGATCAAACATCGAAGGAAGTACTTGATGATATGCTGGAATCAGCTAAAGGTGAAAGTGAAGATTACTCAAGGTCTGTAGATGATACGGTAAATAATACAGATTCACAACCATTAGAAATTAAAGATAAGATGAATTACTTTCGGGTAATTGAAGATTTTAAAGATGATATAAATAATATTGAAATACCTCAGTTTTTTATTCAATCTGAACCGAGTTTATTTGTAGAGGATCAATTTACCGAGTTAACAAAAGAAAGTCTTGCTGATGGATTTTCTTTAAAGGATAAAGACACGGCTATAGATTTTGAGACATTGGATTATAACCTTGTAAAGGTTGATATAGAACGTTCAGGCGAATCTGTACCTAAATATTCAAAACTCTCAAGGGCAGATGAAAATTATTTTAAGAATTATTTCTCAAAATTATCATCAGAGGATAAGGTAGATAAAAGTAAAGAAATTGTTTATAACCAGGTTAAAAAGATGGACAGCGTTGATGATAGAGAGTTGCGGGATTACGTAGATAGAATAGTCGAAAACATGACGAGTGACGAGATAGATAATTTAGAGAAGAATATTTATTCTTATGCTGATAAGATAAAGAAGAAAATTAATGGACTACTGGAAGAATATCTTGAACAGAAATTTAATCAATTGATTGAACAAGGTGATATTCTTTGTAAGCCAAATTATAAACTTAAAGAATACATTTCTCCACTAAAGTCAATATCAACCTTGCCAAAGTCCCTTTACGAAGAAGAGGGTGATATGAATAACTTTGAACACAGGGTTATTAATGAGATTATTTCACTAGACAATATTAAATGGTGGCATCGAAATATCGATAGAAAAGGATTTAAAATTAATGGTTTTATTAACCATTATCCAGACTTTATTGTAATGACTAATAGTGGTAAGTTGATTCTCATGGAAACAAAAGGAGATCACTTAGAAAATGCGGAAAGTAAACAAAAAGTAAGACTTGGGCGTACATGGCAATATCAGTCTGGCAATCAGTATCGTTATTATATGGTATTTGAAAGTAAAAATCTTAATATCGAAGGTGCTTATCAATTCGATAAATTCATGGAAATAATTAAAAGTATATAATAATACTTTAATTTAGACTTGGTGAAGTAGAGGTCTAGTCATTGTTTACGCCTAAATATTATGTAGAGTTAAATTAAATCCTTGTATCTTAATTGTTACAAGGATTTTGTTTAGCATCCAATAAAAAATATGTATTAAAGGGGATTTATGGAAGTTTTTAAACAGATAATCTACAGTAGAGTAGATACAATGACATAAAATAAGCACAGCCTAAGTCCTGCTGTGCTTATATATCTGATTGCTAACTAATATTTATTTCTGTAGCATACTTTCTAGGTTTTCCATTCTTTTTGAGAAGGCATCAAGCGTTTTTATAATCTCCATATGATTCATATCATATAATTTAAACAGATATACTGCTTCCCGAACCGTTTCTATTTGATTTTTTTGTAATAATTTACAAATGTCATGCATGTCCTTCATTAACTTAGAGCTATCCATATCATGTTTATCCAAACCAAAATAAATAACCACATTCATTACTTTATGAGGTATATCGTAAAAATAAGCGTACTTATCAAACATATCGAAATCTGCACGATCAAAATTTCCTTCATATTTTTTTCTTAAATCCGTCCATAGGAGATAATTATTAGTATTACATAAATAGTCGATTAAATCGTTACACATATTTCACCCTCCGCTTCATTTCTTGCAACCTACAAAACTTTTTATTTCTATAATCATTAACTATTATTTGATGACACCTTGATGACACTTTCGAACTTTTTCCATTAAAATATATCGGACAAGATATATTATGTCCTGTATAAATACTGGTGTATCAAGGTTTGTCTTAGTTATTCGTAAATGAGGAATCCCCATATACAGACATGGTAAGGAAGGGGTCGCAGGTTCAAATCCTGTTGGAAGCTCTTCGGTTAACGCTTGTCCTGAAAGGGATAGAGCGTTTTTTTATGCTCATAAAGTGTGAATTTTAGGCTGTATTTTTATGCAGTGCACTAAAACTGCACTAACCTCATTTTCTCCATCATCTTTTCTTATACTTCTATAAGACTTTTTTGTCCATTAAGTCCAAAATTTATCGTCAAATCGCTTTGCTGATTTCCGCTGCATTTCTTGATTGGAGTGAGAGTAAATATCCAATGTAATACCAACATCAGCATGTCCTAATCATTCACTAACGACTATTGGATTTTCGCCCATTTTCATAAGGATTGTTGCGTGCATATGCCGCAAATTATGAAATGGGATGTCGGGTACTAGCGAATGAGGTTTCGTGGTTCCAGATATCCCCCAACTTGTGAAGCCACAACTAAGTCCTGCTTATTTTCCTTCTGCTGTTTCTTGTGTTCGATTAATGCATGTATAACGCTCTGAGATAAATATACTTCACGTCTAGAATGAGCTGTTTTGGTTTCTTTGACGATTAAGCCCTTCGTGGTTTGAACGTATTAATGACTCCTCTACATAAATAACACCATTGCCTAAATCGATATTCTACCATTTTAACGCTAATATTTCACCCCTTCTCATGCCGGTAAATAGGGCTAATAAAAAGGGAATCGTATCGTTATGCTTTTGACATACTTCAAGAAAAGCCTTTGCTTCATCTACTGTCCATATACTTTTGATTGTTTTATGAACTGTAGGAGGCGATGCATGTTTTGCAGGATTAACTTTTATCAGTTCCCACTGAACTGCTCTTTGAAGTGCCTTTGAAAGTACATTGTGTATTTTCCTTACGGTTGCATTTGAGAGGCCTTCTCGGAGTTTAAACACATAAAATTGATCTATTCCAAAGGTTGTAATGGATGATAATGGTGTTTGATTAAAATATGGGATAAGGTGAACCTGACTAACTGTTTCAGCTACTTCAAATGAAGTTACTAGTACCTTATATTGATACGTATCCCAAAGCCAGTTATGGAGGTATTCCTTCAATGGAATATTGGATGGTTCGAAATAATCACCTGAATCTATTTCAGCAAGTATTTGATTCATTGCTTTTGCTACTTCACCTTTTGTTCTAAAACCACTACGATAGATTTGTATACGTCTGCCCGTTCGTTTATCCTTTCCTACTTTTTTCAATGACATGTAAAAACCTCTGTGAAATGGAGTAGAGTGTAGTAGAAGTATTGACCATACTTATATTATTTTATACTTAACTTGAATATGAACTGTTTGCGGAGTGAGATTATGAATTGTTCCAATATTTGGTGATGTTCTATGGTAAGATAAATATAAGATGAGAAATTAAAGTTTGACCTTGTTCAACAGACGGGCCAGATTGTAGAACAAGTAATGACTATGGGGGAATGACCTTTTTGAGGCATAAAGGAGTGGATTTCTTGTGATATTAGAATTGGATAAAACTGCATTTAATAGATGTAGAAGATTGATAAATGAACAAGGGCAATTAGAAGCAATTGCAGTTGTTGACAATATTAATCCTGGTCGTATTTTTGTGGATGATGTTAATGTTCCTACATCTGGGCTAATTTGGTTAGGAAATAATGATGGATTTATATTTTTTGGAAACGAGCAAAATGAGGAATTTAATAATGAATTAAACCATTTTATTAACAATGTAATTATACCAGAAGCAAAAAAAGTCCAACTAAAATGGTTTGAAGGCATTGGTAATCACGAAAGATGGAATAAGGTTATAGAAAAGGCTTTTGAACATCGTAAGTTGGGGAAATGGAATCAGAGGGTGTACAGTATAAAACTAGGGGATTATAAAGATAGTTATGAACCTGATATTGGCCAAGAATATAAGGTTGTAAAAATTAGCGACTCATTTTTTGATGGTAACTCATCCATAAAAAATATTGAATTTTTACAATCAAAGATATTAGAGTTTTGGTCTTCAACTGGGGCCTTTTTACGTAATGGCATAGGTTATTGTATTCTAAGTGATAATGAAATTGTAAGTGTTTGTCTCTCAGGTTTTGTTGCGGGGAACATACACTGCATTGATATCGAAACATTAAAGGCTCATCAGGGAAAAAAGTTGGCCCAAAAGGTTGCTTACAGTTTTGTTAAAGATTGTTTGGAAAATAATATGATTCCGTATTGGGATTGTATGGAAATGAATAAACCCTCCGTTGCGGTTGCAGAAAAAATAGGGTTGCGCAATGTATTTAACTATGTTGGATATGATTTTTCATTCGAATAACATTCAATGTTCAGCTAAAGAAACTTAATTAGATTATGCATCAATTGGGCGAAATTCTCGAATAAGGATTGTGCCTGAATCGGTCCATTTTGTTGCGTAATGTGGTATAATTAGAAAAAATTTAACGATAATTTACAAAATTGAGCTATTTAGTTGAGAAAGTGATTAAAATGACGCTGGAGGCGAGTTCCGATGACAATCTTTAATTAATGTTTGGACGAACAGTTAAAATGATAAAACTTTATGGGGTGATAGTTTGAGAGCTTTATTAGTTATTGACTTCCAAAATGGGTTCCTTCAAATGGGGGATTTCAGTCAAGAAAAGGAAAGAGTCCAAAATATTATTAAGGATTTTAAACGCAACGAACAGCCAGTTATTTTTATGCGTCACAAGGATGAGAACGAGGGAAGTCCTATAACTTTTGGCACTGAGGAAAGTGAACTTGATTCGGATCTGAAGATTGATGCTGATTATGTTATAGAAAAAAGTACTCCAAGTGCATTTTTTAAGACAAACTTGGATGATTTATTGCAGTCTCTTGGTGTTACACATATCTTTGTAACTGGTTTCAATACAGAGTATTGTCCTCAATTTACTGCTATTGCAGCATACGACAGGGGATATCAGGTTACTTTCATTGAGGATGCCACGGCTACGGTTAACGATGACAGTGTTTATGAATTCCCAGGATTGGACATCCGTGATTTTGTAGGATCGGTACTTAACTGGTCGAATGTCATTGAGGTTTTGGACTTTGAGGAATATGTTGAGGAATATGCAGAAGAAGGATTGAAATCCTAGTATCAAAGTTAGATAGACAAACCGATTTACCTTATGGGAAATCGGTTTGTCTTATTAAAAGGTAATGAGATTTTTATCTTCGGCAATCGGGCGCGATTGTTGGACAAGAATTTTTAATGTAAATATAAATAGAGATAAAAAATACAGATACTTAATAACCAAGGAATGAAGCGTGAAATGATTAATCTATACGTAGATGACCTAAGGGACTGTCCAGACGGATTTGTAGTTGCTCGAAACATGGAAGAGGCAATTGACCATATTGTAAACAACGAGATCAATATATTATCTTTAGACCATGATCTAGGTGCGGATAATGAGGGTAATATTTTGCCTACGGGATATGATTTAGTAAAATACTTCTGCGAAAATGGACTGCGTACGAACAAAATCTATATACATACCGATAATGGTGTTGGTAGGGAAAATATGTTTCAGACGCTTAAAGCTGCGCAAAGAAGAGGCTTTATCGACCGTGATATAGAAATATACCACTACTCAATCACACCTAATACGTACACGGAATAAACAAATAAAAATAGCCATCATGTACAAGTACTTGTGCATGGTGGCTATTGGTTGTGCGCCCGGCATGGGTGTAATCTCTAGGGTGAAAGTCCCGAGCCGTGAAGACAGAAGTAGCGGTTAGCTCAACGCAAGGGTGTCCGTGGTG
>NZ_JBHLWL010000049.1:0-513 GCF_042432965.1 Paracerasibacillus soli | reverse complement strand
TTGCTTCATAAGCTAAAATTTCTTCCTGCGTGCTACTTAATGTTTCCCAGCTTTGAAAAGCTGTATGAAGCGTATCATCTTTCATCGCAATTTCCTCCAACTTTTTTATTTGAAGGTTTTTTAATTCAATTTCACCAAAAATACAATTACTTACTTTACTTCCCTCCTGATTTTATGAACTTGTTCATTAGAAAGCCCAGTTAACCGAACAACCGTCTCAATATCAAAACCTTCTTGTAGCATACGTTTTGCAGTCCTTTGTATCCCTTCCTTGATTCCTTCTTTAATTCCTTCTTTAATTCCTTCTTTAATTCCTTCTTTAATTCCCTCTTTCACACCTTCCTGTCGTGCTTCTACTTCACGCAGCTCGGCTTCACGAATGGCTGCTTCCTCATCTAGCACACGCTTTAGCCTTGCTTCATAAGCTAAAATTTCTTCCTGCGTGCTACTTAATGTTTCCCAGCTTTGAAAAGCTGTATGAAGCGTATCATCTTTCATCGCAATTTCCTCCAA
>NZ_JBHLWL010000048.1:0-712 GCF_042432965.1 Paracerasibacillus soli | reverse complement strand
CAACTTTCTCGGTCTTGACCTTACAGAATTCCTCGATGACACTTTTGAAGTCTTCTCCTTTATTTGAGGAGAAGGCTCCACAGACATTTTCCCACACTGCATATCTTGGATATTCACCATTTGTTTTACACCTCATTTCCTTTATAATTCGCATCGCTTCATAAAATAAAGAGGACTGACTTCCGTCTAGTCCTGCACGTTTTCCTGCAATTGATAGATCAGTACATGGTGAACCAAAAGTGATAATATCAACTGGTTCAACCTCTGCACCATTAATTGAACTAATGTCCCCTAAATGTTTCATCTGAGGAATTCGTTTTGATGTAACCCGAATAGGAAATGGTTCAACTTCAGATGCCCACTTTGGTTCAATCCCACTAATGATACCTGCAAGCGGAAACCCCCCAGAACCATCAAAAAGCGAACCTAAAGTAAGTCTACGCACTTTCACTCACCTCAAGTTCGCTATAAGCAATCTTTTTATTATTTCGAATAACATACACATCTTCATCTGTACCAACTTGTTCAATGTATCTCTTCGCAATCACATCACAGAACTTTTCGTCTAATTCAATCATGTAACATATTCGGTCGGTTTGTTCAGATGCGATCAAAGTTGAACCAGATCCACCAAACGGGTCAAGTACAATACTGTTTGTTAAACTTGAATTCATGATTGGATAAGCAATTAAGGCAATTGGTTTCATCGTTG
>NZ_JBHLWL010000047.1:0-16637 GCF_042432965.1 Paracerasibacillus soli | reverse complement strand
CATATACTGGGGATAAAACAAAGGAACTTGTCTTACGAAATAATAGTGAAAAATTCCGCGCAGCATATCTTTATGGGGAAGGCTTAAAAGAAATTGGTAGGGGAAAAAGTGGTGAAAAAAACAACATATTAGGAGAGTTTATAGGCATTGAAAAAAATGACTTAAATTCAATGATGTCATTTTTTAAAAAGTATGGATTTTTATTTCCTCTAAATAATTACGAACAATTTGTAACTTTTCAAATAAAAGATGTAAATTATATAAAAGACAATCTAGAAGCTTTAATAAACATCTTTAGTGTCCAGGATACAGACAACATTGATTATAGAACTTTATTGGATTCGGTTCTTTTTCTGTTACTACAGAAAGAAAAGGTTATAAAAATCAATGACAACACTTGCTATAAATCTTCGAATAAAGACTTATTGCATAACATTAATAATGCAAATAAGATACGATTTGATGACAACAGCAACACAATACAAATTCCTAGAGATGATGGCGGAACAGTGCCAGCATTCGAAGTTAAGGATTATCTTTTAGGTGGGGGTCTAAATGTGGTAATTATTGAAGAATACGAGAATTTAATGCAGGATGATGATTATTCATTATCGTTTCTAAAACAAATTGTAAAGGCCTACGTTAGTAAGAAAACAACTATTTTTAGTGAAGATGAATGTTTGATTATTGATTTTTTATATCATTTTTCAAGAAGAATCTCTATCATCATCCCAGAAGATATTTCATTAAATACACTATTTCAGGAAGTGGTATATGAAACATTTACTAAAAGGGAGAATGATGATTTAAAACAAGCTTTATTAAAAATATCAAAGTATTTAATTGAAAAAGAATTGAATCACTTTTTATCTGAAATCAAGCCAAAGTATGATGCAGACACGATGCGTCCCAACTGGAAATTACCTTCTTTATTTTCAGCAATGTATTTATCACTTTTTTACTTAGATTCTAATCAAGCTATGTACAGGGTTTGTCAAAATATAAATTGCAATCAATTATTTTTAGTATCCAAAACAAACCAAGTTAAAAAGTACTGCTGCGTTTACTGCACTAATGCTGTATCACAAAGGAGATATAGGCAAAAAAAATAGAGTGGAAACTTTTATTAGTTCCCACTCTTTTGCATTTTTTTATTTCGTATTAGACTATCCTTAATTGCATCTGATAACTTTTTAATTTCCTGTCGATTTGGCTTAGTAGAATTTGCCATTAACTTTTTTACATCTATTAATATCCCCTGCACACGTTCATAATCTTTATCCGCCTGTTTCCAATCGGCAACAGCTTCGCCAATAGAATAATAGTTTTCATTTCCTCCAAGTCTATTATCATATAGATTGAATGGTAATAAAAATGCATTAAGTATCTGTTTATTATTCTTCCTATCCTTAAGAAACTTTGAGTTTTCAGCTATATATTCTGCATATGTTATCTGTTTATTTATGGACGTAGAACGTGGTAGATCACTCACTCTTCCAGTCACACCGTACTTATAATATTTTGCATCCAATATTGCGATACTTTCATCAGTAATCATAATAGTATCTGGTTCAAGAGCCGCATTGTCTCTGTCACCAACACGTAATTTCCAGTTAGTTTTAGGAAAATAATAACCTTTATTAGACACACCATAAGTCTCATCAATTAATTTTTCCCAAACATATTCAAAATTGTTAGTTC
Organism: Paracerasibacillus soli; assembly: GCF_042432965.1. Taxonomy (NCBI): domain Bacteria; kingdom Bacillati; phylum Bacillota; class Bacilli; order Caryophanales; family Bacillaceae; genus Paracerasibacillus; species Paracerasibacillus soli. Next base: position 14,936 of record NZ_JBHLWL010000047.1, on the reverse strand, counting down.
CAAAATAAAACTCTTCAGGATCATCTGCACTATTTCTGAATTCAATAATTGCCAACATGCTTTGAAATAATTGTTTTAAAGAATCTTCATTTGTTTTTTCGAGTTTTTGTCGCAAAATAGTTTGATACATTTTAAGATTTGGATTTCGAACATTAGCAGGTTGCGGTAACCTTTGCTTATAAATCCATCCCAATTTCATAAAGCTTTCATACACACAAAACTTATTTATTTCAGTGATAATATGTTTATCAGTATCACTATTTTTTCGAACCATTAAATTAGGATATACAAAACCTTTTTTTTGAGCGATAGGAGTCATTCTTCTTATAGTTTGTTTCATACTTACAGGGCCAGACATCCCTTGAACATATACTTCTTCATTTTCCATATAGTAATCATAATCTAAATAATATCGCATTACTCGAAAGTATGCCTGGACCGGAAACCTAACTGTTTTTAATACTTGATTAGAAGAAATTTGCGAAACCCTGGACTGTTTATCATTATAAGCTGACAAAACCGATATCAAGTCAATAATATCATCGCGTAAATTCTCTTCTTTTTTTGAGATATTATACCCTATAGGGAAATTCACACTAATTTCATGCTTGTCTCCCTTAATTTCTGATTTAATACCTACAAATGTATCTCCTTCTTTATTCGTTGCATTTCTACAATAACTGTTCAAAGTTTTGGATAACACTACATCAGTAAAAGCTTTACTCATCCTCACTATCCTCTGTATCTAATGTTCTAAACAAATTTTCTTTTATGTCTTGATTGAAAACATTAAATCTTTCATCACTAACAGAATAGTTAAAAGTATCCAAAATTTTTTCTAAGCTTTTATATTCAACATCAAACAGCTCATCTCTACTGAATTTGAATGCATCATCCCAAAGATATTTAATAACTTTATCCCCAAATCTTGAATTCAAATCCTTAATAGCTTTATCGATTTTATCTGCATCTCTATCATTAATACTATATTTTTGTATTACATCATCAAGGTTTTCTTCTTTACTATAGAATTTTAAAACTTCTTCTGTTACAAAGTAAGCACCTAATCTCTTATCCTCTGACGATAATGTAGCAGCACTACTTGTAATAATTTGGTCATTAATAACTGTATTAAATCTTTCCCATGTCACATTTGTATCAAGTATTGATTTTGAAGCATGTTCAGCCTTTGATACATCATTTTCAATCATCTTCATATCCCATCTTCTTTGAAATGCAGTATCTAAAGTAAATACATTTTGATCCGCGGTATTCATTGTTGCTAGAATATGTAAATTAGAAGGAAGGTAGATAGGCTTTTCTTTCTCATCAAAAACTTCATTAGCTATATTGTAATTCGTAATTTCATATGAACTTTTTCCATCAGCATCTCTATCAAGTAACTGGAATATCTCTCCGAATATCGCTGGAGCATTACCCCGATTAATTTCTTCAATTACAAGGTAGTAGGGATCTCTAGGATTTTCAATCGCCTTTTTAAGTACTCTTGTAAAAGGACCAGGTGTGAAGTCGTAAGTGATTTCTTTTTCATCGCCTTCCCCTTTTACTGTTGGTAATATCTGACCTACAAAATCTGTATTCATATAATCTGGATGAAAAACTACTCGTTCCATAAAATTAAAATCGTTACAGTATTCCTCTTCAATTTTATAGCTTTTACCAGAACCGGGAACACCATATAAAAGTATATTATTTCCACCAGAAATTCTTGAACTATATAATTCATTTTCTTCACTTACTTCAATTGTATAAGTACTTTCATTTTTATCATCTATTTGATCGACAATATATTTAGTATTCAATAAACTTAAAGATGCATCAACACGACATTGATAGAGTTCAAGTTCCTCTTTCATACCATCAGCTAATTCAAGCCCTCTAGTGTTTGAATAATTAATATAGGGATTCATCCCATCTGATAAAAGTGATTTTAATATCCTTAATGATCCTTTTGGTTCTTTACTTCCATTTATATCAATTATAGAGTTTTCATTTTCCAACAATTTAATATAAACACTATTCATATTAAAAATTACATCTTTATCTTCATCAACTAATTTGTAAACTGCTTCTTCAGATAAATGCACCAATAACTTTAATAATGACGACTCATTTTCACTATTCACATCAATGTCTAAACCAATCCATGCTAGAAGAACTTTTGAATACTCTATTTGGTTAGACATTAATATAGTATCTATAATATCCATGTTTTTAGTGAATGCTATTGTTTTTGGATATCTCTTTCTTCCAGTTCTTTCTGATGAAGCTGGCCTATCATCAAAAAACTTTATCTTTCCTACCCTCCAAATTAATTCGAATGCTACAATTAGGGATTCCAGCTGTGATTTAAACATCTGGTTTTCGTTAACTTTGTCTATAAATTCATCATCTGAAACTCCATATGATTCATATATTGGTGCAAAGATATCAATTAATTTAGATTTTAAGTCTTCAATTAATATTGTACTATCGCCATCTATCTGAGAATATGTTATCTCACAATTCTTATCACTAGCTTTCCAAAGCATAAAGAATAAACCTAAAGTCGATTTAACCCTAGGCAATGAAGATTTAATTCCCAACTTCAAATCTGGATTATGGTATTCTTTTATTTCATCTGGTCTTAACATTTCAATCACCTTTCACAATATCTTTTTTTATAGTTAATGCAATTTCCTTTGCAAGTATTGGCGGTACTGCATTTCCTACCTGCTTCATTTGTGAACCTTTATTTCCTATAAACCGAAAACTATCAGGGAATGATTGTATTCGAGCTGCTTCTCTTACTGTAATAGCTCTGTTTAAGTAGGGATGAGTAAATTTACCCGAAGATGGTGTGTCAAACCTTGTTGTGATAGTCACTGACTGCTCTTCCTTGATCATTCTAGACCAAGTACCACTATAAATGGATTTTGTTAAATGCTCTTTTGGCAAAACTTCTCTGCCTTTATTTGGTGGAATCATTCTTAATCTCTCTAAAGCTATAGCTGAATGTTTAGTAGCCTTATGATTAAACACCCAATTACTACCCTCACGCATTTTTCGTTGATATTCAGTTCTAGCTGGTAATTTGTAAGTATCACGCTCTAATCCTTCACCAGATTCTAAATAAGCTAGGTCACTGATCGCTTCCCATACAGTAACTCTTTCACACGATTTTTTAGGATCTTTAACAGATCGTTGTCCCAATTTCCCTATAATTATTGCCCTTCTCCTATTTTGCGGTACTCCGTAATCGGCAGCATTCAAAATATTTGTTGTTAATTTATATCCTAAATTTCCAAATAATGATTTTATTTCCTCTTTGAAAAATCCTCCTTCAGATGTCAATAAATTAGGTACATTTTCCATAACAAAATATTTAGGCTGAACGTATTTCACCACTTCAACAAACTGCTTAAATAAATAATTCCTGTCATCATTTATAGATTTCCTTTGACCCTTCTGAGAAAATCCTTGGCAAGGTGGCCCCCCAATAACTACATCTATTCGATCTTTGTAATCTGAAAATACATCTTTAATTGATAATTTTGTTATATCTTCTACTATAACTTCTGTGTCGGGATGATTATATATATATGATTTCGCAATTGATTCTTCAAATTCATTTGCTAATACTATTTCAAAACCTGCCATTTTAAAACCTAAAGATAATCCACCCACACCTGCAAACAAATCAATTACTTTAGGCTTCATTCCCACACCTCTTCAATACGTTGTCTAGCTATATTATAATATTTTTCATTTAATTCTACACCAATAAAATTGCGATCGTTTTTGATTGCTGCTACTCCTGTACTCCCGCTTCCCATGAATGGATCTAAAATCGTGTCATTTTCATTACTCAACACATTCACAAAGAACTCCATTAGTTTGACAGGTTTCTGTGTAGGGTGCTTTCCGAACCTTCGTTCCCCATTAGATGCAACTGCGGTTTCAATAAAGTCATGAATCATTTTTCCGTCATTATTAAAAGTTCCTGTTTTCTTCTTATAAGTGAAGTAAATCCAAGTTTCTGTTGAATTAACAAAATGTAGATTCATATTGCGTGGCATAGGATTCAACTTATGCCAAATCCCTGTCGTCTTATAATACAAACCATAACGTTCAGCGATTTTAATGATACTTTCTACTTTAATAATAGCCATAAAAACAATCATCGAACCGCCATGCTTTAACACTCTAACAGATTCTTCAAAAAACCTATCCATTGATTCTTCCCACTCTTCAAAACTTAAATCATCCCAACCCGCTGATCCGAAAAAATTGTCTCTCATTTTTTTTAGGTTAGTATCTCGGTCTCTCATAAAATTACCTAAATTATATGGAGGATCTGTTAAAATTAAATCTACAGAATTCTCCTCAATACTCGTCATTACTTCGATACAATCTTGATTATGTAAAATTAAATTAGCCACAACTAATATTCCCTCGCTTCAAATATATACTATTTACTTATCCGTATTCTCTAATTCCACTTCCACTATTTCACTTAACTGACATTTTAGGGCGCAACAAATCCTTACAAGCACATCTAAGGAAACATATTCATTTTTCCGCATTTTTGAAAAAGTACTAGGTGCAATACCTGTAGTATGATATAAATCGGAAACTTTAAGCTCTTCATCTATCAGCCGTATCCAAAGCTTTTTATAATTGACTCCCATTTATCTACCCTCGCAAACATAATAAAGTCATTAAAATATTATATCACTCAACTTTCGATTACTCAAATGTTTTTTCGAGTTTACGAAACCAATCCATCCTGTCAACTCCCCCACCCAAAAGTCATTCCATCAACTCAACCCTACTTTTATCGAAAACCACGCTTCATTTTCAGCCAAATAAAAATAAGATTTCCCAGCTTGGACATTCTCCAAAATCACTGGGAAACCTTATTCTATCAACACTTCATCAGTTCTTATCCATCCACCCTAGACATCAATGCTACCAACTCGACATGGCTCGAGTTGATGGCATTGATGTCATATTACTTTGCCCGTCTGTGGAAACATATCAGCAGCATTTTTGGAACTATCGGTAGACGGGAACATATCCAGCGGTTTTTGACCATTTTAAGAAATTTCGGTATGAGAGAACCTATCAATGGAATTCTCAACACCAGCCTTTTAGAGATTAAGGGAAGACTCTATAGACTTCTTCATATTATTAACGAGTTCAGTCACCTCAGAATCCATTCCTTTCCACTTATCAATATACCCTCCTAGATAAGCCTTTCTTGCTTTGTCAAGTAAAATGGCATGCTCATAAGGTAATTGAGGTATTGCCCATTCAGCTGCCAGATCTTTTGATCTGATTTCACCAGTAGATGCTGTCACCCACATTCTGGCTAAAGTTAAAATCACATTGCGTTCGTCACCTTTAATGCTAGTTATCAACCCGGGCAACGATTCTTTAATTGCTTTTCGAATATCTGTCATTGGCACAGGCTCAATTACTTCTGTTGCCTTTGGTCCCAAAAGGTTAATACTATTTTTTCTTAGTTGTGCTAAAAGTATTGCTAAATCCGGATCATAAGTCGACTCAGGAATTTCTCCCTTTTCAAACTGCTCTCTTAGCCACTCGCCATACATAAATTCATATTTGGGGGGGAAATGCCAAGGGACAATATCCTTTTGATTTATGACCGTAACTTCAAGAGGCCTCATATCTTTTATGTTTCCTATTTTCCCAGATATAAGCATTAACCTATTTGTAAGATTCCTTCGAGTTTTTTCAGATAAACTTTGATTTGTTATTACCAAAATATCTACATCGCTATTCATACGTAAACCACCCATTACTGCCGAACCATACAAATACACCCCAATTAACATATTATCAAGTAGTTCCGCTATAGTTTTTAATGCTTGAATTGCTTCTTTCGGAATTTTTTTGTTACTTAAATCTATACTCAACTTCGATCTCCTTTCGTCTGAAAACTGTTTTTTAACGCCTCTTAAAATTTATAAAAAAAGAGTAAACATCTTTCGTTGTATTGTAAATTAACGCCATCCAAAATTTTGATTCAAGATTTTCTTTCGGTTTATTATATGTTTGAGCCAATATAAGCTACAAAACTGCTGTCTATCCATTTTTGAGTAACCTCATTTATATCAATCCCAATAGTAGCCAACCCAATAATGCTGCAATCCAATTTCTCTAACAAAGCTATTAAAGCCTTCATTTGAGAACCTGTCTCTATCCAATCATCTACAATCAAAACTCTTTTGTTCCTCACAATAGAACTCTTAGATATTTCAAAGCTTTTATCTTGACCTGAATAGTCGGTAAAATGTGTCGAAATAATCTCTTCTTTTGCGTATGGCAGCTTATCACCTTTTCTTACTCCAATAAACCCCACTCCAAGTTCTTTGGCTATGGCAGTGCCTAGTATCCATCCAATTGCTTCTGGGGCAGCCACATAATCTACTTTATTTTGAAAATCCAATGATAGTACTTTTACAATTTTATCAAAAACGGTTTTATGTGTAAAAATAGTTAGTAAATCATATTTTCCAATTGAGTTACGAGGTAATATACCTCTAATTTCATTTATAACATCAGTACTTTCCATACATTTACACCCCTTGCTTATGGTTAATAATCTTTGCTAATCTTTAAAAATAGTCATTTTCAACATATTTTTTATACATGTCCTCGGTATATCTTGTTATGTTCTTACCATACTCTGGATAATCAAACCCCAGTAGTTCTGCTACCTCTTTGGACACTTCCCTGAACAATTGGTGGCATATAAATAATGACTTCCAAATATTTTCATAGGAATCCATGCGATATGTAGATAATAATCTATTCCATAGATCTTCATCAATGTATTTGTTAATATACTTATAATTTTTCCCAACACTTAATGAAAATTCTGTCTTTATCCCAACCTTCCACGACATCATCCTAAGTAGTTCAAACCGTAGAATCTGGTTCAGATGATCGATTGCAAACAGTATCTCTTTGCGGCACAATCCTTTAATAACATAAGGTGTTACATTCCAAAATTCATTGCAGCAATCATCATACTCCCTTGCGCTTGGCTTTCTTACATGATAATCTATATCAGTCGGAACTATGTCCCTTTTAATTCTACAATCTTTATCAATTAGAACCTTTATTAATTTATCGCCCTTTAGGTAATTATCTAACTCTTCCAAGGGCAATAAGGTAAGATCAATTTTATTGTAATCATCAAATAGCATAAGATAGGAAAATCCCTTTTCTTCAGGTGGGAATAATTCCATATCCTCCGGCTTTTGCATCATTATTATATTCCCAAATTGATTAAGCCAGTCATCATTAGATATAAACGGTTCTATATCACTTACAAAATATGTAATATCATAATCCTGAAATTCATCTTTAGGTATATTAATATTTGCGCGTGACCCCTCAAGGGTCACAATTCGAATACGTTCATCCTGTTCTGCTAAAGAAAGTACTAAATCCATCATTTCTTTTTCTGATCTCATTTACATACTCCTCGTTTATTTTTTCTATATTATTACATCTTCTTTTTTGCCGATACAATCAGCATCATTGGGCGTCGCATTTCATCCGCCATCCCCGGAATATCCATCATGTTCTCTGGCGGCTGTGGCTCCACAATCTGATTTATTATAAAACTATTTGAAAGCAGTGTATTTAGATATGTGGTCAGTGTTCTATGATATTTTGTAACCTTTTCTTCCAAAAACATAGCTGTCCGTTTGCCCTCATAATAATAATTGTCCACCGGGAAATGCAGTATTTCTCCTTTTTCGTTATAATACCAGTCTTGTGTTCCATGAGCAGTAAAAACAGGATGTTCAACTGTAAAAACTAAATTGCCACCAGCCTTCAGCATCCTATATATCTTTTTTATTAAATTCTCATAGTCTGCTACATAATGAAACGCAAGCGAACTTAGTATTACATCAAAGCTCTCCTCTGGGAAATCCACATCTTCTATGGCACAGCATTCATATTCAATCTGTGGAAAATGGGTTTTTCCTTTTGCTACTTCGAGCATTTTATGAGAAATATCAACACCTACTACAGAGGAAGCACCGTTTTCCATCGCATATATACAGTGCCATCCATAGCCGCATCCTAAATCAAGCACACGCTTACCCTTAAAATCAGGTAGCATCTTTTTCAAAGTCTCCCATTCTCCCGCACCAGCCAGTCCTTTCTGCGAGCGACTCATTTGACTGTATTTTTGAAAAAATATATTATCATCATATTTGTTTTCTTTCATCTGAACTCTCCTCGTTTAAAAAGTTATTTATCTCCGATACAATTTCATTCACTTCATTATAAAGCTTCTCGGTCATGTCGTAGCATTCAAAAAGTGAGATACCGAGTACTTCAAAAATATGATTTACCTTCTCGGTATATTTTTCAGGTTTATGTTCAAAAGTTTCAAGCAGTTTTATAGCTTTCTTTTCGTTGATACAATAAGCATTATTACATGCAAATAACACTTGATTTAAACATGAAACTATACGAAAAACATGACCCGCAATATAATATTTATCGTCTGTTCCCGAATTTGCTTTTACAAACATTAAAGAGAACCCTGCTTCAAACATAAAAAAGTTAACTAAACTTTTCTGCAAAGCATTGGGATAAGTTTCTGCCTGTTTTTTTAATTCGCATAAGCTTTCATTCTTAGCATATAGTATTTTGCTAATCGCTAATTCTCCTCGATACATTGCACTAATATAACCATGGGGATGCCCAGTCTGATAATTGGCAGTAACAATTCCGTGCTCTGTATCTTTCATTATTTGTTCCACACGTTTAATATCACGTAAAATTAAATCCACATGATACCCGTTTATGACTAACCATCCGCCGCCATTAATCCAATCACCCCATGCTCCGGGAGGTACAACAAGGTTATTTCTATGCTCATCATCCAGCTTTGTAGCGAATTGATTAATAGTATTTATGTCAAATGATTCTGAATTGTAATAGATGCCGATATCTATATCCGAATCCTCTGTATGGGTGCCCCTTGCACGTGAACCACCTAAAACAATACCTTCTATATAAGACAGAGAGGATAATTTCTCTGCTACTGATTTAATAATATTATCTACCATCAAGCATGCTCCTTTTATCGATTCACTGCTGTAAAAATTCCAAGCCAAATCTTTTGCTTCTACTCAACATATTTATAATTTTTTTAATTTCACAAAAGATAGTTAAAACTTATCAATTGTCTTTTTATACCTCTGCTGATTAGATGAAGTCTTTTCAATAGCCTTTAAATTACCATTCATTTTGCTAACATGGTTTAAAAATAACGTTCCAAGCAGAAGTCGATCCTTTCTGGGTATCCTATTCCACACATATCCCTTGAATAAATCTTTAACAAGAAAAACTTCGCCATCATTTAGATTTTCAGTTTCTCTAATAGCTTCTTCCAATAGCTCATTTACATCAATCATGTTGTCCACTCCTTATTAATAATAATATCAACAACATTGTTGATATTATTATACGTATATTCACAGTCAAAGTCAATCCGTAAATAAGAAAAGCCACCAATCAAGGAAGTAACACCTCTCAATTGGTCGCCATTTCTGATATCCTATATCTCAATATCTATTTCAACACCTGATTTAAATTCAACAGTGAGCTTATCATCAAATACCGTAACTTTTTCAATAAGCCGCCTTACTAATTGCTCATCATATTCCTCCAACTCGCAGGATTGTTCATTTAAGAAATCAGTCATTTCAGCGATTCGTTGCCTTTTTCCTTCACGCTCTGCATTCTCTGCAAGTACATTTTGCTTCAATTCTCGAAGGCGGTAAATTTCATCAGCCACATCTTCATAGTCATTCTTGGACTTTGCTTGTATAAGGAGCTGTTGTTGTAACTCTTCCAATTTTCTATCAATATCATCGGTGGTATTATCATTTTCTTCATTAAGGACGGTAGCTATGTTTTTCTGTAACGTTGAGAGGAAGGGCTCTTTTTTAGTCAAAAGTTCGTTAATAGCCTTAACCACTGCTGCCTGTAATGTTTCCTCGTTTATGGTAGGTGCCGTACATTCAGAGCCTTTTTCCTCTAAACGACTAACACATCTCCAAACAATAGACTTGTAACCTCGGTTATTCCAATGTACTCTTCGGAAAACATCTTCACATTCTTTGCAAAAGACAATGCTCGACAAGGCATACTTGCTGCTATACACTCGTTTCTTTCCAGTTTTTCCGTTTCGAATATTTGCCCTTCGCATCATTTCTTCTTGAACTTGTAGGTAAATCTCTCTTGGAATGATTGGTTCGTGGTTATTTTCTACATAGTATTGTGGAACGTGACCATTGTTGACAACTCGCTTTTTCGTTAAAAAATCTACGGTATATGTTTTTTGAAGCAATGCATCTCCGATATACTTTTCGTTTTGAAGAATCTTTTTAATCGATTCTGGTCGCCACTTCGTTCGTTTAGCTGCGGTAAGTATTTCATCCGCTTCAAGTCCTCGTGCAATTTGAACTAAACTTGCACCTTCTAAATATTCCCTGTAAATCCTTTTGACAATTTTCGCTTGTTCTAGATTGATGACTAGTTTGTTGTTTTCGTCTTTTGTATAGCCTAGAAAGCGATTATGGTTCACTTGCACCTCACCTTGCTGGTATCGGTATTGTATTCCTAGTTTTACATTTTGGCTAAGTGACTGACTTTCTTGTTGTGCTAGGGATGCCATGATGGTGAGCATAATTTCACCTTTTGCATCCATTGTATTGATGTTTTCTTTTTCAAAAAACACAGGTATTTCTTTATCCTTAAGCTGTCTAATGTATTTCAAACAGTCCAGCGTGTTTCTCGCAAAACGACTGATGGACTTTGTGATGATCATATCGATTTTGCCATTCATGCTATCTTCAATCATTTTATTAAACTGCTCACGTTTTTTGGTGTTTGTTCCAGATATTCCATCATCCGCATAGATACCAGCAAGTTCCCATTCAGGATTGTTCTGAATATAGGTAGTGTAGTGTTCCACTTGAACTTCATAACTAGTTGCTTGTTCTTCACTATCTGTTGATACGCGGCAATAAGCCGCCACTTTTATTTTCTCCTTTTCCTCAGCATTAACATTTCTTGTTCTTCTTCTCGCCGGGATAACTGTGACACTTCTTGCTAAAGCCATTTTAAGTCACCTCTTCTTTAATTAAGCTGTATACATATTCTGCTTGTTTAATTGGATTGTCGTATTTGTCTTCCACTTCTCCGATCGTAAATTCAAAACATGGTGTAAATGACTCTTCCTCTTTCGTTCTATTTAATCGTCCTAGTTTTTTCGCTCGTTTAAATCTTTCGTTTTTTAATTGTTCAAATTGTTCTTTTGAAATTAATCTCGGAAACAATTCATTTCCTAGATACCTTTCATCTGTTAATATTCTAGTAATTCCGCCATGTGACCGATTAATACCAGATTCCCTTGCTGCATTAGCTAAAGATTGGCCCGATAAGTATGATGCGATTAAAAGCTTTAATTGCTCAGCTTCTCTGGCATGAATTTCAATTTTGCCGTCTACTATTTCATATCCAAAGGGTGTGTGTGCCATTAGCGATCAATCCTTTCTCTAAGTGTAATGCCACAATTCAAATGAAATCCTATCTCATTAGGTGAATATACGATTATCTTTTTTACAATGCCTTGAAAAGATTCTTCATCAAATGCATCTATGAATTTTCCTTGCTTAAAATATTTAATGAGCCGCTTCACTTCACTTAGCTGATTTGAACCGTCATTGATTAAATACAGTAACTGCTCTCTTTCTTCTTTTAACTTCATGTGTCTTTGGGACAGTTCGATTTTCCGTTCATTAAAAATTGCTGGTTCCAAAAACCCTTTTGTCATTAATTGAATTAATGTATTTAGCTCTTCTTTTGTAACTTCGAGTTGTTCTTCTATCTCGGTGACTTTTTGATAGTTTTCATCTTGGTTTGAAGTTTCTAGTTCTTTGGATAGTGGGACTAATACATAACTATATCCATACTTTAATTTATTCATCATCGTAATAAAGGCTTGATGAATACGTTCTTCTTTTATAAAAAGCATCGAACATTCATCTCTGTTTTTGATATGTGTAGAACAGCACCAGGCAATATATTTTTTATGAGTTGAAGTGTGAGTTCTTCTTTTAAAGGTATCGCCACACTCTGCGCATTCAATCTTTCCTGAAAATGGATAGCGATTTAAATATTTTCTGCTTCCTACTGCTACATTCTTCTGACTTGCTTGGTATTCAATCATCTGATTGGCCGCTTCAAAATCAGCATGTGTGATAATCGCTTCATGATGATTTTCAATTAAGTATTGATCCAGTTCACCTTGATTTACTTTTCGGTTAAAATGCTCATCCGTAAAAGTCTTTTGAAGTAGCACATCTCCAGTGTATTTTTCGTTCTTAACTATTCCGCGAATCGTGCTTCCCGTCCAATTGCCATTTCGCTTTGTTGGAACCCCTTCTTCGTTTAACTGCCTGGCAATTCGTTCTGTTCCCACTCCTTTAAGCACACTATTGAATATCCGCTTGACCACTTGTGCTTGTTCTTCATTTACAATTACTTGTTCATCGATATAATCATAACCGTATGGTGGATACGATAATTTATAGGTCCCACGTTTGAATCGTTGTCTAATCGACCATTTACTGTTCTCTGATAAAGATACGGACTCATTCTCAGCAAGGCTACTTAAGATTGAAAGCATGAGTTCACTTTCCATCGAATTCGTATTGATGTTTTCTTTTTCAAAAAATATGTGCACACCTAAGTCCATCAACTTTCTAACCAGTTCCAAGCAGTCAATTGTGTTTCTCGCAAATCGACTAATAGATTTTGTTAAAATGAGGTCAATCTTTCCTTTTTCACAATCAGATATTAAGCGAAGCAATTCTGGCCGTCTATCCTTTTTCGTTCCTGTAATACCTTCATCACTATAAATATCAACTAGCTGCCATTCATCATTATTTTCAATTAAAGTTTTGTAGTGTCGTCTTTGCGCTTCTAAGCTAATCAGCTGTTCCTCGTTTGATGTCGATACCCGTATATATGCAGCGACCTTTTGTTTCGGTTTTACTACTGAAAATGTTGTCATATCAAGTGTTGTTATCTTTCTCATCCACTCACCCTCCTTTCTTGTACGTGACATATTAGCGTCAGAACACTGTTATATCAAGGTTTATCGCACATTAAAGGACCTAATAATGGATTGAATTTTTGACGATTTAATTTACTTATTTGATCGAATTCTTCCTGAGAAATGAGTTCTTTTTCGCGTAGTTTCATGAGCATTTTTTCAGCAAGATGAAAATGAAGTTCATTTTGAAGTTGTTCTTCAGTTGGTTTTGATGGTTTATGATTTGGTGTTTGATGCTCAGATGAGAGTTGTGTCATTCGCATATGGTTTTCCTCCTAAATAGTCTTCTACCTATATGCGATAAAAAGATAGGATTCGAACCCTTGTTTCTGTAATATGTTGATTAATAGTTGATATGTAATTGAAGTTCTAGATATAATGAAAGTAGATTATTCAACAAACGGGCCAAATGATTGTTGAGAAGAACTTAAACTAAAACAGATATGTTAAGAAGGTTAGTTTCTTTACTATTGGGGGAGAAAAATAATGGATTTAATAAAACATAATAGTGATGCTTGGGATAAGAAAGTTGATGAAGGTTCTAGATATACTCAACGAGTGAGTAGTGAAACTATTGAAAAAAGCAAAACTGGTAAATGGGAGATTTCTGTTACAACAGAAAAGTCAGTACCAAGAGATTGGTTTCCAGAAGTTATAGATGGATTAAAGATATTATGCTTGGCATCTGGTGGTGGTCAACAAGGACCTATTTTGGCTGCTGCTGGAGCAGATGTAACCGTTACCGATATTTCTAAAAAGCAATTAGAACAAGATGAAATCGTGGCAGAACGTGATGGATTAACTTTAAGAACGGTACAGGGTGATATGTCAGACCTAAGTGATTTCGGGGATGAATATTTTGATGTTGTTGTTAATCCAGTTTCCAATTTGTTTGTCAAGGACGTTAAACCTGTATGGAATGAAATATCGAGGGTATTAAAAAATAAAGGTATTTTAATTGCTGGATTTACTAATCCATTACTATGGATTTTTGATGATAATCAGGAAAGAAAAGGCATCCTTGATGTTAAAAATTCCATACCTTCATCGACATTAGATTATTTGCCCAAGGATGAAATTCAAGATTATATCAAATCAAACAACACCATAGAATATGCTCATACTTTAGAAGACCAAATCCAAGGGCAGATTGATGCTGGCTTTGTGATTTCAGGTTTTTATGAAGATGATTTTGGCGGCACAAGAATTTTAGATAAGTACATTAAAACATTTATTGCTACAAGAGCAATAAAACTAAAGAATATTTGAAGCTGTGTTCCATTAACGGGCGCGATTGTGGAAGAACAAATAGTCATTTAAGTTACAACCGAAGAGTTTAACTACTCCTCGGTTGTTTTTATTTATTCATACTTCACAAACGCATCTTTAAAGCCAGCTTTCTTTGCTTTTTCTAGTTGCTTATCTGCATTCTTTTTAGCACTATACGCACCAATCTGAACACGATATAATTTCTTACCGCCAGTTGATGGCTTAGACGTTGACGTACCTTTCGCTAATTCCTTCTTCACATCTGCCCGAAACGTATCCATTGACTTACCATGCTTTGAAAACCAATGACGTGGATCCCCATGGTTACTCGCAATTTTCTTTTGATAGCCTTCATAATGACCGATAATATTTTTCTCGGTTAACTTGTATTGTTTACAAAGATAAGCAGCAAGTTCAACCGCTTCTTTATAAACTTTATTAAAGTATGTTTTATCGGTTAAATTATCTTCACAGATTTCAAAAC
>NZ_JBHLWL010000046.1:2079-7087 GCF_042432965.1 Paracerasibacillus soli | reverse complement strand
TCAAACTCTCCAAAAAAGTTTGTTGTTTCTTAGCTATAAATAAGAAAAACGAGGTTGTTTTTCTTCAAAGTTTTTGATTCAAGCACTTAGCAACTAAGTTACTAAAAGCACCTTTACCATTTATTTCGAATACTGGTCGTTCTGTTCAGTTTTCAAAGAGCAAATGATATCACGTTTTTCGCGACAACTTTTAAATTATATCACACTCTAAATTAAAAGTAAACAACTTTTTTCTAAGTTATTTAGTTAATTTGTCGACTACCAAAAAGCGACTTTATTAATATAGCACATTATAAAACTTTAAGTCAATCCTTTTTTTCACTTTTTTTCAACCTCTATACATAATGATAGATATTAGAGTCAATACCTTCTAGATTATAATCACAAATGGATAAAAACATATGAAAAAGTATTGAAATAGATTTTACTTGAACCAATTTGAACCACTATGATGGATGTTAGTTGCATATATTTTATTAATATACTCCAATACTTTGTAAAATCACTGTACATTTAAAGTCTTTTATCATGGAGTTCTTCAAGTAAATCACCCATTTGAAGTACACTAAGTCACAATTTAATCCAAATCGTATTTTCTGAGAGTGTAATCTAAACTGTGTAAGTAGAAGTGCGTACGGCTTCTATTTATCAGTTTAGATTTTTTTATTTCAACCATAATAGTAATAGATGGAATTGGAGGAATTTAAATGGCAAAAATTAAGCGTGATTTCAAATCTGTTAACTTAGCGAATAAAATTATTGAAGAATACCAACCTAAATCGGTAGAAGATATGCAAAATGCCTTTAAGGATATCTTTGGGCCTATGTTAGAAGCGATGTTAAAAGGTGAATTGAATCACCATTTGGGCTATGAATCTAATGATAAAAGTGAAAAGGATATCACCAATAGAAGAAATGGGATGGCAAGAAAACATTACGTACGAGTTCTGGAGAAGTGGAAATTGCTACTCCACGTGACCGTGATGGATCATTTGAGCCGCAACTTATTCCCAAGCGCCAAAGGGACGTTTCAGCTATTGAGGACAAAGTAATTTCTATGTATGCTAAAGGCATGTCTCAGCGTGATATTGCCTCTACTGTTGAGGATATTTATGGTTTTTCTATTTCCCATGACATGATATCGGAAATCACGGATTCTGTAATACCTGAGTTAGAAGAGTGGCAGACTCGTCCATTAAGCAATTGCTATGCCTTTTTGTTTGTAGACTGCATGTTTACAACGATTAGAAATGAATATGAAACAAAGAAATATGCTGTTTACACATTCTTAGGTTATACGATGGAAGGTAAAAAGGATATTCTAGGCCTGTGGAGTAATGAAACGGAAAGTAAGCGCAAATGGATGCAAATCTTCGATGAAATTAAGGCACGTGGCGTTGAAGATATATTCTTTATTTCCATGGATGGAGTAAGTGGACTAGAAGAAGGTGCGCGTGCTATTTTCCCTAACGTTACCGTTCAACGATGCATGGTTCATTTAATACGTAATGCTATTAAATATGTACCAAGCAAGGATTACAAGGCGTTTACTGCCTCATTAAAGAAAGTTTATGGTGCACAAAGTCTTAAGGCAAGCCAAAGTGCATTTGAGTCATTTAAACAACAATGGTCAGCTTATCCAGGTGCCATTAATGTGTGAACAAGGAACTTTCATCATGTCGAACAGCTATTTGAGTATGGTAGTGCGATAAGAAAAATTATGTATACAACAAATGCAGTCGAGAGTATCCATTCTAGCTTTAGAAAGGTAACTAAAAAAGGCGCATTTCCTAACGAGAACGCGCTTTTCAAGATTCTATATTTACGAGTAAAAGAATTAGAGAAAAAGTGGGAAGATGGTCGCATTCAGAATTGGTCTATGATAATGAACCAATTCCTAGTTCATGAAGGACTAGAAGAAAGAGTACACAAGTATATTTAACTCAAAGATAAGCTTACGAATAATATACGCCATCATTGACTTTGCTTTTGTCCGTGTAGTGGTACTATTGCAGGATAGCTAAAAGAAAAACTTAAAAGCTCTCCTGCAACAAATGATAACACGGACAAATCGATTCCTAGTATTCGCTGGCGGGGTCCCGACCCCTTCCACCGAATACTAGGAATCGGGCGCTACAGTCAATGGTGGCTGGTTGAAACACCTTATATATGGCTCGCGCATACGACAGTAAGTGAGATTCACTTAAGGTTGGTTAGAGAAAATATCAATTAAATGTAATTAACTTACACACTTTATTTGACAAACCCAAGAAGGGCTTTTTTTATTTTGAAGATAAGGATACTAAATAATCAGTAGTATTTTATTGCACCTGATTATATAGAGATTTAAGACTTTCATAAAGGTCATTTTCCTTATCTAAAATCTTATAAATTCCATCAAAGGTTTTTATATAATCTTCGGAAACAGTATACCTGCGTACAAAGCTTTCAAAGTAAATATATAAGTCATATTCTTCATTACTTTCCTTGAATCTACCACCCTTGTAGAAACGAAGTTCATTATTAAGTAAAGTTGAAATTATATCATTATCATCTGTTTCATATTCTTCTATTTTTTTTGCCGATGTAAAAGGTTTTTCTATCCTAATATTAAGGATAGTTTTGTTCATATCTAAATCTTTAATGTCTATTTGTTTGTCTTTAGTAATTTGTTTTTCAACCATCGATTTAAATGTAGTAGGTAAGGAGAAAGATAAATTAAAAAACCGCATTATGATGAAAGAAAATATCAGAAACCCAGCTATTAGATAGCTAATTTTATGTTTCTTCAAACAACCACTCCACTTTTCTAAATGATTTTTTCTAACTATTATGTATTTTGTTATAGCTAATATTTTATTATTTGACAAATTACTTTTTAATTAGAAATATCCCCTCTTAAAAGAGGGGATAAGAAGTTTAAAGTTAGTTAGTATAGGAAACCCAAGTTCCATTCTTTAACTGTACTCTAATTACTTTGTATCCTTTTCCTGGATTAGACCTGTACCCTCTGCAAATTCACAAGAGTTTGAAGCTGATGGGAGCTTTATCCAATTCATCTGAATTTCCGCCTTTTGATGGTCTCCTGCAGCGAGTAACGAACGAACTCTTTCGAATTGTGATTCCGCCCCTTTGAAACTATCAATATTTCTTTTATTATTTTCTCGTTGGGTTGCTAGCCAAATAATGTCGACAATTCCTGTAACATTTGCAAACTGGGCCCATGAACTTCTTGAAACGTGGTATAACGTTACATAAAGCTACAACAGTACCATAGATTCCGGAGTAACCTTTTTAACCTTCCATACCTTCCCAAACCTGTCTGTGTAAATCCCGTAAAGTCTTGGCTTCAGATGCTGTCATAATTTTATTGCGTATTGTCATAAATAAACATCTCCCCTTATATTGTTTTTGATGTACATCTGTTAATAGAAAGAGTTAACAAATAGGAAAAACAAACCTTTAATCACTATTTTTATTTTTAATAGCAATCTTTTTAATTGTGTTAGATAGATTGTTAATCACCTTTTCTAGTTCCCCTAACTTTTTTTCAAATCGAGCAAATAAATAAAAGGTGATAGCTATTGGAAATCCAAAGTTACCTATAATAGATACCCAAATAGGTGCTTCGGTAGTTAACATGACATATCCCTCCATCTTTTTCTTTAAAAATAATATCCCTTAACTCTATATAGTGAAAAAGGTCTATGTAAATAAACTAAATAATTAAAATGCAGGTTTTCAAATGGGAACATTTGCCCCCACTTTATATATAATATAGATAGGTTAATCTCTTTTATATATAAAGTGGGGGTGTTCCTATGGGGGATAAAATGTAAAAATGAGGAAGTTTATAAAAGATAATAAGGAGGTTCTTCATCCTATTGTAAAAAGCTTTCTAGCGATAAAAAGTAACTATGAACTTGTCCAGAAGGCCGTTTTATTTCCAAGCGAAAAAAATAAGAGTGAAGTGGATGTTGCTTTTAAGAGTTATTATACGAAGTTAAAGCTAATCAAATATGTAAGTAAACTTATTTATTTTTACAGCATAGATTATGACAAAAGAATTAATAGGTTAAACAGCAGATATTTCTTAACACTTGATCAACCACTTTTATCAGAAGGTGATAATTGTATTTCGCAAGTGAAAAGTGAGCCATTTCGCAATCTAATTTTGAGCCACTTCTCCTGCGTTTGTTTTTAGCCATTCTTCAGTTTCTTTCATTCTGAAAGAAGGGCCATTCATATTTAACACATGGGACTTATGTGTCAATCGATTGGTTAATGCTGCGGTTAACACTGAATCGTGGAAGACCTCCTGCCATTTTAAAAATGACAGGTTGCTTGTAATTATCGTTGATTTTCTTCCAGCACGTAACGATAGGTGAGAAAATAATAATTCTGCACCTTCTTTATCAAATGAGATATAGCCAAGTTCATCGAGAATAACCAAGTCAAATTTTTCAAATTTTAATTCAAATGAACGCAGTGTTCTCTCAGAACGATGTTCTTTAAGCTGGTTAATTAACGGTATCGTTGCGAAAAACACTCTATATCCTGCTAAACAGGCTTCCATCCCTAATCCTATGGCAATATGCGACTTCTCCGTACCGGGTGATCCTGTAAGAATGACATTTTGGCCTTCTTTAATAAAATCCAATGATTTTAAATATGGTAGTTTTTGCTTTGTCTGATTTGGTAACGCCTCTACAACTAATTCTTCTAATAGCTTTTTCTGCGGGAAATTAGCCGCCCTGATTCTATTTTGTTTTGCACGTACAAAACGATCACTTTTCTCCTGTAAAAGTACCTGTAACAAAACTTCATAGGCTTGTTTCGGATTTTTAAAATCAGTTTCTTCCTGAACCATTCTCCGAATGCTTGGTAAACGCAATTCTTTGGCTCTTTGTCAAATAGTGTTGGTGGCTGAATTAAGGTCGCTAAAATATTAATGATTCGGGATCTGTTTATCCTGCCACTTAAGCGGCAGGATAAACAGATTCTTTTT
>NZ_JBHLWL010000046.1:0-1915 GCF_042432965.1 Paracerasibacillus soli | reverse complement strand
CAGTTAGTGATTGTGCATCGGTTGATTTTATAAGTACTTTAGCTCTTGTATGATATGAAATAAAGCAGTGTTCTTTAACGATTGATGTACGTGCAATAAAGGAAGCATTACAAGCTTTACAGAAAAATCGCTGTTTCTTTAAGTTTAAAAACGTTGGATAGATACCAGACATTGGTAAGGTAATACGTGATGTTTTTATCTTGTATATCGAGTAAAATTTTCATATTATTAGAGTAAGACAAGTGATTTCCCTCCTGAATTTGGTTTTGGTCGACTTTAATTCTACAGGGAAACTCACTTGTTTTCTATTTTTACTAATACTAAAAATAGTGTTAGTGAATTTTTATCACCAACACTATTTATTGTAGAGCAACTATTTATTGTAGAGCCCAAAAAAGACGCTCCAACGATTTAATAAACCGTTAAAACGTCAATATATCAAGGCTTCCGATACCAGTGGTCGGGGTCGAACCGACACGTCCCAGGGGACACGGGATTTTGAATCCCGCGCGTCTGCCAATTCCGCCACACTGGCATAAAATAAAAAAAGACTTGGAGGCGGCAACCGGATTTGAACCGGTGATAAAGGTTTTGCAGACCTCTGCCTTACCACTTGGCTATGCCGCCACCTACAATTACATAAAATTAAGATGGAGCGGAAGACGGGATTCGAACCCGCGACCCCCACCTTGGCAAGGTGGTATTCTACCGCTGAACTACTTCCGCTAATTGGCTGGGCTACTAGGATTCGAACCTAGGAATGACGGGACCAAAACCCGTTGCCTTACCGCTTGGCTATAGCCCAATAAAATATGGGGCGACCGGAGGGATTTGAACCCTCGCGTGCCGGAGCCACAATCCGGTGCGTTAACCACTTCGCCACGACCGCCATATTAAGAAATTGGCAGGGGTAGTAGGAATCGAACCCACATCAAAGGTTTTGGAGACCTTCGTTTTACCATTAAACTATACCCCTAGAATGGTGGAGGGGGGCAGATTCGAACTGCCGAACCCGTAGGGAGCGGATTTACAGTCCGCCGCGTTTAGCCACTTCGCTACCCCTCCGTAAAAGATGGCTCAGGACGGAATCGAACCGCCGACACAAGGATTTTCAGTCCTTTGCTCTACCGACTGAGCTACTGAGCCAATATGTATGAATTTGTCAATGGCGGTCCGGACGGGACTCGAACCCGCGACCTCCTGCGTGACAGGCAGGCATTCTAACCAACTGAACTACCGGACCAATGTAAATCTAAAGATTTGGTTGCGGGGGCAGGATTTGAACCTGCGACCTTCGGGTTATGAGCCCGACGAGCTGCCAGACTGCTCCACCCCGCGATAATGTAAAGATTCTTTAATTATTAATGGTGGAGGATGCAGGGCTCGAACCTGCGACCCCCTGCTTGTAAGGCAGGTGCTCTCCCAGCTGAGCTAATCCTCCGTATTTATGGTGACCCGTACGGGATTCGAACCCGTGTTACCGCCGTGAAAGGGCGGTGTCTTAACCGCTTGACCAACGGGCCATGTTAAAATATCATGGCGGAGAGCGAGGGATTTGAACCCTCGAGACCACTTTCGCAGCCTACACGATTTCCAATCGTGCTCCTTCGACCACTCGGACAGCTCTCCATGGCTCCACAGGTAGGATTCGAACCTACGACCGATCGGTTAACAGCCGATTGCTCTACCACTGAGCTACTGTGGAATGGACAAATATAGAATTATAGCCAAGTGATCTTTTTACTCGACAATCAATATTATAATTGTTTTTTTAAAAAAATCAAGTTTATTCTATTCAAAGTAAGTTATACCCTGAAAACCAAATAAGAAATATAATAAACAATCAACTATAGTAAGAAGCTAGTCAAGTCCTCGATCAATTAGTATCCGTCAGCTGCACATGTCACCATGCTTC